>NZ_JBFAQU010000007.1:0-306731 GCF_040678915.1 Micromonospora sp. NPDC049257
CGAAACCTTCTTTATCCGGGGGGGCTGGGGGGGGGGGGGGGGGGGGGGGGGGGGGGGGGGGGGGGGGGGGGGGGGGGGGGGGGGTGTCGGGGGGTGGGAGGGGGAGGCGGACCCGGACCAGGGTGCCGTGCGGGGACCGGTCGACGAACTCGCAGTCGCCGCCCAGTTCGGCGGCCCGTTCCCGGATCGAGTCCAGGCCCACCCCGCCGGGGCGGCGGGCGACGATACCGGTGCCGTCGTCGGACACCTCGACGACCAGCGCCCGGCCCCGGCGCACCACCACGTCGCAGCAGGTCGCCCCGGCGTGCCGGGCCGTGTTGGCCAGCGCCTCACCGACGATCCGGTACGCCGCCACCTCGACAGCGGCCGGCAACCGGTGCAGGGCGTCGGCGACACTCAGCCGGACCGTCAGCGTCGGACCGTCGAAGCGCTGGCACTCGGCCCGCAGCGCCGACTCCAACCCCCGGTCCAGGGCGGCCGGACGGAGCTGGTCGACCAGTTGGCGTACCTCGCTGGTGCAGGTGAGCAGGTCGTCGGCGAGCCCGTCGAGGATGCGGGTCAGCCGGTCCTGGTCGGCGGTGGCGAGTTTGCGGGCCGCGCGTACCTGCATGGACATGCCGGCGAAGGTCGGACCGAGGCCGTCGTGCAGGTCCCGACGCAGCCGACGGCGTTCCTCCTCCCGGGCCGTCACCAGGCGCTCCCGGGAGTCCCGCAGGTCACGGATCAGCCGGGCGGTCGCGGCGGCCACCGAGGCGTGCATCGCGACGTCACTGAGCAGCCGCCGCTCGACCGGGGTGAACCGGGTACCGGCTGCCCGGCGGGCCACCACCAGCCGCCCCACCCACTCCCCGTGGGTCACCATGTCGAAGCGTTCCAGGGCGGTGGTGGCCTGGCCGTGCGCGGCGTGCACCCGGCCGGGCCGCCCGTCGTCGGCGTGCTCCCCGCCGAGTTCCACCGCCACGTACGGCACCTGGAGCGAACGGGCGATGGTGCCGGTCAGCAGCGGCAGCACCGCCTCCGGCTGGACCGTCCGCTCCAGCAGGTCACCGAGGCGGGCCAGCACCGCGTACGGCTCGTCGCGGTCGCCGTAGAGCAGCCGGTTCACCCCACGCTGCACCCGGTGCCGCAGCGGCTCGAAGGTCACCGCGATCAGGCCGGTGGCCACCAGGGACGCGTTCGAGGTGTCCCCGCGCAGCACGAGGTCCCGCAGCAGCGCGACGACCCCGACGAAGGCGGCGATCACCAGCAGGCTCATCACCAGCCAGACCAGGGTCCGGTTGATCACCTGTTCCAGCCCGTAGAGCCGGTGACGCAGCACCGCCAGGGTCATCGCGCCCGGGATCGCGATCACCATCAGCACCCACGCGCCGGAGAGGTTGAGCCAGTCCAGCAGGAAGCCGAGCAGGAACAGCGCACCGGCGGCCAGCAGGCAGGCCAACTGCTGACGGGCCTCGCCGACGGCCCGCCGCCAGCGCCGGGCGAGCCCCACCAGCACGGCGGCCACCAGCAGCAACTCGACCGCGACGGTCAGCAGGGCGACCCGGACCAGCAGCCGCGCGGTCGGGTCGGCGGCCGTCGTGGCGGACAACAGCAGGCCCCGGGGGTCGCTGGTGGCGGCCACCGCCAGCGCCACAGCCACCACCACCGTGGTGACCACCAGCCCGACCGCGACCGGCCGGAATCCCCGGCCCGGCAGCCGGCCGTCCGGGAAGACCAGCAGGGCCAGGAAGATCAGGCCGTACGGCGGCCACCAGAGCCACTGCCCCAGCCAGGCCAGCGGGGTGACAGCGGGCCAGCTCAACGCCAGCACCGCCGCCCCGGCGACGAGTCCGGCGGCAAGCATCAGCCGGCCCACCGGGTGACCGGGCAGCCCGGCGAGCACCAACCCGCCGAGCGCGGTGAACGCGACCGCGATCGTGCCGGTCAGCGCCGCCGGCCCGAGCGCCGCCGGCTGCGGATACCACCACTGCCCGGCCAGGACGAGCCCGGCGACGACCAGGCCCGCCCCGGCCAGGACCCGGCGGGACGGGGACAGCGCGGCGATCGGCGACGGCACGGCAGGCCCTCCGGGGGTTGGTCGTCGGTGGTGGGATCGGGTGGGTCAGTCGGCCCAACCGGCGGCGTGCATGGCGTTGTGCAGCCAGTTGCCGGAGTCGTGTTCGAGGTGTTCCGGCAGGGCCCCGATGATCTCGGACAGGTCCGGGTCGTCGAGGCGGGGCAGCTCGGACAGCGCCCGCTCCAGCGAGATCCGGGAGCGGACGAGCACGTCCGGGTGGTCGTGGACGTACTGCGTCACGTGCGCGACCACCGTGGCCAACCGGTTCCGGACGGCCTCCGGCTCCGCCGGGCCAGTGCCGGCCTGCAACTCCTCCAGCCGCCAGTCGGCGGAGAAGACCGGGTGCAGCCGTCGGCCGGTGACGTCGAAGAACTCGACCGCCCCGGCGAGCTTCTCGCCGAGGTCGGCGGTCGACAGCAGGTCGGCCAGGTTCTGGTAGACGTGGCAGAACGTGTCGTTGGTGGCGATCAACAGGATCCGTCGGTCGTCGCCAGCGCTCAGCGTCATGATCACTCCTTGGATGCCGGTGCGTGGACGGCGGGGCGGGTCTCCCGGCACCCGCCCCGCCGCAGCGTAGGTGGTCGACCGTCCACAGTGGCACCGCCGGGTGGACCGGCGGTCGTCGGTGAACGGTCGAACCATCGTCATCCAGGGGTCGTCCCGCCGGCCCGGGACGAATGTCCCGGGCCGGCGGGACCGATCGGCGGCACCCGACCACGTCGCACCCGACGGGCCGGCACTGCGACCCGTCGTCAGAAGGTCGCCGACGATCTGTGGGCCGCGGACGCGGAGGCGATCGGGCCACGGCGGTGTCCCGACCGGGGAGGGTCCCGGTCCCGGCGGGACCCTCCCCGGTCGGGCGTCCGTGGGCGGTCAGCCCGCCGGATGCATGCTCACCGTGGTCGCCCGGGTCATGTCGGTCGCCGCGGTCACCTCCGGCAGCCCCTCGGTGTGCCCGCCGGAACGCACCCGGGACGACCAGTGGTCGTACCGCTGGCCGAGCTGGCCGACCCGGACGAACGCCGCGCTGGCCAGGCAGGCGCTCAGCGGGTCACGCGGCTTGTCCGGCACGCTGGCCTGGACGCAGCCGGCACCGTACTGGCCCTGGTCACGCAGCGGGTCGAAGCCCGACCGCTCCCCGTCGCACGGGTTCCAGTCGAACGTCTGGACGCAGTCGGCGTAGTTGGCCACCGCCTGCGCCATCGCGTTGCGCAGGTGCTGGTGGGCCGACTGGTCGGCGTCACTACGCGGACGGCTGTAGTCGGCGGGCAACCCGTTGCCCCCGAAGAGCAAGCCGGCGAGGCTGTCGTCGAGTTCCAGCGCGGTGCCCCAGCCCAGCTCGGTGTACGCCTGCAACAGCCGCAGCGCGTCCGCGACCGCCTTGCCCTTCTGCCAGAGCACCCGGGACACCTCCCAGGTGTCGCTGCTCGGCGGGTTCGGCCCGGTGCCGGCCCGCATCACCCGGTAGAAGTACTTCTGTCGGCCGGACAGCATCGCGGCGGCCTTGCTGCGGGCGGACGTCGCCTGGGTGGCGACGACCGGGATCGCCGCCGACTCGAACGCCGGCTTGTACGTCCCCGCCCACCGGTCGGTGAGGTACTTGTTCTCGTCGTAGCAGTAGCCCTGCGGGATCGGGGACCGGACGTCCCACGAGCAGAACGTGCCGATGGGGAACACGCGGGTGGCGGTCTGCACCTCCTGCCAGTCCCCGCCGGCCCACTTCACCCGCGACCGCAGGGTGATCTGGAGGTCGCCGGTGGTGGTCTGGAACCGGGGCCCCTCGTGCTCCTCCACGTTGACGAAGTTCGCGTCGTAGCAGGTGGAGAACTCCGGGGCGTGCCCCGGCGGCATGGCGTGGCGGGCCAGGTGGAACGCGTTGGGCAGGTTGCTGCGGCGTACCGTCGACGGGATCGGCCGGCCGACCCGGCTCGCGCTGCACCCGCCGATCGACTCGGCCTCGGGAATCCGGTTCGCGGCCGGGATTTCCTGGTCCGGGCTGCCCCACATGTCGTGCACCGGCAGGGTGTCGCTGCCGTTCCAGACCACCGCCTTGCGCACGTTCTCCACCTGGGCGTTCCAGCCGGCGACCGCGGTGCGGTAGTCGGCCATCAGCGCGGTGAACAACGGGTTGGTGCCGCCGTCGGCGGTCGGCTGGCTGAACTGCCGCACCCGCTCGTTGATGGTCCGGCCGGTCTCGGCGACGGCGTCGCCCCGCCCGGCGGCCACCTGGGCGGCGAACTGCGGGTTCTCCAGTTGCAGGATGTTGTAGACCCGGGCGGCGGTGGTCCAGGCGGCGGCGTTGGCGACCGGGCCGACGGTCCAGGTGCCACCGACCCGGTTACGCGCCCACTGGCCGAGGTAGTTGATCGAACCGGCGGGCAGGTGGGTGTCGAGCACGCTGACCGGGTCGGCGAGGCTGGTCCCGGCCGGCGCGGTGAAGGTGCCCTCGTCGGAGGCGTTGACGGTGGCGAAGGTGAAGGTCGGCGACTCGGCCTTCGGGTAGTAGGTGCCCAGGTAGTCCGGGATCGGCTGCCCGGTGATCTCCTTGTGGTGCACGTACGTGGTGATCACCTGGTTGAGCTGGCTCTTGGCGATGTTCTCCAGGGCCACGTGGGTGGCGAGCGCCATCGAGTCGACCTTGCGTTCGATGGTCTGCAACTGGGTGGCGATCCGGCCCAGGTTGGCGCGTACCTCGTCGAGGCCCTTGGTGAGCGCGTCGAGCTGGGCGACCAGCCCGGCGTACATCTCCTTGAGCGCCGACTCGATCCGGTCGAACCGCTTGTCGATGCCCTTGGCGAGCCGGTCGATCTGCTGGCGCAGCTTGCCGATCTCCGCCTGGATCGCGGCGTTCGGGTCACCGCCCCCGGCGAACAGGCCGATCAGGCTCACCGCCGCGCCGAGCAGGTTGCCGGTCAGCACCGCCGTGCCCATCGCCGTCGCGGCCATGGTCAGCCCCTGCCCGAGCACCGTCGTCACGTACGTGTTGATCGCGGTCACCGAGGTCACCACGGCCTTGCCGATGGTCTCCAGCTGCTTGCCGAACTTCTTGTCGACGAAGCCGACCAGGGTGGACAGCACCGTGACGGTGGACCCGAGCCCTTCGAAGATCTTGCGGTTCGACTCGGTCTTCGCCTTCTCCGCGTCGACCACCGCCTGGCTCGGCTTCGGGTCCTGGTTGAGCGGGTACGTGTTGGCGTAGCCGACCACCTCGGTGATCCGGTTGTTGCCGTCGGCGTCGAGCACCTTCAGCGTCGCGTACGCCCGCTCCTGCACCAGCGCCTTGAAGGCGGTCGGGTCACCGCGGACGTCGCGGATCGCGGACAGCGGCACGTAGTAGCCGAGGGTGCCGGTGTTGCCGTCGGCGCGCGGCTCGTGGATCCGCGCGGCCAGCAACCCGTCGACCGGGGTACGCACCCCGGTGCCGGTCCGTCCCGCGAAGGCGCTGTCCCAGCCGGTGGCCAGCGCGTCGTCGGTGGCGGCCCGCCGGTGCAGCTCCCGCCAGGTGTCCTGGACCAGGTCCCGGGAGCGGGCGTTCCACGCCGCGTCCTGGTAGCCGCCCCGGACCAGGTTCAACGCGTCCGGCACCACGTTCGCGCCTTCCGCGCCGACCGTGCTGGCCAGGAAGGCCCGCACCGCCGGGCCGGTGGTCACCGCGCCGGTGGACTCGCCGAGCCGGGCCAGCACCGCCATCGCCACCGCGAACCGGGACCGGTCCTCGGCCCGCGCGTCGCTGACCGCCGCGTCGGCGACCGCCCGAATGGCGGCCACGTGCCCGGCCACCTGCGTCGCGTCGGCACCCGGCTGGCCGGTACGCCAGTCGAGTAGCTCAGCGGTGAGCAGCGCGTCCTTCAGGCCGACGGCCCCGGCGTCGCGTAGTTGCACGACGGCCCCGAACAGCGCCCCGTGCACCGCCTGCTCGTCGAACGGCACCGGGTCGGCGGCGCGGGCCGGACTCTGGTGCATGGTGACCGCCAGCACCGCCGTCAGGCCGGCCGCCCACAGCCGGCGGCTGCGCCACCCGCCGCCCGGGGACCGTCCCCGGGCATGTCTCGTCGCTGTCCGCACCGCTGCTCCTCCCGCCACCGGGCGCAACCCCGCCCGCCGTCGCCGGGCGTCGACCCGGTCGGGCCGACGCCGCACCGGGCCACTGAGGCCGGTGCGGTGCCGACTCTGCTGGGCGGGGCGTCCCGGGCGGCAGGGACAGCCGTCCCGCCGCCCCGGGATTGCGGCGCGGGGCCGGGAGCCGACGCGGAGGGCCGCCCGGGATCGACGCCGGCTACGCGCGGGCTGCGCGGTGCGGGCTGCGGGGCCGGGAAGTCCCGGTCAGGGGCGGGGACGGCGCAGGCGCAGGGCCTGGGCGACGTAGTCGAAGCCGGTGACCACGGTGACCAGCACGGCGGCGGCCATGATCCAGGGGCCGACGGCGACCAGGGCGGCCGGCATCGGCCACAGGTACCAGGCGATGGCCAGGATCTGCAGCGCCGTCTTGAGCTTGCCGCCCCGGCTGGCGGCGATCACGCCGTGCCGGATCACCCAGAACCGCAGCCCGGTGATGCCCAACTCACGGACGAGGATCAGCACCGTCACCCACCAGGGCAACCGGTCGTAGACGGACAGCAGCACCAGGGCCGCGCCGGTGAGCGCCTTGTCGGCGATCGGATCGGCCACCTTGCCGACCGAGGTGACCAGACCGAACCGGCGGGCGATCCAGCCGTCCACCAGGTCGGTCATCGAGGCGAACGCGAAGATCAGGCAGGCGGCGATCCGCCACCCGGTGTGGGTCATCCCGGCGGCGACCACCGACGCGGCGAAGACGGGCACCAGCACCAACCGCAGCAGGGTCAGCCCGTTGGCCGCGTTGAGCACCGGCACCCGGGCCACCGGCGGCGCGGACTCCGCCGCCCCGGTCACCGCCGCGCCCCGCTCCGGCCGTCGAGGCCCACCTGGCACCGCCCCACCTGGCTCCCCCGCTCCGTCCGGGCCCACCGTCACCGTTCCGCGCCGGGCGCCGCCGAGATCATCTCATCCGGTACGGCCACCAGGTCGACGCCCTCGGTCGCGGTGACCGTGGCCCGCACCAGGTCACCGGGGCGCAACGCGGCCAGGTCGACGCCGCCACCGACCGGGGCGACCAGGGTGGTCGAGCCGTCGACCTCGGGGGCCTGGTGCGCCGCCCGCCCCTCCACCACGCCGTCGTCGACGGTGTCGACAAGCACCTCGACCGTGCTGCCGAGCCGCTCCTCGGCCCGCTGCGAGCACAGCTCGTCGGCGAGCGCGGCCAGCCGGTCGTAGCGGCGCTTGACGGTGGCGGCGGAGAGCTTGCCGGGCAGCCCGGCGGCCTCGGTGCCGTCCTCGTCGCTGTAGTCGAACACGCCGATCGCGTCGAGCCGCGCGTCGGTCAGGAACCGGACCAGCTCGGCCACGTCCTGCTTGGTCTCGCCGGGGAACCCGACGATGAAGTTGCTCCGCGCACCCGCCTCGGGGGCGAGGGCACGGGCGCCGGCCAGCAGCTCCAGGAACCGGTCGGTGGAGCCGAACCGGCGCATCCGGCGCAGCACCGGCTCGCTGGAGTGCTGGAACGACAGGTCGAAGTAGGGGGCCACGCCGGGGGTGGTGGCGATCGCCTCGACCAGGCCGGGACGGGTCTCGGCGGGCTGGAGGTAGCTGGCCCGCACCCGGACGATGCCGTCGATCGCGGCGAGCTGCGGCAGCAGCTTCTCCAGCGCCCGCGGGTCACCCAGGTCCTTGCCGTACGACGTCGAGTTCTCGCTGACCAGCACCAGCTCACGGACGCCGGTCTTGGCCAGCCATTCCGCCTCGGCGAGCAGCTCGTCGGGGGTACGCGAGACGAACGCGCCCCGGAACGCGGGGATCGCGCAGAACGCGCACCGTCGGTCGCAGCCGCTGGCCAGCTTCAGCGAGGCCACCGGGCCGGTGTCGAGCCGGCGGCGCAGCACCTGCCGCAGGTGCGCGGGGGTATGCGCGTCGGTCTCCGGCGCGACCCGGGTGGGGGTGCCGTGGCCGGGCAGCGACACCGCCGACTCCCGCCGGGCGACCGGGGTGAGCGGCAGCAGTTCGCGCCGGTCCCGGGGGGTGTGCGCGCCGATCGCCTCGCCGGCGAGCACCGAGTCGAGCCGGGCGGCGATGTCCGGGTAGTCGTCGAAGCTGAGCACCGCCTGCGCCTCGGGGAGGCTGTCGGCCAGCTCCCGGCCGTACCGCTCGGCCATGCAGCCGGCGGCGACCACCTTGGCCCCGGTGTCGGCGGCGGCGAGCAGGGTCTGGATCGAGTCCTGCTTGGCCTTCTCCACGAACCCGCAGGTGTTGACGACCACCACGTCGGCGCCCTCGCCGTCGGTGGTGACCTGCCAGCCGTCGGCGTGCAGCCGGGCGGCCAGCTCCTCCGAGTCGACCTCGTTGCGGGCGCAGCCCAGGGTCAGCAGGGCGACCCGTCGGCCGTCGGCGGACGGCTGCGCCAGGTCGCGGCGGGGCGTCGGGCCGGCGTTGTCAGGCGTGGGGGTGGCAGACACCATCCGAGGGTACCGGGCGCGGGAGCGGGCCCGACCGACGGCGGCGTGCGGTGTAGGCCGGTTCACCCCGCCGCCCGGCCCATCGTTGATCAAATGACGAAAATGCGCACGACACGCCGGGAACACTCGCCAAAATTGCAATCCGATCATGGTGCACCCGCCCGCCGCAGACGACACACCGGCGGTCAGACCGTCGTCGCGCCCACCCGGACCAGCCGGTCCAGCAGGGCGACCTCGGTGCCGGCCAGGCCGGTAGAGCAGAACACCGACACCTGGTCCGCGCCGGTCCGGCCGGGGACCGCCCCGGCCAGCACCGCCCCCAGGTCACGCAACCGTCCCGGGTACGGCCCGACGGCGGTCAACATCGGCGGGTCGTACGCCGCCGCCTGGGCCGGCGAGTCGGTGACCAGCACCTCGGCGGCGTCGAGCAGGTCGGTGCCGAACTCGTGCCGGTGCACCTGCTTGAAGCCGACGGTGTTGACGTGGGTGCCCGGGGCGAGGTCGGTGGCCGCCAGCACCGGGGTGACGCTGGTGGTGGCGAGCACCACCACGTCCCGGTCGCGGACCGCCTCGGCGGCCGAGCCGACGGCGCGGGCGGGGATTCCCAGTTCGGCGCGGACCCGGGCGGCGAACGCCTCGCGGCGGGCCGCCGAGCGGCTGTGCACCGTCACCTCGCGCAGGGGCCGGACGGCGGCGGTCGCCCACACCTGCGTCCACGCCTGCCCGCCGGAGCCGATCACGCCCAGGGTGGTGGCGTCCGGGCGGGCCAGGGCGTCGACCGCCACCGCGCCCAGCCCGCCGGTACGCCGGGAGCCGAGTTCCGCGCCGACGGCGATGGCCCGGACCGCCCCCGTCCGGGCGTCGTGCAGCACCACCAGCTGCTCGCCGGCCGGGTGGCCGAGGGTGTCGTAGGAGCGGAAGCCGTACCACTCGTCGGTGAGCTGCCCGGCGGTGAGCACCATCCGCCCGCCGGCCAGCGGTGCGGACGCCCGGGGTGGGGCGACGAGCCGGCCGGCGTGGGCGGCCAGCAGGGCGTCCCGCATCGCCGCGACGGTGGTCGGCGCGTCCAGGGTGGCGGCGACCTGCCGGTCGTCGAAGAGCAGCGTCATGTTCCCCATGCTGCAACCTCAAGCTGACTTCAACTCAAGGTGTGGTGGGGAGGATCACCCCACCCCGCCGGCCGGCGGTGCTAGCGTCGGTCGTGGTGGCCGCGTGGGCAGGTCGGTGCCGCGGCTCCTACCGGCCCGCAGCCACCCCGGACGAGTCGTGGGCGTACCCGGTCAGGCCAAGACGCCCCGTGACCAACCGACTCGTCCCGGCCGGTCCGGGACCCGCACCCCCGAGGTGATGCCCGATGGCCTGGATCGTGCTGGTGCTCTCCGGACTCCTGGAGACCGCGTGGGCGGTCTCCCTCGACCGCAGCGCCGGATTCACCCGGCCACTGCCCTCGGCCGTCTTCGCGGTCACCCTGGTCGCCAGCATGGCCGGCCTGGCGTACGCGCTGCGCGACATCCCCGTCGGCACCGGCTACGCGGTCTGGGTCGGCATCGGGGCCGTCGGCACCGCACTGGTCGGCATGGTGGCCCTCGGCGAGTCGACGAGCCTGCCCCGACTGCTCAGCCTGCTGCTGGTGGTGGCCGGCGTGGTCGGCCTCAAGCTCTTCCACTGAGCCGCCCCACGCCCGCGGCCGGGCCGGCTGCCGGTGGACGGCCGGTCCCGGCTGCCGAGCCCGCTCCCCGGGACCGGCCGACGGGTCAGGGCCGGCTCGCGTGCCGCAACAACCGGAGTTGGCCGACCTCGGCGACGTTCTTCATCAGCTCGGCGTTCACCCAGGCGATCATGTGGGCCACGGTGTACGCGGGGTCGTCCCGCCACGGGAACGACGCGGTCGCATCGAGGTCGACGTCGCTGAGCTGGTCGAACACCGCCAACCATGCGGTACGGAGGTCACCCAGCCACGCCACCGTCCGGTCCCGGTCACCGGGCCAACCGATCTCGTCACGTTCCCGCGGCCTGCGCCCCCGCGCATGGTCGGCAGCGACCGTCCACCACCAGCCGATGTGCCAGGTGATCCACCCGATCGTCGGGACCGGGACCGGGTCGGGCTCGACGTCCGCCCAGTCCGGCGTCCATCCGCCGTCGGCATCCGGGCGCATCGTCCAGCAGTACGGCACGGGTTCCCAGAGCAGGTCCGCCGCCTCCAGGCGCTCCAGGTGGTACTCGAACAGGGACCAGGTCAGATCGAACTGCGACCGCAACAGGTCACGACGGGATGCCGGCACCGGGTGATGCTGCCACACCGGCCGGCCGGATCGACCGGAATTTCCGCGCCGGCACCACAGCGGGCCGGGTGGGATATCGCCGCCGGGTGCGTAGTTTCCGTCCGGTGTGGGTAGTGATCGATCACCACAGCACTCATGTTCCCGACCACGGAGGACGTCATGGCCGACACCCACGCACCCGCCCGCCCGCGTACCAACGCCGCCCGCATCTGCACCATCCTGGCGTTCGTCTTCGCCGTCGTCGCGTTGCTGATCGCCCCGGTCATCTTCGGTGTCATCGGCCTGGTGCTCGGCATCGTCGGTGCGGTGCTCGGCGACAAGCCGCTGGGCTGGTACGCCGCCGCCGCTAACGTGGTGGCCATCATCCTCAGCCTGGTGATCGTCAGCGCCATGATGAACAGCTGACTGACGCCTTCCCGCGAACGGGCCCGCCGGCATCCCGGCGGGCCCGTCGCACGTCCACGGCCCGTCGCACGTCCACGCCCACGAACCGTCGCACGCTCACGGTCACGGTCCGTTGCGGACCCGACCGGTGGGACCGTCGCACCGACCGGCCCCGCGCAGGTCAGTCCACGTCGCCGCGCAGGCCGTCGAGGACCTCTTCCAACTCGTCCGGCTTGACCAGCACGTCGCGGGCCTTGGAGCCCTCGGACGGGCCGACCACCCCCCGGGTCTCCATCAGGTCCATCAGCCGACCCGCCTTGGCGAAGCCCACCCGCAGCTTGCGCTGGAGCATCGAGGTCGAGCCGAACTGCGAGGTGACCACCAGCTCGACCGCCTGCACCAGCAGGTCCAGGTCGTCGCCGATGTCCTCGTCGATCTTCTTCTTGCTCTCCTGCGCCGGGGCCAGCACGTCGGAGCGGAACTCCGGCTCCCGCTGGTCCTTGCAGAACTTCACCACGTCGGCGATCTCGCGCTCGGTCACCCAGGCGCCCTGGATGCGGACCGGCTTGGACGCGCCCATCGGCAGGAACAGCCCGTCGCCCCGGCCGAGCAGCTTCTCCGCGCCCGGCTGGTCGAGGATGACCCGGGAGTCGGCAAGCGACGAGGTGGCGAACGCCAGCCGGGACGGCACGTTCGCCTTGATCAGACCGGTCACCACGTCGACGCTCGGCCGCTGGGTGGCCAGCACCAGGTGGATGCCGGCGGCGCGGGCCAGCTGGGTGATCCGGACGACCGAGTCCTCCACGTCGCGCGGGGCGACCATCATCAGGTCGGCCAGCTCGTCCACGATCACCAGCAGGTACGGGTACGGCCGCATCTCCCGCTCGCTGCCCGGCGGGGCCTTGATCTCGCCGTTGCGTACCTTGCGGTTGAAGTCGTCGACGTGCCGGACCCCGTTGGCGGCCAGGTCGTCGTAGCGCATGTCCATCTCGCGGACGACCCACTCCAGCGAGTCGGCAGCCTTCTTGGGGTTGGTCACGATCGGGGTGACCAGGTGCGGGATGCCCTCGTACCCGGTCATCTCGACCCGCTTCGGGTCGATCAGCAGCAGCCGCACCTCGTCCGGCGTGGCCCGGGTCAGAATGGACACCAACAATGTATTAAGACAACTGGATTTCCCGGCTCCGGTGGCCCCCGCGATCAGGATGTGCGGCATCTTCGCGAGGTTGGCCACCACGAAGCCACCCTCGATGTCCTTGCCGAGGGCGACCACCATCGGGTGGTGGTCGCTGGTGGCGGCCCGGGAGCGCAGCACGTCACCGAGGGCCACGTTCTCCGGGTCGGTGTTGGGGATCTCCACCCCGACCGCGCTCTTGCCCGGGATGGGGCTGAGGATCCGCACGTCGGGCGACTTCACCGCGTACGCGATGTTGCGGGAAAGCTGGGTGATCCGCTCGACCTTGACCCCGTGGCCCAGCTCGACCTCGTAACGGGTGACGGTCGGGCCCCGGGTGAAGCCGGTGACCTCGGCGTCCACCCCGAACTGGTCGAAGACGCCGGTCAGCGCGGCGATCACCTCGTCGTTGGCCTTGCTGCGGGTCTTCGGGGCCGCGCCACCGGTGAGCATGTTGGCCGGCGGCAGCGCATAGTCGCCGGCCAGCCCGGTCAGCGCGAGCTGCTCGGCCCGGGTGGGCGGGGCGGAGTGCTCCGGCGGCTCCACCGGCTTGCGGCTGGCCGGCACCCGGCTCGCCGGCCGGCGGGGCAGCACGATCGTCTCCTGGAGGTCCACCTCCGGGCCGACGTCGGCGAAGTCGTCCGGGTCTACCGGCGGTGGGGCGGCCTTGCGGGCCGGCCGGCGGCGGGCCGGCTTCGGGGCGACCGCCACCTCCTGCTCCTCGTCCTCCGCCGGGGCGTCGGGCGGGGCGACCAGCGTGCCGGCGAGCAGACCGAGCCGCTCCGGGATCTTGTTGATCGGGGTGGCGGTGACCACCAGCAGGCCGAAGACGAGCAGCAGAATCAGCAGCGGCATGGCCACCCACGCGGTGACCCCCCGCTCCAGCAGGTCGCCGATCCCGGCGCCGACCAGGCCACCGGCGTAGTCGCGCTGCACCGGGTCGACCGGATTCTGTCCGATGTGCAGCATCGCCGCCGTGGCGACCAGCATGGAACCCCAGCCGATCAGGCCACGCCCCCGGTGCTCCGGGTCCACCGGGGTACGCATCAGCCGCCACGCGCCGATCATCAGCAGCACCGGCACCACCACCGCGATCGCGCCCAGGAACAGGCGCACGGTGTCGGCCAGGCGCGCACCGAACGGGCCTGCGCCGGAGAACCAGATCGCCACCGCGCTGAGGATGGCCAGGCCGAACAGCAGCAGCCCGGCACCGTCACGGCGGTGCTCCGGGTCCAGCTCCCGGGCCGAGGCCGCCTGCCGACCGGCGGCCCGGAACCCCCACCCGACCCCGTGCGCCAGACCCATCCACAGTGCCCCGACGGCACGACCCAGGTAGGCCGCCGGAGCGGGCCGGGGGGCCGGACGCCGTCGCGCCGTCGCCCGGGTGGTCTTCTTCGCCGGCTGACGGGCACGACTGTTCGTGGTACCGCGCGGCGACGCGCCGCGTCGCCGACTCGCCTGAGAGGTACGGCCCGCCATAGAGTCACCGTAACGGCGTTACCCGGCAGACCGCCGCTTTTCCGGGTCGTGTCCGCGCGTCGCAGCGCGTACCACGCCCGCAGACGTGTTATTCGCCTCAGAAGGGATGCCCGATGGCGTCGCCTGCTTTCGCGGACCGTCCGGACCCGCTGGCGGGTCACCCGCAGGCCCTGCGTCCGCTGACCGCCGACCTGGTCGCCGCCGTGCTGGCCCACCGGGGGTACGCCGTGGTCACCGACGACGACGGGGAGCTGGTGGGCCGCTGGGACGACAGCCTGATCTGGTTCCTGCGCCGGGGCACCCTCGACGAACTGCTCCAGATCCGCACCGTGACGGCACCTACCTTCGGCATCGACCACGTGCCGGCGCTCTACACGTTCTGCAACACGTGGAACCACGACCAGCTCTGGCCCAAGGCGTTCGTGCACGTCGGCGACGACGGCCGGGCCCAGGTCTGCGGTGAGGTGGTCACCGACCTGGAACGGGGGGTCACCCCGCACCAGCTCGACCAGTTGCTCGACTGCGGCATCACCGCCGGCTGCCGGCTCGCCGCCGCCGTCGGCCTGCTGCCCGGGGGGACGCCCGGATGACCGCCGGGTTCCGCCCCGGGGCGGACCGGCCACCCGCCCGCCGCGATCCCACCCTGGCGTCCGCGCTCGCCGGGGCCGCGGATCTGCCCGACGGCGAGGCCCGGCTGGCCGAACTCGACCGGATCGCCGCCCGCGCCGACGCGCTCGGCGACCCGCACTCCGCCCTGGACGCCCGGTTCGCGCTGGTGGCGGCCTACCTGCGGCACGGCGGGCGGTGGCGGATCATCGAGCCGGTACGCCGCCTGCTGGCCGCCGTCGACGGCTCCCCCGACCTGCTCGACGGCCGGCCCGGCGACGCGGAGCTGCTGCGGCGGCACCTGCGGCAGGCGGTGGAGGCGGCGATCGGCACCCCCCGGATCGGGCTGGACCAGGCGCAGTCGTTCCTCGACGCGCTGGCCCGGCGGGTCGGCGAGGACGCGGGTGTGGTCGCCCAGCTGCGCTGCCGGCTCGCCGACCACCGCGGCGACGAGCCGACCGCCCGCCAGTGGTACGAGCGGTGGACGGCCGCCGAGGCGGACCCGGAGGCCGGTTGCCCCGGCTGCCTGCTGGTACGCCGCGCCGACCTGCTCGCCGGTTGGGGCGACGACCGGGCCGCACTGGACACGCTGCGCCCCGCGCTCGACGGTGGGGTCGACTGCACCGACCAGCCGGAACGGGCCCTCGCGGTGGGGCTGCTGCCGTGGCTGCGCACCGGGGCGACCGCACGGGCCGCGACGGCGCACCTGCGGGCGTACCGGCGGCACCGGCGGGAGCGGGCGGCGTTGCCGTACCTGGCCGCGCAGTTGCGGTTCTGCGCGTTGGCCGGGCACCCGGACCAGGCTTTGGACATCCTCGCCGAGCAGCTGCCCCGGCTGGACCACCCCTACGACGACCTGTCGGCGATGGAGTTCGCCGCCGCCGGGGCGCTGGTCTGCGCGCTCGCCGTCGAGGCCGGCCGGGACGGTCGACGGGTACGCCGTCCCGGCCACGGCGACCGGCCCGCCGCCGAGCTGGACGTGGCGGCCCTCGGCACCGACCTGTCCGCCGAGGCGACCCGGTTGGCGGGCAGCTTCGACGCCCGCAACGGCACCGGCCACCACGCCGGCCGGATCGCCGCCTGGCTGGCCGGACGACCGACCGGTGACCCGGTGACCCGGTGCCCCTGCCCGAGCCGGACGGCGTCGACGAGCCCGACGACGAACCGTTCCTGCCCTCGGCCGAGGAGCCCGCCCCGCTGAGCCTGACGCAGCTCACCGCCGTGCTGGACGTCCGGGGCGACGTGTACGCGGTGGACGCCGCAGGCGTGGTGGTGGGTCGCTGGGACGAGGCGGTGGTGCAGTTCCGCCTGTTGGGCGGGCACGGGGAGATCCTGCACGCCCGGGTGGTGGCGGCCCGGCGGCTGGCGGCGGGACGGCTCGCCGAGGCGTACGAGTTCTGCAACGCCTGGAACCACGACCGGCTGCTGCCGAAGGCGTACGTGCACGAGCTGCCCGGCGGTGAGCTGGTGCTGGCCGGCGACGTCACCACCGACCTGGCGCACGGGGTGGCCCCGACGCAGCTCGGCATCCTGGTCGACGCGGCGGTGAGCACCGGCGTCGCGTACGCCAGGGCCGTCGCCGCCCTGCCCTGACCCGCCCGGCGCCGAACAGCCCAGCCCCCGAACAGCCCAGCGCCGTGCCGCCGCCCCGGGCGGCCCGGACGCGGCGCGACCCCCGACCACCGGGCGGTGGGGGTCGGGGGTCGCGGTACCGGAGGCCCCGGCGCAGCCTGTCGACAGCGGCAGGGGGCGGGGCGCGGCGGGTGGTGCGGTCAGCGCGCCGACCCGGCGGTCCGCGCCCGCATCCGGGTGGTGGTCTGCGGCTGCGCGTCCTGCCGGCCGTCGGCGGTCACCAGGGTCAGGTTGTTGCGCTCCAGGATCTCGTTGACCGGCTGGAAGAAGGTGACCCCGCCGACGGTGCAGTCACCGGAACCGCCGGAGGTGACGCCCTGCGCCTGGTCGCCGGAGATCCACGAACCGCCGGAGTCACCCGGTTCGGCGCACACGTCGGTGCGGGTCAGCCCGGTGACCGTCCCCTCCGGATAGTTCACGGTGGCGTTGCGGGCCTGGACGACACCGCAGCGGGCCCCCGTGGTGGAGCCGGAACGGCAGATCGACGCGCCGGCCGGCATCTCGGTGGAACCGTTGACCGGCACCACGCCGCCGTTGAAGTCGTTGACCACCCCCTGCGGGGTCCACTGGCCGTTCGTGCGCACGACCGCCCAGTCGTCCCCGGGGAACGACGACGCCGCGAAGACGCCCTGCTGGGCCTGGTTGAAGCCGGTCGTCCGGTCGCCGACCCGCCCACAGTGCCCGGCGGTGACGAAGCCGCCCACCACCGAGAAACCGATCGAGCATCGGCCCACGTCGTTGATGAAGAACGGGTCCCCGCCGACCAGGTCGAACAGTGGACGCGGCTGCTCCCGTGAGGTGGTGATCCGGACCGCCCCGGCCGGGGCCCCGCTGCCCGCCGCCCACCGGCGGGCCCGCGACTCGGCACCCGGCTGGGCGAGCACCACCACGGAGTTGGTGGCGACGTCGACGTACCAGCCGGTGATCGCCGGGGACGCCTGCCGACCCACCGAGTCGAGCCGGCTCTTGGCCGCGTCCAGCTCGGTGACCGCGCGGTCCACCGGCTTGGGCACCGCACCGGCGGCCCGGACCCGCTGCGCCTGCGCCGGGTCGGCGACCGCCACGTTGAGGGTGGAGCCGTCGTCGCTGAGCCACGCCCCGCCGTAGTCGTTGCCGAGGGCGGCCCGCAGCCGGGCCAACCGCCCGGTGGCCTGCTGCTCGGCGGTCAACCGCCGGACCGCCTGGTCCCGGCTGATCCGCAGGTCACGGCTGAGCGCGTCCACCACCTCCGGAGCCACCCCGCCGGTGGCCTTCGGGCCGGTCCCACCGGCGTTCGGCGTGCCCTGGTCCCCGGCGAACGACGGCAGGGTGACCGCCGCCGTCAGTCCCGCTGCCGCCAGCACGACGCCGATCGCTGTCATCCGTCTGCGGTCCATCCGTCATGCTCCTCCCGGCCGACGCGGGGTACGCCCGCCGCGATGGGGTACGGAAACGGGTACCGCCCGGATGAGCCGATCCACACTTATCGACGGACCGTGTCCATCCCGTCACGCAGTCGGGCGTCCTGGCTACCCCTGACAGGGTGTGGTTGGCCGGGTGGCCGCCGCCAATACTGGGAGTCATGCAGGCATCAGGACAGCTCGGCGAGTTCCTCCGCTCGCGCCGCTCCCGGCTCAGCCCCGAGGAAGCCGGGGTGGTCACCTACGGCGGACGGCGACGGGTCCCGGGGCTGCGCCGGGAGGAGCTCGCCCTGCTGGCCGGGGTCAGCGCCTCCTACTACGCCCGGTTGGAGCAGGGCCTGGCCACCAACGCCTCCCCCGAGGTGCTGGACGCGCTCAGCCGGGCCCTGCGCCTCGACGACGCCGAACGCCGTCACCTGTCCGGGCTGGCCGCCGGTGGCCGCCGCCCGGTCGCCCGCCGGCCCCCGCCGGAGCGGGTCGATCCGACCGTGCGGCAACTGGTCGCCGCACTCGGCGACGTACCCGTGCTGGTGCTCGGCCGTCGCCTCGACGTGCTGGCCTGGAACGTCGCCGGGCACGCCCTCTTCGCCGGGCACCTGGAGCCGGCGGCGGTGGACCGGCCGGACCGGCGGCCGAACATGGCGCGGCTGATCTTCCTCGACGCGCACACCCGTGACCTGTACGTCGACTGGCCGGCCAAGGCACGAGCCGTGGTGGCGACCCTGCGGGCGACCTCCGGGCAGCACCCGGCGGACCCGTTGCTCGCCGCGCTGGTCGGCGAGCTGGCGGTACGCAGCCCCGAGTTCGCCGCCGCGTGGGCCGACCACCGGGTCAAGGCCGGCGGCCACGCCGGCTACGAGATGCGACACCCGGTGGTGGGCGTGCTGGCCGTCACCCAGCAGACCCTGCGGACCGAGGACGACCAGGTGCTGGTCGTCGCCACCACCGCGCCGGGTTCCCCGTCCCAGGCGGCGATGACGCTGCTCGTGCACACGGCGGTCACCGGCCGGGCCGCCGACCGGCAGCCGTTGCCCGCGCCCGGCTGACCCCGCGCCCCACCCGGGCAGCAGAGCGGCTCTGCTGCCCCACCCGCACCGGCGGGCCGGCGTGAGCCGGCCGGTCGACGCTGCGCCGACACCGCGAGACGAGGGCACCTGACCAGGTGCCGGACCGTCCGCGCCCGAAACCGGGCCCACTCCCGGGCCCCTCACCAGAAGGACGAACCATGCGCAGAAGAATCCTCACCCTCGCGGTGGCCGCCGCGGCGGCCGGCGCCCTGGCCGTACCGTCGGCGGTCCCGGCGTCGGCGGGCGTCCCGGCCTCCGCCGTCACCCCGGCCCGGTCGGCCCCGGCGGCACGGATCGCGGTCCACTTCGACCTGACGCGGGGGCAACTGCCGGAGAACATCACCCTGGGCCCCGACGGCACGGCCTACCTCACGTTCGCGGCGGCCCGGCAGGTCGCCGCCGTCGACCCGGCCGGCCGGACCCGGGTGCTGGCCACCCTGGCCGCGCCGGCCGACGGCGGCGTCGCCACCCCCGTGCTCGGTTTCGCCCTGACCAGCGGCATCGTCCGCACCGACGACGGCACGATCTATGTCCTGTACGCCAGCGGCGACGCCGCCAGCACGGGTCTGTACCGGATTCCGCCGGGTCAGACGCCCCGGCGGATCGCCGCGCTACCGGCCGACGGGCTGCCGAACGGGCTGGCGCTCGACCCGACGAGCCGGACGTTCTACGTCACCGACTCGGTGCGCGGCACCATCTCGACCGTCCCGCTGGCCGGTGGTCCCGCCCGGGTCTGGTCGTCGGCGTCCGCGCTCGCCCCGACCGGTTTCCTCGGCGTCAACGGCGTCAAGGTCCGGGGTGGCGCGGTCTGGGCGACCAACCTGGACCAGGGCACCCTGCTGCGGATTCCGCTGCGGGCGGGCCGGCCGGGTGCCGTCGAGGTCAGGGCGACCGGGCTGGTCGGCATCGACGACTTCGCCTTCGCCCCCGACGGCCGGGTCGTCGCCGCCCTCAACGGGCCCAACACGGTGGTCGGCATCGACCACGACGGGCGGACCCGGACCCTGCTGACCGGTGCAGACGGGCTCCAGAACCCGACCTCGGTGGCCGTACGCGGGCACACGGTCCTGGTGGCCAGCGCCGCCTACGTCACCGCGACCGACCCCAACCTGATCGTGGCCACCCTGCGCCACCGCTGAGCCCACCGGCAAACGGGCCGGCCACCGTCGTCACGACGGTGGCCGGCCCACGGCGTCCGGGTGGGGAACCCGCTCAGACCTCGACCACGGTCGGGACGATCATCGGACGGCGGCGGTACGCGTCGTTGACCCACCGCCCCACGGTGCGTCGGACGATCTGTTGGAGCTGGTGCGGATCGGTGATGCCGTCCGCGGCGGCCCGGTTCAGCGCCTCGGTGACCAGCGGGATCACCGGGTTGAACGCGGCCGGGTCCTCGGAGAAGCCCTTCGCCGACAGGGTCGGGCCGGCGACCACCTTGCCGGTGACCGAGTCGACCACCACTGTGGTGGCGATGAAACCGCCGTCGCCGAGGATCCGCCGCTCGGTGAGCAGCGACTCGCTGACGTCGCCCACGGCCAGACCGTCGACGTAGACGTAACGGCTCTTCACGTGCCCGACCACACTGGCCCGGCCCTCGACCAGGTCGACGACGTCGCCGTCCTCGCAGATCACCACCCGGTCCGGGGCGACGCCGGACTCGATGCCGAGCCGCGCGTGCGCCCGCAGGTGCCGCCACTCGCCGTGCACCGGCATCAGGTTGCTCGGCCGCACCACGTTGAGCAGGTAGAGCAGTTCACCGGCGGGGGCGTGCCCGGAGACGTGCACCTTGGCGACGTCCTTGTGCACCACCACCGCGCCGGCCCGGGCCAGCCGGTTGATCACCCGGTAGACCGAGGTCTCGTTGCCGGGGACCAGCGACGAGGCGAGCACGACGGTGTCGCCGGGGGCGATGGTGATGTGCCGGTGGTCGCCGCTGGCCATCCGGCCCAGGGCGCTCATCGGCTCACCCTGCGAACCGGTGGACATCAGCACGATCTGGTCGGGCGGCAGCGTGGTGGCTTCCTCGATCCCGATGACCAGGCCGGCCGGGATGTTGAGCAGGCCGAGGTCGCGGGCGATGCCCATGTTGCGGACCATCGACCGGCCGATCAGCGCCACCTTGCGGCCGTGCTCCAGCGCCGAGTCGAAGACCTGCTGCACCCGGTGCACGTGCGAGGCGAACGAGGCGACGATGATCCGCCCCTTCGCCTTCGCGAAGATCGAGTCGAGCACCGGCCCGATCTCCCGTTCCGGGGTGACGAAACCGGGGATCTCGGCGTTGGTGGAGTCCGACAGGAGCAGGTCGACACCCTCCGCACCGAGCCGGGCGAAGCCGGCCAGGTCGGTGATCCGGCCGTCCAGCGGGAGCTGGTCCATCTTGAAGTCACCGGTGTGCAGCACCAGGCCCGCCGGGGTACGCACGGCCACCGCGAGCGCGTCCGGGATCGAGTGGTTGACCGCGAAGAATTCGCACTCGAACGGGCCCAGCCGCTCCCGGCCGCCCTCCCGGACGGTGAGCGTGTAGGGCTGGATCCGCCGCTCGGCCAGCTTCGCCTCGACCAGGGCGAGGGTGAACTGGGAGCCGACCAGGGGGATGTCCGGCTTGTGGGCGAGCAGGTACGGCACCGCGCCGATGTGGTCCTCGTGGCCATGGGTCAGCACGATCGCCTGCACGTCGGCCAGCCGGTCCAGGATCGGCCCGAAGTCGGGCAGGATCAGGTCCACGCCGGGCTGCTCGACGTCGGGGAAGAGCACCCCACAGTCGACGATGAGCAGCTTGCCGTCGTACTCGAAGACGGTCATGTTCCGACCGATGGCACCGAGTCCGCCGAGCGGGATGATCCGCAGCCCGCCCTCGGGCAGCGGCGGGGGCAGTTCACCCTCGAATTGCGCCTCGGTCACGCGTCCACCTCATTCTGCGACGCCGTAACCCGGCGTCCGTCGTGTCGTTCGGTCATTCGGGCAGGTCCAGGCCCGCCGCCGCGCAGTCCGCGCGCAGCAGGGCCAGTTCGTCGTCGGTGGCGTCCGCCAGCGGCGGCCGCACCGGCCCGGCGGGCAGGCCCGACACGTTCAGGCCCGCCTTCACCAGGATGGTGCCCGGGCTGCGGAAGATCCCGGTGAGCAGCGGCATCAGCCGCCGGTGCAGGGTCAGTGCCGTGCCGGAGTCGCCCGCGTCGTACGCCTCGATCATCTGCTTGACGAGCGCGCCGGTGAAGTGGGTCGAGGTGCCGACCAGGCCGACCCCGCCGATCGCCAGGGTAGGCAGGGTGAGCGAGTCCTCGCCGCTGTAGAAGGCGAGGTCGGTGCGGCTGGTCACCCAACTGGTGGCGGTCAGGTCACCCTTGGCGTCCTTGACCGCGACGATCCGTTCGTGTTCGGCCAGCCGCACCAGCGTCTCGGTCTCGACGGCCAACCCGGTGCGGTGTGGCACGTCGTAGAGCATGATCGGCAGGCTGGTGCCGTCGGCGACCGCGGTGAAGTGCCGCAGCAGGCCCCGCTGCGGCGGCTTGTTGTAGTACGGCGTCACCACCAGCAGGCCGTGCGCGCCGGCCTTCTCCGCCGCGGCGGCCAGCTCGATGGTGTGTCGGGTGTCGTTGGTGCCGACGCCGGCCACCACCTGGGCCCGGTCGCCGACCGCCTCCACCACCGCCCGGAGCAGGGCGTCCTTCTCCGCGTCCGTGGTGGTCGGTGACTCGCCGGTGGTGCCGTTGATCACCAGCGCGTCGTTGCCCTGCTCGTCGACGAGGTACGTCGCCAGCTGGACGGCGCCGTCGAGATGCAGGGAGCCATCGGCGGTGAACGGGGTCACCATCGCGGTGAGCAGTCGCCCGAACGGGCGCGACAGGCCCCGGTCGGGGGTGGCAGGGTGGTCGTGCGTCATGCTCACAACCTAGCGGACGAGCACCGGACGTCCGGTGGGGAAGGGCTCAGGACAGCTGTGCGTGCGGGCTCGTCGCCACCTCGGTGCCGTCGGGCAGGGTGGTGACGGCGAAGTCGGCGAACACGTTCGGGGCCACCCGCTGGAGCTGCCGCAGGCACTCCACGGCCAGCTCACGGATCTCCACGTCGGCGTGTTCGGTGGCCCGCATCCCGATGAAGTGCCGCCAGGCGCGGTAGTTGCCGGTGACCACGATCCGGGTCTCGGTGGCGTTGGGCAGCACCGCCCGGGCCGCCTGCCGGGCCTGCTTGCGGCGCAGCGTCGGGTTGGGTTCGTCGGCGAACCGCTGCTCCAGCCCCTCCAGCAGCTCGGTGTACGCCCGGACGCTCGCCTCGGCCGCCTCGACGAACCGCTTGTGCAGCTCCGGGTCGTCGGCGATCACCGCCGGCTCGACCATCGCCGCGTCCCGCTCCGGGACGTAGCGCTGGGAGAGCTGGGAGTAGGAGAAGTGCCGGTGCCGGATCAGCTCGTGGGTGAACGAGCGGGACACCCCGGTGAAGTAGAAGGTCACGCTGCCGTGCTCCAGCACCGACAGGTGCCCGACCTCCAGGATGTGCGCCAGGTAGCCGGCGTTGGTGGCGGTCGCCGGGTTCGGCTTCTTCCAGCTCTGGTAGCAGGCCCGGCCGGCGAACTCGGCGAGCGCCTGGCCGCCCTCGGCGTCGGTCGACCACGGCACGTCGTCGGGGGCCTGGAACTGGGTCCACGCGATCAGCTGCACCTGGGGCTGCACCATCTCCGGCATTCCTGCGACTGTAGTGGCCGGGTGGGCTGCGGGGAAACCCGGGCCGCCGCCCCTGACCAGCGCGATCACCGATGGTGCGGGTTCCGGGCGGCCGGCGGGTGGCCAAGGTCTCGCACCGGGGCCACCGGGTGACGTCGTCGCAGCCGACCGCCCGCCCCGGTGTGTCACGGTCGGGCCGGCGACGGGGGCTGCCCGGCGCGGCCGGGTCAGACGTAGAGGGCGGTGAACGGGGGCCAGGGCAGGTTGCGCAGCACCGAGAAGGCCAGCCAGACGGCGAGGAACCCGCCGATCACCGGGGAGCTGAGCCGCAGCTCGGGCAGCCGCCACCCGAACGCCTGCTTACCGGCCCAGGCGACGAAGAGGTAGGCCAGGAAGGGCACCGCGAAGACGAAGACGACGTGGTGCCGGGCGGCGGCGGGCAGGTCGGCGTGCAGGAGGTACCACAGCGCGCGGGTGCCCCCGCAACCCGGACAGTCCAGCCCGGTGGTCAGCTTGAGCAGGCAGCTCGGCGGGGCGTCCGGGTCACTGGTGGTCGGGTCACTGACCAGCGCGTACGCCATCCCGGCGCCGACGCAGCCCAGGGCGGCCAGCGGGGCCGCCCAGCGCGGCGAACGGGCGTGCAGCCGGAGCACGAAGCGGGTGAGCCGGTCCGGCTCGGGCTGCTGCCACGCCACCGGCGGCCCCGCCGACCAGGAGCCGGGGGGCAGCCCCTCGACGTTTCCGCCCACCCCCGGGTGCGGGTGCCCGTGGACGGCGGCCGGGTCGGTCGGCGTGCCGACGGGGTACGGACCGGTTGGCGTGCCCACGGGGTACGGGTCGCTCAGCGTGTGGGTGGTGCCGGCCGGCGCGGAACCGGTCGACGTCGGATCGGTGCCCTGCCCCGACCGGCTCGGCCCGGTCGGCCCGTCAACGCTCGTCACGGCCTCACGGTACACCGGTGAGGCTGCGCAACGCGGCGGCCAGCGGGGCGGCCAGGTCACCCGCCGCAGGTGGGGCGACCGCGTCCAGGCCGAGCCAACCGGCGAGCCGACGCAGCTCGGCGGCGAGCGCGACGGCGGTCTCCCCCGGGTCGACGCCGGGCTCCTGCCAGGCCGCCGGCACCAGCAGCACCCCGGCCTTGCGGTCGGCCTTGAGGTCGACCCGGGCGGTGAACCGTTCCCCCTGCAGGAACGGCAGCACGTAGTAGCCGTGCACCCGCTGCGCGGCCGGCACGTAGATCTCGATCCGGTAGGCGAAGCCGAACAGCCGTTCGGTGCGGGCCCGCTCCCAGACCAGCGGGTCGAACGGGCTGACCAGGGTGTTGCCCCGGACCCAGCGGGGCAGCCGGGCGTCGACGTGCCGCCAGGCCGGCTGCCGCCACCCCTGCACCGTCACCGGCACCAGCTCACCGGCCTCGACCAGCTCGGCGACGGCCTGCCGGGCACCGGCCAGCGGGAGCCGGAAGTAGTCCCGCAGCTCCGGCTCGGCGGCCACCCCCAGCGACCGGGCGGCCACCGCGACCAGGGTCCGGTACGCCTCGGCGTCGGTCGGCGTGGGCGCGTCGAGCACGGCCGCCGGCAGCACCCGTTCGGGCAGGTCGTAGCGGCGGGCGAAGGAGGGCGTCCGGTCGGCGGCGGTGACCTCGCCGGCCCAGAAGAGGAACTCCAGGGCCCGCTTCACCGCCGACCAGTTCCAGCCCCAGTGGCCGGTCTCCCGGGGCGCGTCGTGCTCGATCTCGGCGGCGGTCAGCGGCCCCCGCGCGGCGACCTCGTCACGGACCCAGGCGACCAGGTCGGGCTGCTCCTCGGCGATCCGCCGCATCCCGCCCCAGGCGTCGTCGCGGGCCTTGGCCATCCGCCAGCGCAGCGCGGGGTGCAGCCCCACCGGCACCAGGGACGCCTCGTGCCCCCAGTATTCGAACAGCTCCCGGGGGCGGCGGTAGGCGGCGGTGTCGAGCAGGGCGGTCGGATAGGGCCCGAGCCGGCTGTAGAGCGGCAGGTAGTGCGCGCGTTGCAGCACGTTGACCGAATCCATCTGGATCAACCCGACCCGGTCGAGCACCCGGCGCAGGTGCCGGCGGGTGGGTGCCCCGGTGGGCGTCGGGTCGGCGAACCCCTGGGCGGCGAGCGTCAGCCGCCGGGCCTGGGCGAGCGAGAGCGATTCCGGTGCGACCATCGCCGACGACCCTAGACCAACGGTACGACACCGGAGCGGACGCTGGACCGACCGCCCGTCGAGGCATAGAACGGACACATGCTCACCATCCGTCGCGAGGAGCCGGACGACGCCGAGGCGATCGCCCGGGTGCACATCCACGGCTGGCAGGCCGGTTACGCCGGCATCATGCCGGCCGAGGTGCTGGTCCGGCTCAACCCGGTGGCCTGGGCGCAGCGCCGACGGGACGTGGGCACCGCCGACCCGGAGCACCCGTTCACCACCCTGCTCGCCGAGGTCGACGGGGTGCCGTCCGGGTTCACCACCTTCGGCCCGTACCGCAACAACCAGGACCGGGGCGACCTGGACCCGACGTACGGCGAGGTGCTGGCGATCTACGTGGAGCCGGCGCGCTGGGGTGACGGCACCGCGCAGGCGCTGTTCGCCGCCGCCCGGGACGGGCTGGCGGCCAACGGCTGGCGGGAGTACCGGGTGTGGGTGCTGGCCGACAACGTCCGGGCCCGCCGGTTCTACGAGCGGGCCGGCCTGTCAGCCGACGGTGAGCGGTCCCGCTACCGGGTGCCGCTGGCCGGCGGCGGACCCCCGGTCCACCTCGACGAACTGCGTTACACCGGCCGGCTCCCCGGCTGACCCGGCCGGCCGGACC
This sequence comes from Micromonospora sp. NPDC049257, assembly GCF_040678915.1. Lineage (NCBI taxonomy): Bacteria > Bacillati > Actinomycetota > Actinomycetes > Micromonosporales > Micromonosporaceae > Micromonospora > Micromonospora sp. NPDC049257. The sequence continues at coordinate 26,087 of NZ_JBFAQU010000007.1, forward strand.
ACCGCACCGGGCGGGCCGGCAGGCCGGGTCGTCCCATCCCGGCCGGTGGGCCCCGACGGGCCGCCCGGCCGGCCGCCGACCGGGGCGGCCCAGGTGCGGATCGGCAGCAGCGCCAGCAGCGCGAGGCTGATCCAGACGTAGGTGTTGCTGCCCAGGAAGCCGGTGACCCCGGTGAAGTCCTTCTCCCAGGCCCAGACGATCCGGCTGCACAGCAGCAGGTAGCAGACCACCGCGAGGGCCAGCAGCGCCCGCCGTCGCAGGCTGCCGGCACGCGCGGCGACGGCGTTGTCGACCAGCAGGATCAGCGCCGGGATCAACCAGACCAGGTGGTGCACCCAGGTGACCGGGCTGACCAGGCACATCAGCGCGCCGGTCAACGCCAGCCCGGTGGCCTCGTCGCCGAGCGCCACGGCGGCCCGGCAGCGCCAGGCCCAGACGGCCAGGGTGACCAGCACCAGCGCCAACCAGGCCAGGGTGCTCGGATGCTCCGGGTTCAGCCGGGCCACCACCCCGCGCAGCGACTGGTTGGACACGAACGCCAGCTCGCCCACCCGGTCGGTGTTCCACAGCGCCGACGTCCAGAACTCCCGGGTGGCGTCGGGGAAGAGGGCGGCGGCGAGCAGCGTGGCGGCGGCCGAGGCGGCGACGGCGGTGGCGGCGGCCCGGAAGCGCCTGGTGATCAGCAGGTAGACGATGAAGACGCCCGGGGTCAGCTTGATCGCGGTGGCCAGCCCGATGCCCACCCCGGCCCACCGGTTGCCGGCCGGCAGCAGCCGCAGCAGGTCCACCGCCACCAGGAAGAGCAGCAGCATGTTGACCTGGCCGAAGTTGACCGTCTCGCGCATCGGCTCGAACGCGGCGGCCAGACAGAGCGCCACCGCCAGGACGAACCAGCGGGTCCAGCCGGCCCGCCTGGCGACCGGGTCGAGCAGCCACCAGACCAGCACCGCGCTGACCACCACCGTGGCGGCCACGCTGACGGTGATCGCCACCGGCCACGGCAGGTACGCCATCGGCAGCATCACCAGCGCGGCGAACGGCGGGTAGGTGAAACCGTACTGGGTGCCGGGCTTGAGGTAGTCGTAGATCTCGCCGTGGTCGTGCACCCAGAAGGTCAGCGCGCCGTAGTAGACCTTCAGGTCGAAAAAGCCGTGCCGGACGGCCGCCACGGAGAGGAAGGCGGCCACCGCGACGGCGAGCACCACCACCGCGACGACCTGCCCGGTCGTCCGCCTGGCCCCCTGCGCCACCGTCGTCTCCCTCGCTGTGGCCTAGGCTTTCGTGCCATGGCTCTGGGGTTCGTCCGCCCGGCGCGTCCGGAGGACGCCGCCGAGATCGCCCGTGTGCAGCTCGCGACCTGGCGGGTCGCGTACCGTCGGCTGCTGCCCCGGCACGTGCTCGACAACCTGGACGAGGCGTGGCTCGCCCGGCGGTGGAGCGCGGCGGTGCAGGAGCCGCCCTCGGCCGCGCACCGGGTGCTCGTCGCCGTGGAACAGGCCGAGCAATCCTATCTGGTGGGGTTCGCGGCTTCCGGGCCGGCGGACGCCGAGGCGCTCGCCCCGGGCGAGCCGGCCACGGCGCTGGGCGCCGGGGTGGTCGCGGTGACCGACCTGCTGGTGGAGCCGCGCTGGGGGCGGCGTGGGCACGGCAGCCGGCTGCTCTCCGCCGCCGTGGACGGCTGGCGGGCCGACGGGTTCACCCACGCGGTGGCCTGGGCGTTCGACGGCGACGAGGCGACCCGTAAGTTCCTCACCAGCACCGGGTGGGAGCCGGACGGCGCGGCCCGCGCGCTGGACGTCGACGACATGCTCGTCCCCCAGGTACGGCTGCACGTCGCGGTCCCCACCGAACCGGACGACACACCCGCGCCGGAGCCGACCGACACGCCCTGAACCGGCCGAATCTGTCGGCCCGCCCTGAACCGGCCGAATCTGTCGGCCCGCCCTGAACCGGCCGAATCTGTCGGTCCACCCTGGTAGACCGGAGGCGGCGGGGTGCCACCGACGGTGAGGGAGACGGGCATGTTCCGGGACACGAAGGCGTTCAGCGGGTTCTCGGCCGACGACACCGACCGGGCCCGGGAGTTCTACGCCGGCACCCTCGACCTGCGGGTGTCGCAGCTCGGCGGCCCCGGTGGGCTGCTGATGCTGCACCTGGCCGGCGACCGGGACGTGGTGGTCTATCCCAAGGCCGACCACGTGCCGGCGACGTTCACGGTGCTCAACTTCCCGGTGGCCGACGTCGACCGGGCGGTCGACGAGCTGACCGCCCGGGGGGTGCGGTTCGCGCGCTACCCGGGGTTGCCGCAGGACGACCGGGGGATCATGCGTGACAACGGGCCGACGATCGCCTGGTTCACCGACCCGGCCGGCAACATCCTGTCGGTGATCGAGCAGGAGTGACGCCGCCGGGGTCAGCGGCGCAGCTCGGCGACCAGTTCGTCGTCCTCCAGCACGCCGGTGGGGGCGAAACCCAGCGAGGTGTAGAGCCCGGCGGCAGCCGTGTTGCCGGGGTGGTACGACAACCGGACGGGGTGGGTGGCGTCCGGCCCGGCCAGCCAGTCGGCGAGGGTGCGCACGGCGGCCCGGCCCACCCCCCGGCCCTGCTCGGCGGCGTCGACCACCATCCCACCGATCCACCGCGACCCGTCGTCGTCCACGCCCCACATGACGTGACCGGCAACTGCGTCGTCGGCGTACACGGCCAACGACGTCCAGACGTCGGAACGCATGGTCAGCAGCAGGTAGCGGGCCGCCAGTGCCGGCACCCAGTCGCGTTGGTCGTCACGGGGGGCCAGGTCGGCCACCGCCCGCCAGTTGTCGTCGTCCACGGGACGCAGGGTGACCCGCCGCCCGGTCCGATCGGTGAATCCGGAATCCAGCACCGGGGCAGCCTAGGGCCGGCCCGGCGCACCGCCAAACGAATTGGCCGACACCACCCACGGCACCCGGCTCCGCCCGCGGTCCGTGCCCCCACCCGGCGTGCCCCGCCGCTCCACATCAGGCCCGGACACGCCGGCCGAGACGCGGGCTGCGCGGCTGAGCTACGCGGCGCGCGGCTGAGCTACGCGGGCTGGGCTGGGCAGTGAGTGAGGTGAGGCTAGTCGAGCAGGGCGTCCAGGCCGACGGTCAGCCCGGGCCGCTGCCGGACCGCCCGCACTGCCAGCAGCACCCCGGGCATGAACGACACCCGGTCGTACGAGTCGTGCCGGATGGTCAGCGTCTCGCCGAGAGTGCCGAACAGCACCTCCTGGTGGGCGAGCAGGCCGGTGGCGCGGACCGCGTGCACGCGTACCCCGTCGATGTCGGCGCCCCGCGCCCCCGGCACCTCGTCCTTGGTGGCGTCCGGCATCGGGCCGAGACCGGCCTCGGCGCGGGCCTGCGCGACCAGCCGGGCGGTGTGGGTGGCGGTGCCGCTCGGCGCGTCGAGCTTGCGTGGGTGGTGCTGCTCGATGATCTCCACGGACTCGAAGTGCCGGGCCGCGCGGGCGGCGAACTGCATCATCAGGACCGCGCCGATGCCGAAGTTGGGGGCGATCACCACCCCGACGTCGGGCCGGTCGGCCAGCCAGCCGCGCACCTGCTCCAGCCGCGCCCGGGTGAAGCCGGTGGTGCCGACCACCGCGTGCACACCCCGGTCGACGCACCAGCGCAGGTTGTCCATGACCACGTCCGGGGTGGTGAAGTCGACGACCACCTCGGCGGCCTCGGCCCCGGCCAACTCGTCGCCCTGGTCGACCGCCGCCACCAGCGCCAGGTCGTCGGCCCCGTCGACCGCCCGGCACACCTCGGCGCCCATCCGGCCCCGGGCACCCAGCACACCGACCCGGATCGACCCGTCGCGGCCCTGCTCCTGCTCGTCAGTCACGCGGCACAACCTATCCCAATCGGGACGCGGGCCACCGTCGGACCACCACCGTCCCACCGGCCGGTCCCGGCCGGGACCCGACCGCGAGCCGGTGCCCGTCCGGACGCCGGCCGGTCGGGCCGACGTCACCCACGGCACCGCGCGGCCGGGAACGGGTCGGCCGGCGGCAGGCTCAGCCGGCGAAGTCGTGCTCCCCGAACGGGCCGACCACCGCCAGCGACATCGGCCGGCTCAGCAGCTCGGCGGCCAGGGTGTTCACGTCGGCCACGGTCACCGCGTCGACCCGGGCCAGCAGCTCGTCCACCGGCATCAGATCGCCGTAGAGCAGCTCGCCCTTGGCCAGCCGGCTCATCCGGGAACCGGTGTCCTCCAGGCCCAGCACGAACGAACCCTTGCTCATCCCCTTGCCCCGGGCCACCTCCGCTTCGGTGAGCCCGTCGGCGGCCACCCGGGCCAGCTCGGCGCGGGTCAGCTGGAGCACCTCGTCGACCTTGCCCGGCGCGCAGCCGGCGTAGACGGCGAACAGGCCGCTGTCGGCGTACTGGCTGGCGTAGGAGTAGACCGAGTAGGCCAGGCCACGGCGTTCCCGGATCTCCTGGAACAGCCGGCTGGACATCCCGCCGCCGAGGACGTTGTTGAGCACCCCGAGGGCGAACCGCCGCTCGTCGACCCGGTCGATGCCGGGGCAGCCGAGGATGACGTGCGCCTGCTCGGTCTCCTTCGGCTCGACCAGGACGGTGGCCGGCTTCGTGCGTACCGTCGGGGTGGTCGGCCGGGGGGTGCCCGGCTCGGCCGGGTCGGTGTCCAGCGGGGTGCCGTGCAGCGCCTGGCGGACCAGCCGGACCACGGCGGCGTGGTCGAGGTTGCCGGCGGCGGCGATCACGATCTGCGGCGCGGTGTAGCGGCGGCGGTAGAAGCTCTGGATCTGCCTACGGGTCATCGGGGTGACCGTCTCCTCGGTGCCGGAGATCAACCGGCCGAGGGGGTGGTCGCCGTAGACGGCGCGGGCGAACAGGTCGTGCACCTCGTCGCCGGGCTCGTCGTCGTGCATGGCGATCTCTTCGAGGATGACCCCGCGTTCGGTCTCCACGTCGGCCGGCTCCAGCAGCGAGTCGGCGACCGCGTCGCACATCACGTCGATGGCCAACGGCAGGTCCTCGTCGAGGACCCGCGCGTAGTAGCAGGTGTATTCCTTGGTGGTGAAGGCGTTGGTCTCGCCACCCACCGCCTCGATCTCGGAGGAGATCTCCAGGGCGGTGCGCTTGTGGGTGCCCTTGAACAGCAGGTGCTCCAGGAAGTGCGCCGCACCGGCCTGCGGACCGGTCTCGTCCCGCGAACCGACGGTGACCCAGATGCCGAACGAGACGCTGCGCATCGTCGGGATCGCCTCGGTGAGCACCCGCAGCCCGCTCGGCATGACGGTCCGCCGCACCGTGCCACCCAACGGGTCGTCACTGATCGTGCGGGTGACCGCCCGGGACGCCGTACCGGCGCGGCCGGGCTGGCCGGTGGTGGCGTGCCGGCGGACGTCAGGCGGGGCCACCGGCCGTCGAGCCGGGGGGAACGGCGAACGGCTCACGCAAACCTGCTCTCCGTGCGACGAGGGGTGGAGGGAGACACACCGGCCGGGTGACGACGTCGTCGTCACCCGGCCGGTCACTGCTCAGCTGTGCCGGGTACGCCGACGCGGACGCTCGCCGCCGTCGCCACCCTCGCCGCCACCCGGGCCGCGCTCGCCACGCTCCGGGGCACGACCGCCCCGGTCGCCACCACGGTCACCACGGTCACGCGGACCCCGGTCACCGCCCCGACCCGCCGGCCGGTCGCCACCGGCGGCCTCGCCGGCCTCACCGGCGGCCGGCGCCTCGGCGCCCTCCGGCCGGACCTTGTCCAGGTAGATCTTGCCGCGGGCGTCGATGTCCGCGATCTCCACCTCGACCCTGTCGCCGACGTTGAGGAAGTCCTCGACCCGCTCGACCCGCTTGCCGTCGCCCACCTTGGAGATGTGCAGCAGGCCGTCGCGGCCGGGCAGCAGCGAGATGAACGCGCCGAACGCGGCGGTCTTGACCACCGTGCCGAGGAACCGCTCGCCGGCCTTGGGCAGGGTCGGGTTGGCGATCCCGTTGATCCGGTCCACGGCGGCCTGCGCCGACGGGCCGTTGGTCGCGCCGACGTAGATCGTGCCGTCGTCCTCGATGGAGATCTCGGCGCCGGTCTCGTCCTGGATGGCGTTGATGGTCTGCCCCTTCGGGCCGATCACCATGCCGATCTTGTCCACCGGGATCTTGACGGTGGTGACCCGCGGCGCGTAGTCCGACATCTCGGCCGGGGCCTCGATCGCCGCCTGCATCACGCCGAGGATGGTCTGCCGGGCCTCGTTCGCCTGCTGGAGCGCGGCGGCGAGCACATCCGACGGGATGCCGTTGAGCTTGGTGTCGAGCTGGAGCGCGGTGACGAACTCCGGCGTGCCGGCGACCTTGAAGTCCATGTCACCGAACGCGTCCTCGGCACCGAGGATGTCGGTCAGCGTCACGTACTGGGTCTTGCCGTCGACCTCGTCGGAGATGAGGCCCATCGCGATGCCGGCCACCGGCGCCTTGAGCGGCACACCGGCCGACAGCAGCGCCAACGTCGAGGCGCAGACCGAACCCATCGACGTCGAGCCGTTGGAGCCGAGCGCCTCGGACACCTGCCGGATCGCGTACGGGAACTCCTCGCGCGACGGCAGCACCGGCAGCAGGGCCCGCTCGGCCAGCGCGCCGTGGCCGATCTCCCGCCGCTTCGGCGAGCCGACCCGGCCGGTCTCCCCGGTCGAGTACGGCGGGAAGTTGTAGTTGTGCATGTAACGCTTGCGGTTCTCCGGGGAGAGGGTGTCCACCATCTGCTCCATCCGGAGCATGTTCAGCGTGGTGACCCCGAGGATCTGGGTCTCGCCCCGCTCGAACAGCGCGGAGCCGTGCACCCGGGGCAGCACGCCGACCTCGGCGGTGAGCGCCCGGATGTCACGCGGACCCCGGCCGTCGATGCGGACCTGCTCGCGCAGCACCCGGTTGCGGACCTCGGACTTGGTCAGCGACCGGAACGCCGCGGACAGCTCCTTCTCCCGGCCCTCGAACCGGCTGCCCAGCTCCTCGGCGACCTTGGCCTTGATCCGGTCCAGGGCCTCCTCGCGGTCGGCCTTGCCGGCGATCTGGAGCGCCTCGGCCACCTCGGCGCGGACCAGCTCGGCCACCGCCTGGTAAATGTCGTCCTGGTAGTCCAGGAAGACCGGGAACTCGGTGACCGGCTTGGCGGCGACCTCGGCCAGCTCGCTCTGCGCCCGGCACAGCTCGCGGATCGCCGGCTTGGCGGCCTCCAGGCCGCTGGCGACGATCTCCTCGGTCGGGGCGGTCGCGCCGCCCGCGATGAGGGCGACGGCGTTCGGCGTCGCCTCGGCCTCGACCATCATGATCGCGACGTCGCCGTCGTCGAGCGTGCGGCCGGCCACCACCATGTCGAAGGTGGCGCGGGCCAGCTCCTCCAGGGTCGGGAAGGCCACCCACTGGCCGTCGACGTGCGCGACCCGGGTCGCCCCGATCGGGCCGGAGAACGGCAGGCCGGACAGCTTCGTCGACATCGAGGCCGCGTTGATGGCCACCACGTCGTACGGGTGCTGCGGGTCGAGCGCGAGGACGGTCTCGACGACCTGGACCTCGTTGCGCAGGCCCTTGACGAACGACGGGCGCAGCGGCCGGTCGATCAGCCGGCAGGTGAGGATCGCGTCCTCGCTGGGCCGACCCTCACGGCGGAAGAACGAGCCGGGGATGCGGCCCGCGGCGTACATCCGCTCCTCGACGTCGACGGTCAGCGGGAAGAAGTCGAACTGCTCCTTCGGGTGCTTACCGGCGGTGGTGGCGGAGAGGACGACCGTCTCGCCCAGCTGGGCGATGACGGAACCGGCGGCCTGGCGGGCCAGCCGACCGGTGGAGAAAGTGATCTCGCGGGTACCGAAGGACCCGTTGTCGATCACGGCGGTGCGGGATTCGGTGCCGAGGTTGGTCTCGGTCATGTGCGGCGGTACTCCTTCGCGTCGTGGGCGCACGACACCGGAGCTGCTCAGACGGCCGGTCTTCGATCGAAGCGCCCGGGTGGCCGGCATGATGCCGGGATGCCCGGGGGCCACTACCGGAGACCGGTACGCTGACCGGCTCCCTCTCGGGTGGTCGCGCGACCCTCTTCTTCTGGTGGTGCCGAGCGGGGGAGCGGCCCGGTGGCCACTCCCCCGTCACGTCATCGGCGCAGGCCGAGCCGCTCGATCAGCGACCGGTAGCGACTGATGTCCTTCTTCTGGACGTAGTTGAGCAGCCGACGGCGCCGACCGACCAGCAGCAGCAGCCCCCGGCGGCTGTGGTGGTCGTGCTTGTGCACCTTCAGGTGCTCGGTCAGCTCCGCGATCCGCTTGGTGAGGACCGCGACCTGGACCTCCGGCGAACCGGTGTCGCCCTCGGCGGTCGCGTACTCCGTGCGGATCTTGGCCTTGGCTTCCTGGTCGAGCGCCATGTTCTCCCTGTTTCGGTGGGTTGACAACTGATGTCCGTCGTTCGGGTCCGAACGGACCGGGACGGACGAACCTCGCACCCGCGGCGTCGTGCAGGCACGCGAGGCCCCGCGTCGGTCATCCGACGTCACCGCCACACTACCAGCCCGTCGCGGAAGCGCCCGGTCAAGGCCCACGCGGCGGGCGTCGGCGGCCCGCCCACCCCGCCCGCCGGGCCGGTCAGGCGACCGCCAGCCGGGTCCGCGCGACGTCCTCGGCCATCTGCACGAGCAGCGGTTCGATCGCGTCGTACCGGATCTGGCCGCGCAGGTGGGCGGCGAAGTCGAGGGCGACCCGCTCGCCGTACAGGTCGCCGGCGAAGTCCAACACGTGCGCCTCGACCCGGCGCTCCCGGCCGGCGAACGTCGGGTTGGTGCCGATCGAGATGGCCGCCGGCAGCCGCTCGGTCCCCCGGCGCACCAGCCAGCCGGCGTAGACCCCGTCGGCGGGCACCGCCGTGTGCGGCGGGCAGAGCAGGTTGGCGGTGGGGAAGCCCAGCTCCCGGCCACGCTGGTCACCCAGCACCACGACCCCTTCGAGCCGGTGCGGCCGGCCGAGCACGGCCGCCGCCGCCGCCACGTCCCCGGCCTCGATCCGGGCCCGGATGTACGTCGAGGAGAAGACCGTGCCGTCGGCGGTGACCAGCGGGGCGTTCTCCACCCCGAAGCCGAAGGTCCCGCCGAGCTGTTCGAGCAGCGCCACGTTCCCGGCGGCCCGGTGCCCGAAGCGGAAGTTGTCCCCCACCACGACCAGCATGGCGTGCAGGTGTTCGACCAGGATGTCGTGCACGAACGCCTCGGCCGGCAGCCGGGACAGCTCGGCGGTGAACGGCACCACACAGAGCACGTCGACCCCGAGCGCCTCGATCAGCTCCGCCTTGCGGGTGGGCTCGGTGAGCACGGCCGGATGCGATCCGGGTCGGACCACCTCGGCCGGGTGCGGGTCGAAGGTCACCACCACCGACCGGACGCCCAGTTCCCGGGCCCGCGCCACGGCGTGTCCGATGGTCGCCTGGTGTCCCTGGTGCACGCCGTCGAAGACGCCGATGGTGACGACCGACCGCCCCCAGTCACCGGGTGCCGCCTCGTACCCCCGCCACCGCTGCATGCCGCTCCTTCCCTGCTCCGCCACTGACCGGCTCCCACCCGTACCCACCCGCCGGTCGTCCCGGCCGTCGTTGTCGCGCCCGCTCCCGCCGCACCGTCCGACCGGACCGGCCGGCGGCCCGGTCAGGCCGGGGCGAGCACGATCTCCGCGCGGGCCCGGCCGTCCCGCTCGCTGACGATAGCGATCACGCCACCGTCCGGTCCGAAGACGGCGTACGGCCCGGCGATGCCGACCGGGTCGAGCGGCCCACCGTGGGAGAGCACCTTCGCCTCGTCGGCGGTGGCCTCCCGACGGGAGAAGTACCTGTCGGCGGCGGTGTCGAGGGGCAGGTTGACCACCTCGGGCGCGCGCTGTTCCAGGGTCTCGAGGGTGGCCGACTCGGCGAGGGTGAAACTGCCCACAGCGGTGCGCCGCAGCGCGGTGAGGTGCCCGCCGACGCCGAGTGACCGGCCGGCGTCGCGGGCCAGCGCCCGGATGTACGTCCCGGACGAGCAGTCGACGTCGACGTCGACGTCGACCACGTCCGGGGTGTCCCGCCGGATCGCCGACACGTCCAGCCGGGAGACGGTGACCCGGCGGGCGGGCAGCTCGACGCTCTCGCCGTCCCGGACCCGCTTGTACGCCCGCTCCCCGTTGATCTTGATGGCGCTGACCGCGCTGGGCACCTGGTCGATCTCACCGGTCAACGGCCCGAACGCGGCCCGGATCGCGGCGTCGGTCAGCTCCCCGGCGGGCGTGGCGGTGAGCACGTCGCCCTCGGCGTCGTCGGTGACGGTGGCCTGGCCGAGCCGGACCGTCGCGGTGTAGCTCTTGCCCGCCCCGATCACGTACGTCAGCAGCCGGGTGGCCCGGCCCACCCCGATCACCAGCACCCCGGTGGCCATCGGGTCGAGGGTGCCGCCGTGCCCGACCCGGCGGGTGCGGGCCAACCGGCGGATGCGTGCCACCACGTCGTGCGACGTCATGCCGCCGGGCTTGTCGACCACGATCAGACCGTCACCGTTCACGACCGCCAAGCCTGCCAGACGGGTCCACCCCGCCCGCCACCGCACGGCACAATGCCGGACGGCCAGCCGGCCGTGGCGGGTCAGCGCACCGCGCCGACCACCGCCCACCGGCCGGAACGCAGCCGCAGCAGGACCCCGACGAGCCGGATGATCACGAACAGGGTGAGGCCGGCCCAGATGCCCCCCAACCCGAGGTCGAAAGCGAAGGAGAACCAGATCGACGGCAGGAAACCGCCGAGCGCCGCGACGACGGTCAGGTCGCGCAGGTAGCGGACGTCGCCGGCACCGATCAGCACGCCGTCGAGGGCGAACACCACCCCGGCGAACGGCTGCATCGCCGCGAACCACGGCCAGGCCACCATCGCCTGGCCGCGCACCTGGGGATCGGAACTGAACAGCGACGGCACGACGCCGGCCCCGGCCGCGATGAGCACCGCGAAGCCCACCCCGCACACCCCACCGAGCAGCGCGAACCGCCGGGCCAGGGCGCGCGCCCCGGCGGCGTCGCCCGCGCCCAGGGCGGCGCCGATCAACGCCTGCGCGGCGATCGCCAGCGCGTCGAGCAGCAGGGCGGTGAAGAACCACAGTTGCAGGGCGATCTGGTGGGCACCCACGGCGGCGGCGCCGAACCGGGCGGCGACCGCGGTGGCGGACAGGAAGCTGGCCTGGAAGGCGACCCCCCGGATGAGCAGGTCCCGACTGAGCACCAGCTGCTGGCGGATCAGGGCCGGGCGGGGCCGCAGGTCGGCCCGCTCCCGCAGCAGCGCGCCGACGAAGAGGCCACCCGAGACGGTCTGGGCGATCACGTTGGCCACCGCCGAACCGGGCAGGCCCAGCCCGGCGGGGTAGACCAGCAGCGGGCAGAGCAGCGCGGAGAGCAGGTTGGGCCCGAGCACGAACAGCAGCGGCCGCCGGATGTCCTGGATGCCGCGCAGCCAGCCGTTGCCGGCGGCGGCCAGCAGCAGGCCGGGTGCGCCGAGGGCCGCGATCCGCAGCCACTGCCCGGCGGCGTCGGCCACCTCGCCACCACCACCGGCGAGGGTACGCGCCAGCGCGTCCCCGCCGAACTGCATGCCGACGGCCAGCAGGACGCCCACCCCGAGCGCCAGCCAGGAAGCCTGGACGCCCTCGGCCAGCGCCGCGGCCCGGTCACCGGAACCGAACCGTCGGGCCACCCGCCCGGTGATGCCGTACGCCAGCACGGTGCCGAGCCAGGCGGTGAGGGTCAGCACCGTGCCGCCGACGGCGAGCGCGGCCAGCGGAACCCGACCCAGGTGCCCCACCACGGCGGTGTCGACCAGCACGTAGAGCGGCTCGGCCGCGAGCACCACCAGGGCGGGCAGGGCGAGGGTGGCGATCCGGCGCGGTGAGGCGAGCGCGGTGGCGGTAGGAGTGGACTGGCTCATCGCCGCCGATCCTGACACGCCGCCGGTAAGGAACGCAATCCCCGCCAACACTTACCGAAGGCTGGCCGGCGGAGGTGGCCCGGCACCCGCCCCCGGCACCCGTCCCCTCGGACCCGCCCGGCGGACACCCCGGCACCGCGCCGGGCGGGCCCGGGCAACGGACGGCGGTGCCACTCGACCGGGCGGGCCCGGGCGGGCGAAGAGTCCGCCCGGCGGTGGGGTCACCGCCGGGGCGGCAGCGTCACTGACGGGTGTCCATCGAGGTCTGCAGCGCGCGGCGCATCTGCTCGCGGGCCTCGTCGGTCGTCTCGGTCTTGGGCTTGGTCGCCATGGCGGTGTCCTTCCAGGGTGCGGACCACCGGAACAGGTGGCCCTACGGGCGGTCCTGCTGAGCGCCGGGAAGGCGGCCCGGGATCACCGGAGCGGCTCGCCTGGCAGCGTTGAGCCCGGGTCGGTCAGACCCTGGAGGGAGGCGGCACCGGGTGTGGCACCACCGCCCACGACCTGCGTCGCGACGCGACGTCGGCCTTTCCCAAGTTAACGTTTACTTTCCACATGGTGTCCACTCTTCCCGTCATCTGGACGCCACGGCAGCCACCCCGGGCGGCCGGAAACGGACGGTCCGCCGCGCGCGGACAGCGACGCACGTCGTGCCGGCAGGGACACACGTCGCGCGAGTGCCGGCGAAGAGACCCATCGACAGATGTGCGGAGGGCGGGCGGGCGGCGGACGGTGGTGCTCAGCGGGCCAGGAAGTGCCAGCCCAGCCACCACCAGAATCCGAACAACCCGATCCGGCCGACCGGCACCGGGCCCACCTCGTACCGCATCACGTAGGCGCAGACGTCGCCCAGGGACGGAATCCGGGAGCCCTCCCGGCGGGAGGCCCACTCGACCACCGCGAAGAGCACCAGGGAGGTCAGGAAGCCACTGATGGCGAGGGTACGCATCACCGGCGCACCAGCCCCCAGAAGGCGGCCAGCCAGGCGAACCAGGCCGCCGAACGGACCAGTTCGTCCTCCAGCAGCGGGTCGGCCAGCCGGGACAGGGTGGGGAACTCGTCCCCGACCGCCATGACGAAGGTGGCGCCTTCCAGCACCCCGAACAGCGCCGCCGGGAGCAGCCACCAGGCGGTGCCCCGGCCCAACCGGCGTGGTGCCGGCCGACGCTGCACCCGGTTGCCGAGGCCGAGCCAGATCAGCGCGCCGCCGGTGCCCAACGTCCAGAGGTTGGCCTGGGCGGAAAACGACGGGAACTGCCCGCCGACCAGGGAGAGGCAGGCCAGCACCGGCACGGTGACCACCGGCCGGTCCCAGGTGCGGGAGACGTCCACGGCGATCTCGTGCGGCTGCTCCATCGTCCGATTCTCCCCGGGCTCACCCCGTGCGGGAAGACCGACACCCGTCGGCGTCGCCGTGACCTGCGGTCAACGCCCCGCCCAACTCCGCCCTGATCAGGGCGATGACCTGGTCGACGTCGCCCTGCCCGGTGAATCCGGCGGCGAACAGGTGACCTCCGCCACCCAGCGCCACCGCCACCGCGCTGACGTCGACCGCACCCTTGCTGCGCATCGACACCGCCCACGCGTGCGGCCCGACCTGCTTGAGCACACACGCGACGTCCGCCTCGGCGGTGCAGCGCACCGAGTCGATCAGCGACTCCAGCACGTACGGCCGCTGGTCGTGGCGGTCCAGGTCGTCGAGGGTGGCGTGGGTCCAGACCAGACCGTGCCCGGCGGCGGCCTCCGGTTCGAGCCGGGACCGGCCCAGCACCTCACCGAAGAGCCGGACCGCGCCGAACGGCCGGGTGTCGAAGACCTCGCGGGAGATGTCACCGGGGCGCAGGCCGGTGGCGAGCAGCCGGGCGGCGAGCCGGTGCACCTCCGGCGTCGTCGCCGCGTACCGGAACGAGCCGGTGTCGGTGGTCAACGCGACGTAGAGGCCGGCCGCGATCTCCGCGTCCAACGGCACGTCGAGCCGGGTGAGCAACTGCTCGGCCACGACCGAGGTGGCCGCAGCCGTCGGGTCCACCAGGTGCACCGCACCGAAGCCGGTGTTCGAGGCGTGATGGTCGAGGACCACCGAGGTGCCGGCGGTGTCGAGCCGGTCCACCAGGTCACCGAGCCGCGACTCACTCGCGGCGTCGAAACAGACCACCAGATCCGGATCCGGGTACGCCTCGGTGGCCGGCACCAACAGGTCGATCCCGGGCAGCCAGCGGAACGGCTCCGGCACCTCGGGCGGCCCCGGGAAGGTGGCCTGCAACCGGCGTACGCCGAGCCGGCGCAGTCCCAGCCCGAAGCCGAGCATGCTGCCCAGCGCGTCGCCGTCCGGGTTGACGTGACAGATCAGCAGCACCCGGGCGTCGGCCGGCAGGCCGCGTACCGCAGCGACGGCGGCAGCCCAGTCGTCCTCGCCGGGGCCGGCGGACGGCGACCCGACGCGGAGCTCACCGGCCGTGTCCGGGGCGGCCGTCACCGCCGGTCCGTCGTCGAGGCGTCGGCGTCGGCGGCTTCGTCGTCGACGTCATCGTCCTCGTCGTCGTCGACCCGGTAGGGCTGGGCGTCACCGGCGTACTTCGCCTGGGCGGCCAACCGCTGCACCTCGGCGTCGGCGTGCCGGGCCTGGGCGAGCAGGTCGTCGATCTGCTTGACCTGGTCCTGCACGTCGTCGAGGACGAAGGTCAGCGAGGGCGAGTGACGCAGCCCCAGGGCCTTCCCGACGGTGCTGCGCAACATCCCCTTCGCGCTCTCCAGCGCGGCGGCGGTGCTGGCCTGGGCCGTCGCGTCGCCGAGCACGGTGTAGAAGACGGTGGCGTCGCGCAGGTCGGCGGTGATCCGGGCGTCGGTGATGGTGATCATCCCGAGCCGGGGGTCCTTGATCTGGCTCCGCACCACCGAAGCGACCAGCTCGCGAATCCGCTCGGCGTGCCGGCGAACCTTGGCCGGATCAGACATGTCCCCCACCTCCAGGGCGTTCCCACCGCAGCCGGAACGGCGACGCCGAAGCCCACCGAACCCAACCACCCCAACATCTCGAACACTACCCGCGCCCCACCCCCACCCGCCCGCCCCACCCCGTCCCCGCCCCACCCCGTCCCCGCCCCACCCCGCCCCGCCCCGGTGATCAAGAGGTTTGCGTCAGCCTGGAGATCAAAGCTGACGCAAACCTCTTGATCACCGGGGACAGGCGGGCCTGGAGGGAGCCCGGGTGGGGGTGGGGAGCCCGGGCGGGAGGGAGGGGTGGGTCAGTCTTCGGGGGTGTGGAGGGTGCGGCGGACGGAGAGGAGGTCCAGTTCGGGGCGGCCGGCGACGAGGCGTTCGCAGGAATCGAGCACCTCGCGGACATGGGCCGCCTCGGCAGCCACCACGGCCACCCCGATCTCGGCCCGACCGTGCAGGTCGAGCGCGCCCACCTCGGCCGCCGACACGTCGAAGCGGCGCAGCGCGGCCACGATGGGCCGGACGTAGGAGCGCTTGGCCTTGAGCGAACGGGAGTCGCCGGGCAGGAGCAGGTCGAAGAGTGCGGTTCCGGTATACATCGTCCAGGACGTTACGGAAGCCCCCTGGACATGCTCAAGGGGTTTACGCCGGGTGGCGTAAACCCCTTGAGCACTGTTGTCAGCCTCGGATCAGGCGCGCGGCTTCTCCCGCATCTCGAAGGTTTCGATGGTGTCGCCGACCTGGACGTTGTTGAAACCGGCCAGCGTCAGACCACACTCGAAGCCCTCGCGGACCTCCGTCGCGTCGTCCTTGAACCGCTTGAGCGAGCTGATCGTGAGGTTGTCCGCCACGACCGCCCCGTCCCGCAGCAGCCGCGCCTTGGCGTTGCGGCGGATGATGCCGGACCGGACGATACAACCGGAGATGTTGCCGATCTTGGACGAGCGGAAGACGTCGCGGATCTCCGCGCTGCCCAGCTCGACCTCTTCGTACTCCGGCTTGAGCAGCCCCTTGAGCGCGGCGTCGATCTCCTCGATGGCCTGGTAGATGACCGTGTAGTACCGGATCTCCACGCCCTCGCGGTCGGCGATCTCACGGACCTTGTTGGCGGCCCGCACGTTGAAGCCGATGATCGTGACCGCCTCGGACGAGGCGCTCGCGAGCATGACGTCGCTCTCGGTGATCGCACCCACACCCCGGTGGATGATCCTGAGCTGGACCTCCTCGGGGATGTCGAGGTTGAACAGCGCGTCCTCGAGGGCCTCCACGGAACCGGAGACGTCGCCCTTGAGCACCAGGTTGAGCGAGGTCTTCTCGCCCTCCTTGAGCTGCTCCATGAGCGTCTCGAGGGTGGCCCGGCCGCGGGAGTTGGCGAAGGACGCCGCCCGCCGTCGTGCCTGCCGCTGCTCGGCGATCTGCCGCACCGTGCGGTCGTCCTCGGCGGCCAGGAAGGTGTCACCCGCACCCGGCACCGCGGTCAGACCGAGCACCAGGACCGGACGGGCCGGACCGGCCTCGGCGACCTGGTTGCCGTTCTCGTCGAGCATGGCGCGGACCCGGCCGTGGGCCCCACCGGCGACGATCGAGTCGCCCGCCCGCAGGGTGCCCTTCTGCACCAGCACCGTCGCCACCGCACCGCGACCCTTGTCCAGGTGCGCCTCGATGGCCACACCCTGTGCCGGCCCGTCGATCGGAGCGGTCAGCTCCAGCGACGCGTCGGCGGTCAGCAGGACCGCCTCCAGCAGCTCGTCGATGCCGATGCCCGGCTTGGCCGCCACGTTGACGAACATGGTGTCGCCGCCGTACTCCTCGGCGACGAGACCGTACTCGGTCAGCTGCTGGCGGACCTTGTCCGGGTTGGCCTCCGGCTTGTCGACCTTGTTGACCGCGACCACGATCGGCACGTCGGCCGCCTTGGCGTGGTTGAGCGCCTCGATCGTCTGCGGCATGACGCCGTCGTCGGCCGCCACCACCAGCACCACGATGTCGGTGACCTGGGCACCACGGGCACGCATGGCGGTGAACGCCTCGTGGCCCGGGGTGTCGATGAAGGTCACCGCGCGGTCGATGCCCTCGTGCGGAACGTGGACCTGGTATGCGCCGATGTGCTGGGTGATGCCACCCGCCTCGCCGGCCACCACGTTCGCCTTGCGGATCGCGTCGAGCAGCTTGGTCTTACCGTGGTCGACGTGACCCATGACGGTCACCACCGGCGCACGGCTGACCAGCCGGTCCTCCGCGACCTCGGCGTCGAGGTCGATGTTGAACTGCGCGAGCAGCTCGCGGTCCTCGTCCTCCGGGCTGACGATCTGCACGTCGAAACCGAGGTGCTCACCGATCAGCAACAGGGTCTCGTCCGAGCAGGACTGGGTCGCGGTGACCATCTCGCCCAGGTTGAACATCTCCTGGACCAGCGAACCCGGGTTGGCGTTGATCTTGTCGGCGAAGTCCGACAGCGAGGCGCCACGGGAGAGCCGGACGACCTGACCCTGACCCCGGGGGGCACCCGAGCTCATGGTCGGAGCCGACAGGTTGTCGAACTCCTGTCTGCGCTGCTTCTTGGACTTGCGACCACGGGTCGGCCGACCACCCGGACGCCCGAAGGCACCCGCGGCGCCGCCGCCACGGCCACGACCGCCGCCACCGGGACGACCACCGCCACCGGCCGGGGCACCCGGGCGGAAACCGCCGCCGGGAGCGCCACCGCCGCCACCGGGGCCACCACGGTAGCCACCGCCGCCGGCACCAGCGCCGCCGCCGGGACCGCCACGGAAGCCGCCACCGCCGCCGCCACCGCCACCGGGGCGGAAGCCACCGCCACCGCCACCGGGACGACCGGCGCCGCCGCCGGGGCCACCACGACCGCCACCGGGGCCGCCGGGGCGACCCGTGGTGGGCCGCTGGCTCGGCATCGAGGCCGGGCTCGGACGCGGCGGCATCGAGGCCGGGCTCGGACGCGGCGGCATGCCGGCCGGACTCGGCCGGGGACCGCCACCACCGGCGGCCGGGGGCCGCTGCTGCTGGCCACCCTGGATGCCGAACGGGTTGTTACCGGCACCGCGCGCCGGCGGACGACCGCCGGGACGGGCACCCGGGCCGGCCGGAGGGCCACCCGGACGACCGGCGGCCGGGGTACCCGGACGCGGCGGTACGGCGTTCGGACCGGGACGCGGACCCGGACGGGGACCACCCTCGGTCGGGGGCTCCCGTCGGACGTTGTCCCGCTGCTGCTGCCGGGCGGCCTGGGCGGCCTTGACCGCCGCCTCCTGCTCGGCCTTCAGCGCGGCGGCGCGCGCTTCGGCGGCCGCCACCTCGATGTCGTGTGCGCTCGCCGGCTTGGCGACCGGAGTCACCGGCTGCGGCGGGCCGGGGACCGGGCCCTTGGGCTTCGGTCCAGGGGTCGGCGCGGTCGGCCGCCGGGGCGGCATCGGCCGGGCCGAGACCCGGGGGGCGCCCGGGGTCGGGGACGGCGTCGGGGTCGGTGCCGGGCTCGGGGCCGCCGCCGGAGCGGACGGTGCCGACGAACCACCGGCGGACGCGACGAATGCGCCACGCAGACGTCGGGCGACGGGCGCCTCGACGGTGCTGGACGCGGACTTCACGAACTCGCCCATTTCCTTCAGCTTGGCGAGCACTGTCTTGCTTTCGACCCCGAGCTCCTTAGCAAGCTCGTGTACGCGGGCCTTACCTGCCACTGCACTCCTCACTCCGAGGTCGTGCGGGCAGCACCCGCAGCGACCTCACTCGTGCACTTGAAGCCTGGTCATTTCAGGGACTTCATCGTGTGCTCATGTCGGTCGTCCTACCTTGCTAGCGACCCTCGCCCGGTCGGGTTGACCGGACGTAGTGGTTGACGCATCGACGTGCTCCGCGACGGCACCGTGGTCAGGGACCTCGGTGAGTCGCAGCGCCCGCCCGAAGACGCGACGCCGCACCGCCAGCGCGAAGCAGGCCGGATCCGGGTGCATGTTCGCTCCCCGACCCGGCAGACTGCGGCTCGGATCAGGTCGGAGACTGTGACCATCCTCGTCACCGACCGCGACGATCCGCAGCAGTTCGCTGGCCGGCGCACGTTTCCGGCAACCCACACAAGTGCGTTCCGGATGCGCGCGTCGTACCACTGGAAGAAGTCTACCCCTAGCCGCCCGAGATCGCTCCGCCCGGCTCCGAGACGGACTCGGCACCGCCCCGACCGCCGGGCCCCGCCTGCTCCGCGTCCGACCGGATGTCGATCCGCCAACCGGTCAAACGCGCAGCAAGCCGGGCGTTCTGCCCCTCCCGCCCGATGGCGAGGGAGAGCTGGAAGTCCGGGACGGTCACCCGGGCCGTCCGGGTGGCCAGGTCGACCACCTCGACCCGCAGCGCCTTGGCCGGCGAGAGCGCGTTGCCGACGAACGCCGCCGGGTCGTCCGACCAGTCGATGATGTCGATCTTTTCGCCGTGCAGCTCGCTCATCACGGCGCGGACCCGCTGGCCCATCGGGCCGATGCAGGCCCCCTTGGCGTTCACGCCCTGCACGGTGGAGCGCACGGCGATCTTGGTGCGGTGACCTGCCTCACGGGCGATCGCCCCGATCTCCACCGTGCCGTCGGCGATCTCCGGCACCTCCAACGCGAAGAGCTTCTTCACCAGCGCCGGATGGGACCGCGACAGGGTGATCTGCGGCCCACGCATCCCCTTGGTCACGTGCACCACCACGCAGCGGATCCGCTCGCCGTGGTGGTAACGCTCGCCGGGCACCTGCTCGGACTGCGGCAGCACACCCTCCAGCTTGCCGAGGTCGACGCTGACGATGCCCTTCTCGCTGCGCGCCTCGTGCGCCTGCACCACTCCGGTGACCAGGTCACCGTCGCGGCCGACGTACTCACCGAAGTGCACCTCGTCGGTGGCCTCCCGCAACCGCTGGAGGATCACCTGCTTGGCGGTCATCGCCGCGATCCGGCCGAAGTCGTGCGGGGTGTCGTCCCACTCCCGCACCACGCTGCCGTCGTCGTCCAGCTCCTGGGCGTAGACCTGGGCGGCCCCGTTCTTACGGTCGATCTCCACCCGGGCGTGCGACTCGGCGCCGTCGGTGTGCCGGTAGGCGGTCAGCAACGCGGTCTCGATCGCCGCGAGGATCGTGTCGAACGGGATCTCCCGCTCGCGCTCCAGTGCGCGCAGCGCCGCGAGGTCGATGTTCACCTCTCCTCGTCCTCCACATCATCGTCGTCATCGTCGGCGGCGTGTTCGTCGTCGCCGATCTCGTCGTCTTCGTCGGCGCCGTCGAACTCGTCCGCCTCGTCGATCTCGTCGAGGCGGTTGAACTCGACCTGCACCCGGCCGGGGCCGAGCTCGGCGTAGCGGTGTTCCGCCCGGCCGGCTTCGGTCTCCAGCACCACACGCTCGTCGTCGGCCGCCACCACCCGGCCGGTGACCTGACGGTCCACCGTGGGCTGCGCGTCGGGCCGCTCGACCCGGACGGTCACCTTCACCAGCCGGCCGGCGTTGCGTCGCCAGTGCCGGGGCAGGGTCAACGGGCGGTCCACCCCGGGGGAGCTGACCTCCAGCTGGTACTCCCCCGCCACGATGTCCCCGCCGGACTCCTCGGCCGCGTCCAACGCCGCCGAGACCACCCGGGAGACGTCCGCGACGGCGTCCAGGTTGATCCCGCCGTCGGCGTCCACGATCACCCGGACCACGTGCCGCCGGCCGGCCCGGGACACGGAGACGTCCTCCAGGTCGTAGCCCGCCTCCGTGACCACCGGCGCGATCACGTCGCGCAATCTGGTACGCCGGGCGGCCAGGTCGCCCCGGGATGCGCCCGCACGGTCCCCGCCCCGGGCGCCGTCGGTGCGACGGGATCGTCCCGCCGGCGCCGTCGGCCGGGTGGCACGGCCACGCTGCGTCATCTGGGCACCCTTCTGCTGGTCGGCTGCGGTCGTCGGACCGGCACGCCGGGACGCCACCGGGGCGGAAGCGCCGGTGGCTGCGCAGAGCGTAACGCGCCGCCGGGACGGCGGCCCCGGCGGCGCACCGACGGCGGTCGCCCGGCGGTCGGCGCGGATGGTGTTGACTTGTCCGGTGGCCACGGGCAGAACGACGACACACCCCGACGGAACGGGGCAATCCCGACGTACGGTGCTGCGCTCCGGCGCACTTCTGGCGGTCGGTGCCGCCACGGTGCCGCTGACCGGTTGTGCGCTGTTCGACCGGGACGAGCCCAGCCCGCCGCCCGACCCGCTGGAACCCCTGGCGGACGAGGCCCGGGCACTGGCCGCCCGGCACCGGGCCGCGATC
This sequence comes from Micromonospora sp. NPDC049257, assembly GCF_040678915.1. NCBI lineage: Bacteria > Bacillati > Actinomycetota > Actinomycetes > Micromonosporales > Micromonosporaceae > Micromonospora > Micromonospora sp. NPDC049257. The sequence goes on from NZ_JBFAQU010000007.1 coordinate 47,266, forward strand.
GCCGCCGACCCGGGGCTCGCCGACCGGCTCACCCCGATCGCCGAGGCGCACACGGCGCACGCCGACGAGCTGCGCCGGCTGATCGGCCGCCCCGGGCCGTCCGGTCCGGCGACACCGGCTCCGAGCGCCGGGGAAGGCACCCGCAGCGCCCTCCTGGCCGGGTTGCGGACCGCCGAGCAGAGCGGCCGGGACAACGCGGCCAAGGCGTGCGCCGCCGCGCCGGGTGACCGGGCCGCACTGCTCGGTTCGATCGCCGCCGCCCGGGCCACCCACCTGGAGGCACTGAAGTGAACCGCCGCACCGCCCCCGCCACCCCCGGCGACGCGCTCGCCGGGGCGTTGGCCGCCGAGTACGCCGCGATCTACGCCTACGGCCCGATCGGGGTACGACTCACCGACGCCGACCGGCGGGCGGCCCGCACCGCCGAGGCGGCCCACCGGTCCCGACGCGACGCGCTGGTGCTCCAGCTCAGCGCCACCGGCGGCACCGTCCCCCCCGACCAGGCCGGCTACGCCCTGCCGTTCCCGGTCACCGACCGGGCCGCCGCGTTGCGGCTGGCGGTGCAGGTGGAGGAGCGCACCGCGGCGTTCTGGCGGGCGGCGCTGCCGGTCACCACCGGCGCGGACCGCACCCGGGCGCTCAACGCGCTGACCGACTGCGCGGTACGGGCCACCCGCTGGCGGCGCAGCGCGGGCCTCACCCCACTGACCGTCCCGTTCCCCGGCAGTCCCACCTGACCCACCGCCCGTACCCTGCGGTTGCGGTCCGCATACGGGGTATGCATACTCCGTCGCATGTCCATCCGTCACGGCCTGCTCGCCCTGCTGGAGCGCGGCCAGATGTACGGCTACCAGCTCCGGGCCGCGTTCGAGGAGTCGACCGGCTCCACCTGGCCGCTGAACATCGGTCAGGTCTACACCACCCTCAACCGGCTGGAACGCGACGGCCTGGTCCGCTCGCTGCCCGAGCACGAGGGCGGGCAGCGGCCGTACGAGATCACCGACGCCGGGCGGGCGGACCTGGCGCTGTGGTTCGTCACCCCGATCAGCCGCAACGACCGCCCCCGCGACGAGCTGTCCATCAAGCTGGCCCTGGCGTTGACCACCCCCGGGGTGGACGTGCGGGCGGTGGTGCAGACCCAGCGTGGCGCGACCATGCGCACGTTGCAGGAGCTGACCCGGCTCAAGTACACCAGCGACCGGCCGGAGGACCTGCCCTGGCGACTGGTGCTGGACGCGATGATGTTCCAGGCCGAGGCGGAGATCCGCTGGCTCGACCACTGCGAGACCAGCCTGGTCCGGCACCGGCCGGCGGCCCCCACAGCCCGCAGCGGGTCACCGCCGGAGGTGGTGGAGCGGGCCGACGAGGAGGCACACCGGTGACCGGCCCGGACGACGGCGCGGTGCTCGAACTGCGCGACGTCCACCGCACCCACGGGGGCGGGGAGGCCGCCGTGCACGCGCTGCGCGGGGTGAGCCTCACCGTACGACCGGGCGAGCTGGTGGCCGTGATGGGTCCCTCCGGCTCGGGCAAGTCGACCCTGCTCACCCTGGCCGGTGGGCTCGACCGGCCGACCGGCGGGGAGGTACTGGTCGAGGGGGAGGCCCTCGGCACGCTCGACGGGCGGGGGCTGGCCCGGCTGCGCCGTCGCCGGATCGGCTACGTCTTCCAGGATCTGAACCTGCTCGGCAGCCTCACCGCCGCGGAGAACGTGGCCCTCCCGTTGGAACTCGACGGGGTCGGCGTACGGCAGGCCCGGCGGGCGGCCCTGGCGGCACTGGAGGAGGTCGGCCTGGGCGGGCTCGGTGCGCGCTTCCCCGACCAGATGTCCGGGGGGCAGCAGCAGCGGGTGGCGATCGCGCGGGCGCTGGTCGGTGAGCGGCGGTTGGTGCTGGCCGACGAGCCGACCGGGGCCCTGGACTCGCAGACCGGGGAGGCCGTGCTGCACCTGCTGCGCCGCCGGGTCGACGCGGGGGCGGCCGGGGTGTTGGTGACCCACGAGGCCCGGCACGCGGGCTGGGCCGACCGGGTGGTCTTCCTCCGCGACGGTGTCATGGTCGACTCCACCGCGCCGTTGGCCGGGGTCGAGCACCTGCTCTCCGGAATCGGCCGGTGAGCGCCCCGCCCCATCCGGACGGACCCTCCGGCCCCGACGGCCTGTCCGCCCGCACCCCACCGGCCCGGCCCGACGACCCGGCCCGCCCCACTCACCCGGCCCGCCCCGACAGCCCGGCCCGCCCCGCTCACCCGGCCCGGCCTGACAACCCGGCCCGGCCCGCTCACCCGGCCCGGCCCGCTCACCCCGAGAACCCGGCTCACCCCGACGACCCGGCCCGGCCGGCAGGAGCCGGCAGAGCGACCCGGCCGGCCCACCCCGACGCGGGGGGCCCGGTGGGACTGCCCGGTCGGCTCGCCGGGACGCTCGGGTCCTGGCGGGCCGCGCTGCGGATCGCCCGGCGGGAGGCCTGGCGGGCACGGGGGCGCACCGCGCTGGTGCTGACGATGATCGCGCTGCCGGTACTGGTGCTGAGCTTCGTCGCGGTCACCTACGACATGGCCGAGCTCACCCCGGAGGAGAGTTTCGTCCAGCGGGTCGGTGCCGCCGACGTCGAGCTGCACTGGGTGGCGGAGAACCCGCTCCACCAGGACTCCCGGGGGGACACGAACTGGGCCCGCACGGGTGACCTGGTGGCCCGGGAACGGCCGGTGGGTCGGGCGGAGGTCGAGGCGCTCCTGCCGGCCGGCAGCCGGGCCAGCCGGGTCACCTGGTGGGTGCCGTTCGAGGTGCGGATCGGCGACCGGACCAGGACCATCGACGGGCGGGCGTTGGACCTGACGGACCCGCTGGCCCGCTCGATGGTGCGCCTGCGGTCCGGGCGGGTCCCCACCGCACCCGACGAGGTCGCGGTCAGCGCGCAGGCCGCCGCCCGGATGGGCGTACGGGTGGGCGGGTCGGTCGACGCGGCCGACGGCACCCGCCGGTGGCGGGTGGTCGGTGTGGTGGAGTTTCCCGACCAGCTCGGGGAGATCGCCGCCCTGACGCCGACCGGGTCGTCCCGGGACGGGCGGAGCTACGACGAGAGCTGGCTGGTCGACCTTCCCGGCCCGTTGGACGCCGCGCTGGTGGACCGGCTCAACGCGCACGGCATCCTGGTCAGCGCCCGGGACCCGGTGCCGGGTGCCCGGTCCCCCGACGGGTCGACGCTCAACCTGCCCGATCCGGTGCTGGCGAGCAACACGGTGTTGGTCGGCGGTCTCGGTCTGCTGGAGGTCGTCCTGCTGGTCGGCCCGGCCTTCGCGGTGGGGGTCCGGCGGCGGCGGCGGGACCTGGCGCTGGTCGCGGTGGCCGGCGGTGACCCGGTGCACCTGCGGCGGATCGTGCTCGCCGACGGGGTGGTCCTCGGTGGGCTCGGGGCGGCGTGCGGGCTGCTGCTCGGGGTCACCGCCGCGCTCGCCGGTCGGTCGCTGGTCGAGGAGCACCTGCTGGGGGCGCGCAGCGGGGGCTACCGGGTCTTCCCGGCGGCGCTCGTCGCGATCGCGGCGGTCGCGGTGCTGGCCGGGGTGTTGGCCGCGCTCGCCCCGGCGCTGGCCGCGGCCCGGCAGGACGTGGCGGCCGGGTTGGCCGGTCGCCGGACCGCACCCCCGCACCGCCGCCGCTGGCTGCTCCTCGGGGTGGCGCTGACCGCGCTGGGCAGCGGGGCCGCCGCGCTGGGTGCCGCGAGGGGCGACAGCCCGGTGATCCTCGCCGGGTTGGTCCTGGGTGAGCTGGGCCTGGTCTTCTGCACGCCCGCACTGATCGGTCTGCTGGCCCGGCTCGGTCCGCTGCTGCCGCCCGCGCCCCGTATCGCGCTGCGCGACGCCAGCCGCAACCGCTCGTCGGCCGCTCCGGCCATCTCCGCGGTGATGGCCGCCGTCGCCGGCAGCGTCGCCCTGGGCGTCTACGTGGCCAGCAACGACGCCCGCGACCGGGCCGACTGGCAACCGGGGATGCCGCCGGGCCAGGTGTTGCTGCTGCGCGCCGACCGGGACGGCACCGGCCCGCTGCCCCCGTTACCGCTGATCACCGAGCGGGTCCGGGCCGAGCTGGGCACCGACGCGGTGCTGCCGGTGGCGGTGCCCAGCTGCGTCGACCCGCAACGCCCGGAGGACTACTGCACGGTCACGGCGGTGCTGCCCGGGGACCGGGCCTGCCCGTACGACGCGGAGTCCTACGGTACGGCCGAGGTCCGCCGTGCGGCGCTGGCCGACCCGCGCTGCGTCCCGCCGGTCCGTATCGTCAGCGGCTTCTACCTGCCCGCCATGGTGGACGACGGCGCCGTCCTGGGGGTGCTCAGCGGTGCGCCGGCGGCCGAGGTGGCGGCGGCGGCCGTCGTGCTGCACGCCGGTGGCGTGGTGGTGACCGATCCCCGTTACCTGGTCGACGGTCAGGTGACGGTCCGGGTCGAACGGTGGGTCGGCGACTCCCGCCCGTCGGTGGCGACCAGCGTCACCCTCCCCGGTCACCTGCTGCGCGACGGGCTGCCGGTCGACCGGATGGTGCTCTCCCCCGCCGCCGCCGCCCGGGTCGGCCTGCGCACGGAGCCGGCCGGTTTCGCCGTCGACACCCGGACCACGCCGACCACCGCACAGCTCGACCGGGTGGTCACCGCCCTGCGGCCGTTGCTGCCGGTGTCGGTGATGACCGAACAGGGTCCGCCCCGCTCGCAGCAGCGGCCGGTGCTGCTGTTGCTGGCCGCCGGTGCCGGGATGATCACCCTGGGCGCGGCCGGGGTGGCAACCGGTCTCGCCGCGGCGGAGGGCCGCCGGGACCTGTCCACGCTCGCCGCGGTGGGGGCCAGTCCCCGGGTACGCCGGGTGCTGTCTCTCTGCCAGGCCGGGGTGATCGCCGTGGTCGGCTCGGTGCTCGGCATCGCGGCCGGGCTGGGCTCCGCCCTGATCATCCTGACCTCGATGAACCGCCAGTACGCACAGACCTGGCCGGCCCAGTCGCCGTACCCGGTGGTGGTGCCCTGGCAGACCCTCGGTGTGCTGGTGGTGGTGCCGCTGGTGGCGATGCTCGGTGCCGGTCTGTTGACCCGGTCCCGCCTCGCGGTCGAACGCCGGTTGGACTGAGCGGCCCGCCGGGAGCCGGTGGCCGGGTCGGTGGGTGCGGACACCGCGTCGACCAGGCAGACTGTCCGGGTGCCCGTCATCGGAACCCTCACCCGCCGGCTCGGTCACCACGAGTGGTTCGGTGCCACCATGCGCCTACTGGTCCCCGTCGACCGGATGGTCGGGCGGCTCACCCGGGGTCGGGTGGTGGCGCTGGGCCTGGTCCCTTCGCTGATCATCACGACCACCGGGCACCGCTCCGGCCTGCCGCGCAGCAACCCCCTGCTGTATGTGCCGGACGGCGAGGGGTTCGTGGTGATCGGCTCCAACTGGGGCCAGCCGCGCCAGCCGGGCTGGGTGCTCAACCTGCGTGCCCGGCCCCGGGCGGAGGTGGCCGTCAAGGGTCGTCGGCTCACCGTGCGGGCCGATCTGGCCACCGGGGCCGAGCGGGAGCGGCTCTGGCAGTTGCTGGTCACCGAGTGGCCGGCGTACCGCACGTACGTGCAGCGGGCCGGTGGCCGGGAGATCCACATCTTCCGGCTGGTCCCGACCGGTGCCGACCTGCCGTGACCGGGCCGGAGCCGGCGACCGGGGTGGACCTGGACGATCCGCGCTGGCAGGTCGCCGGGCGGACGGCCGACGCGGCGCGGCGACGTTTCCCGGCGGACGTCCTCGCGGTGGCCGTGCACGGGCCGTTGGCGCACGGCGACGACGACGGCGGTGGGGACGCCGAGGTCGGGCTGCTGCTGGTCACCTACCGGGTGGGCGGTGGGCCGCCGACGTCGACCCGACGGATCGACGGGGTGCTGGTCGAGTTGACCGTCACCGACGCCGACGAGCACCTGCGGCGGGCCCGGACGCTGACCCCGGCCTGGCCGCTGACCGCCGACCGCTACGTCACCACCGTCGCGCTGTACGACCCGACCGGCTGGCTGCGCACCCTGCGCGACGAGCACCTGGGCCGGTTGGCGCGGGCCCGGCCGGCGGAGTTCAGCACCGCCGCGCGGGACGCCTGGTTCCGGGGTTGGGCGGCGCACGCCCGGGCGGCCCGGCTCGCCGAGTGGTACGAGACCGATCAGGCGCTGGTGATGCTGGGCGAGGCCCGGTTGGCGGCGGCCACGGTCAGCGGCCTGCTCGGCCGCACCTACTTCCGGGACCCGGGTGACGCGGTGCGGCGTACCGGGTTGGCCGGCGCGGACATGACCGAGGTGGGTCGGGTGCTCACCGGGCAGGCCGAGGAGTTGGCCGCCCGGGGCCGCCCGGTCGACGGCACGGTGGACGACCTGCTCACCCGCTGAGCCGGGCACCGGGCACCGGGCACCGGGCCGGGCACCGGCGGATCAACGGGTCGGCCACGACGAGCGACCCTGCCGGCGGCGACGGTCTAGCCGAGACCGCCCTGGACCCCGATGAGCATCCCGATCAGGTAGGTCGCGCCGGCCGCCGCCGCACCCAGCAGCAGCTGCCGCAGCCCACCCGCCCACCAAGGGCGGTGGGTGAACCGGGCCACGACCGCACCGGCCACGAAGAGCCCCACCCCGCCGACGGCGAGCGCCAACGCGAGGCTGGTGGAGCCGAGCAGGTAGCTCAGCAGCGGGATCAGCGCGCCGACGGAGAAGCAGAGGAACGACGAGATCGCCGCCGCCCAGGGGCTGGGTTGTTCGTCGGGGTCGACGCCCAACTCCTCCCGGACGTGCACCCGCAGCGCCTCCTCCGGGTTGCGGCGTACCGCCTCGGCGACCTGGTTCGCCAGGTCGCGGGGCAGGCCCCGGGCCACCCAGGCGTCGGACAGCTCGCGGGCCTCCGCCTCCGGGTGGCGTTCCAGCTCGCGGCGCTCCTTGGCCACCTCGGCGGCGACCTGTTCGTTGGCCGAGCGGACGCTGGTGTATTCGCCCAGGCCCATCGAGATGGCGCCGGCGACCAGGCCGGCGGTGCCGGTGAGCACGATGCTGTGCGCGGAGACGCCGCCGCCGCCGACGCCGGCGATCAGCGCGATGTTGGTGACCAGCCCGTCCATCGCACCGAAGACGGCAGGCCGCAGCCACCCGCCGGACACGTCCGCGTGGTGGGCCTCCCGCAGGGCGGCCGGGGTGTCGGTCACGGCAGGGTGAGGATCTCGTGACCGTCGTCGGTGACGACGATGGTGTGTTCGAACTGGGCCGTCCACTTCCGGTCCTTGGTGACGACAGTCCACCCGTCGTCCCACATGTCGTACTGGTAGGTGCCGAGGGTGATCATCGGCTCGACGGTGAAGGTCATCCCCGGCTCCATGATGTCGGTGGGCCGGGGGCTGTCGTAGTGCGGCACGTAGAGGCCGCTGTGGAACGCCTCGCCGATGCCGTGGCCGGTGAAGTCGCGCACCACCCCGTAGCCGAACCGCTTGGCGTACGACTCGATGACCCGGCCGATCACGTTGATCTGCCGGCCGGGGCGGACCGCCCGGATGCCCCGCATCATCGCCTCGTGGGTGCGTTCGACAAGCAGCCGGGCCTCCTCGCTGACCTCGCCGACGCAGAAGGTGGCGTCGGTGTCGCCGTGCACCCCGTCGAGGTAGGCGGTGACGTCGACGTTGACGATGTCGCCGTCGGCGAGCACGGTGGAGTCGGGGATGCCGTGGCAGATGACCTCGTTGACACTGGTGCAGCAGGACTTGGGGAAGCCCTTGTAGCCCAGCGTCGAGGGGTAGGCGTCGTGGTCGACGAGGAACTCGTGCACCACCCGGTCGATCTCGTCGGTGGTCACCCCCGGCTTGCAGTGTTCACCGGCGAGCTGGGTGGCCTGCGCCGCCAACCGGCCGGCGACCCGCATCTTCTCGATGGTCTGCGGGGTCTGCACGTGCGAGCCGCGCCACTGCCGGGGTTGCTTCTTGCCCACGTACTCCGGTCGGGCGATGTGGCCAGGGACCGCTCGCCAGGGGGAGAGCGTGCCTGGGGTGAGCGGGGCACGAACGGTCATGACGACAGCCTATCTCCGGGCGGTCGGCGGGCCGTGGCGTGGCCGGCCCGTCGGTTGTTGCCGTGCCCACCGGGCTGTGCCATTGTGGCTTCGTGGATCTAGGGGGCGTATCTCCCGTTTTCTCCGCGAGCGCGGAGCTGGCAGGTGACCACGTCCACGTCACGGTGACCGGTGAGGTCGACATGGCCACCGCCGACACGATGGTGCAGACCGCGCTGCGGGAGCCGGCCCGGCAGGTCACCCTGGATCTGCGCGCGGTGACCTTCTTCGACTCCGCCGCCATCCACGCGGTGGTCCAGCTCGCCCGCCGGTTTCCCGGTGCCCTGACGGTGTTCCCGTCCCGGCAGGTCAACCGGGTGTTGGAGATCTCCGGCCTCGGCGACCAGGAGTGGCTGCGCCCGGTCTGACCCGGGGCCGCGCCGGGCCGGCTCAGTCGGCCAGCCGGCGGCGCAGCGACACCTCGGTCCCCTCCGCGGTACGACGTACCGTCAGCTCGCCCAGCGCCTCGATCAACGCGAGGCCCCGGCCCCGGAACCCGGCCCCTGTCGACTCGCGCCAGCGACCGCTGTCCCGCACCGTCGCCACCACCGTGTGGTCGACGATCGACACCTCGACCCCGATCGTCGGCTCCACCGGCGCGACCGGGTGCTCGATGGCGTTGGCGGCGGCCTCGGAGACGGCGACGATCAGGTCGAACAGGTCGTTCTCCCCCACGCCGTGCGCCACCAGGAAGTCCTCCAGCCGCTTGCGCAGCACGCTGAGCCGGGTCGGGTCGGCGGGCAGCCGCAGGGTGAAGCGGTTCAGCTCGGCGGCCTCCAGCGCCAGCACCGCCACGTCGTCGTGCCGGTTGCGCCCGTCGACCCGTTGCACCACCGCGTCCACCAGGTCGGTGACGTGCTCACCGCCGGTGCCGGCGTCCGCCCGCAGCTGGGCCAGCGCCGCGTCGATGCCGGCCTGCCGGTCCTCGATCAGCCCGTCGGTATAGAGCAACAGCCGACCGCCGGGGGCGAGTTCACCCTCGACGGTGCGGAAGTCGGTGCCGGCGATCGCACCGATCGGCGGCCCCAGGGCCCGCTCGTGCAGAAATGCCACGTCGTCTCCTCGGATCAGCAGGGGGGACGGATGACCGGCGCTGGCGTACCGCAGCCGGCCGGTGCGGGGAGAGAAGGAGAGGCAGAACACGGTGGCGAACGACTGCCGTTCGGTCGAGCCGACCAGCCGGTTGAGCCGGGTCAACGACTGCCCCGGGTCGTAGCCCTCCAGCAGGTACGCCCGCAGGCCGTTGCGCAGCTGACCCATCGCCGCGGCGGCCCCGACCCCCTTGCCGACCACGTCGCCGATGACCAGCACCACCTCGTCGTCGCCGATGCCGATCACGTCGTACCAGTCACCGCCGACCTCGACGTCGGTGCTGCCGGGCAGGTAGCGGCTGGCCACCACGGCTCCGGGCAGTTGGGGCAGCGAGCGGGGCAGCAGGCTGTGCTGCAGGGTGGTGGCGATCCGGTGTTCGGCCTCGTAGAGCTGGGCGTTCTCCAGTCGTACCCCGACCAGCCGGGCCAGTTCCGCGACGGCCGCCTGGTCGGTGCCGTCGCCCTCGCGACGCCAGACCCGCAGCTCGCCGAGCTGCCCACCGGTGGTGCCGGTCAACGGCAGCACCTGGGACGGCTGGTCGGGCGCGGTGCCGCCGCCGTCGGCCTCGTGCCGCGCGCCGGTGACCGTGGTGACCGACACCCGGGCCGCCTCCGCCAGGCGCAGGGCGTGCCGGGCGGCGACCTGGACCACCTCGGCGGTCGACTTCGCGGTGTTGACCGCCACGGCGGCGTCGGCGAGCGCCCGCAGCCGGCGGATGATCTGCCCCCGCAGCTGACCCAGCTGGACGTTGGCCCGGACCCGGGCGATCAGCTCCGCCCCGGAGAACGGCTTGGTGAGGTAGTCGTCGGCCCCGACCGACAGGCCGGCGACCGCTTCGGCGGACCCGGCCCGCGCGGAGAGCAGCACGATCGGCACGTGCCGGGTGCGCGGGTCGGCCCGCAACGCGGTGACCAGGCCGAAACCGTCCAGCCGGGGCATCATCACGTCGGTGAGCACCAGGTCGAACGGGCTCCCGGTGGCTTCCTGGAGGGCCACCACGCCGTCCGGTACGGCCACCACCTCGTACTCGGGGCTGAGCAGCCGGGTGACGTGTTCGCGCAGGTCGGCGTTGTCGTCGGCGAGCAGGACCCGGCCCGCCCGGCCCGGGTCGCCGGTGACCGGGGCGGACCGCCCGTCGCCGGCCGGGTCGGACCCGTCGGTCCACAGGGCGGTCTCCGCGACGTAGAGCGACGCCTGTGACGACTCGGTGGTGGGCAGCGGCGCGGCGGAGGCGACCCGGTCGGGCGGCAGGTGCGCCGAACCGAACGGGACGGTCACGGTGAAGGTGGTGCCGTGGTCGACCCGGCTGGTGGCGGCCACCGCGCCGCCGTGCATGTCGACCAGTTCACGCACCAGGGCCAGGCCGATCCCGGTGCCCTCGTGGGTACGCGAGCGCACCCCCGGCACCCGGTGGAACCGCTCGAAGACGTGCGGGACCTCCCCGGCGGCGATGCCGACCCCGGTGTCGGTCACCTCCAGCCGCGCCGCGCCGGCGACGGCGACCACCCGGACCCGGATCTCGCCGTCGAAGGTGAACTTCAGCGCGTTGGAGAGCAGGTTGAAGACGATCTTTTCCCACATGTCACGGTCCAGGAAGACCGGCGCGGGCAGCGGCGGGCAGTCGACCACGAGCCGCAGCCCGGCCCGCTGGGTCGCGGAGCGGAAGGTGCTGGCCAGCCGGGAGGTGTATTCGGCGAGGTCGGTGGGCTGGTAGTGGGCGGCCAGCCGGCCGGACTCCAGCCGGGAGAAGTCGAGCACCGTGTTGACCAGCTTGAGCAGGCGCAGCGCGTTGCGGTGCATGACGGTCAGCCGGTCGAGGTGCGCCGTGGGCAGCGTCGGATCGGCCAGCATGTCCTCCAGCGGGCCGAGGACCAGGGTCAGCGGGGTACGGAACTCGTGGCTGACGTTGGCGAAGAAGTTGGTCTTGGCGCGGTCCAGCGCGGCCAGTTCGGCGGCGCGCGCCCGCTCCTGCTCGTACGCCCGCTGCTGGCCGACCACCCGGGACACCTGCGCGGCGATCAGGCCGACGAAGTCGCGGTACTCGTCGTTGCACGGCAGGCGGGAGCTACGGCCGACGACCAGTGCCCCGGCGGGCTCGCTGGTGGCCGTCAGCGGCAGCACCAGGGCCCGGTCGGAGACGCCGTCCGGTACCGCGCCGAACAGGTCGGCCACCTCGATCTCGGTGCCGGCCCCACCGGCGGCGACCCGGGACAGCACCGTCGGCAACTCGGCCGGCACCTGGTCCGGGTCGACGCCGCTGACCCCGGCCGGTACCGGCCGACCGGTCTCGTCGGTGAGATAGATCAGGGCGAACGGGACGTCGGCCCGGTGCCCGTCGAGCACGGCGGCGGTGGCCTGCCCCAGCTCGGTCATGCTGCTCGCCGCGCCGAGCCGGGAGCCGAGTTCGGCCAGGGCCCGCAGCCGGCGTTCCCCGATGACCCGCCCGGTGGTCTCGTTGACGAAGCAGAAGACACCGTTGACGCTGCCGTCGTCGTCCCGGATCGGGTCGTAGGAGATGTCGAAGTAGACCTGCTCGACGAAGCCGTGCCGGTCGAGCAGGAACGGGTGGTTCTCCCCCCGGTAGGACTCGCCGGTGCGGCGTACCCCGTCGAGCAGGGGGCCGAGCACGTCCCAGGTCTCCGCCCAGTGCTCCCGGGCCGGCCGGCCGAGCGCCTGCGGGTGCTTGACGCCGATGGTGGGCCGGTAGGTGTCGTTGTAGAAGGCCAGCTGGTCGGGGCCCCAGAACAGCACGATCTGGGCCCGCGAGGAGAGCATCATGCCGATGGCGTGGCTCAGCGCCGCCGGCCAGGTGTCCGGAGGGCCGATCGGGTTGTCCGCCCAGTCGTGCCCGCGCAGCCGGCGACCCATCTCGCCGCCCGCCGTGAACGCCCCGGCCAGCCAGGGCGGGAGTGTGCGGTCGGCGGACAGGGCGGACAGCCCTCGTCCGTCCTCGCCCCCACGGGCCGAGCTCATCCGCGCCCCCTGCTTCGGCCGGTCGTGCCCCCCAGAACGCCTCGGCTGACGCCGGTCGCGTCCGTCTTCTACCCCGACGGATCAGGAACGTAACGCACGGGTTCGGACGGACGCTGGTAACTCTCGCCTCATCCTGCCGTCATCTGCCCGACAGCGCACGGTGAGGGGGTGGGCTCAGAAGACCGGGAGTCCGTCGATGCTGGCTGCGTTCTTGGTCGCGCGGTAGGTGACCAGATCCTCGGTGGTCCGTCGGGAGTGTGACGTGAGCAACAGGTCGCGGTCGCCGCGATAGTCCATCAGGGGCACCGCGTAGCCGCAGGAGTCGCTGACCCGTTGCACCGTGACCCCGATCACCGCGCGGACGGCGTGCACGTCGGGCGGCTCGGGGAAGTCGGCCAGCCGGGCCGCGAAGTCGGGGTCGGTGACCGGGGTGGCGACGCCCCGCCCGTGCAGTCGGACGATCTTCGGTGGGCCGTCGAAGGCGCAGAACATCAGCGTGATCCGGCCGTTTTCCCGCAGGTGGGCGATCGTCTCCGCGCCGCTGCCGTGGTAGTCGAGCCAGGCCACCCGGTGCGGGCCGAGCACGACGAAGGTGCCCCGCATGCCCTTGGGGGAGAGGTTGACGTGCCCGTCACCGCCGGTGGGCGCGGTGGCGACGAAGAACATCGGCTGCGCCTCGACGAACTCCCGCAGTCGCCCGTCCAGCGCCGGATATACGGTCCCCATGCTGCCATCCTCCCGCCGCCGACCGCATTTCGAGACAGATTTCCCACCTGGCAGGAAGCGTCAGCGGTCCCGGGCCGCCCTCACCAGGGCGGTAACCGGGCGCGGGTCGTCGTCGTTCTCCGGATGCCACTGCACCCCGAGCAGAAACCGTCGCGCCGGGTCCTCCACCGCCTCCACCACCTCGTCGTCGGCCCAGCCGGTGACCGTGAGCCGCCCCGGATCGGCCACCGCCTGGTGGTGGTACGAGTTGACCCGGTCCACCCCGGCCAGCACCGACGCCGTCCGGGTCCCCGACGCGAACCGCACCGGATGCGCCCCGTACACCCCCGGGGCGGGGCGGTGCCGGTCGTGACCCACCACGTCCGGCAGGTGCTGGTGCAACGACCCGCCGTACGCGACGGCCAGCAACTGCATGCCCCGGCACACCCCCAGCACCGGCAGATCCACGGCGAGGGCGGCAGCCAGCAGGGCCGACTCCCCGGCGTCCCGGTCGGGCCGGGGCTCGGTACGCGGGTCCACCGGCTGGCCGTAGCGCTGCGGGCCGACGTCCGCGCCGCCGGCCAGCAGCAACCCGTCGAGCACGTCCACCACGTCGGCGTCCAGCTCGTCCGGGGGCAGCACCACGGCCCGACCCCCGGCGGCGGTCACCGAGCGGACGTACGCCTGCGGGACCAGCGACGCCGGGACGTCCCGCCAGACGGCCCAGCTCGCCGGCTCGACGTACCCGGTGATGCCGATCAGCGGACGCGCCCCGCGGCCGGACGGCCCGGCGCCGCCACCCGCCGGCCCGCTCACAGCGGGGTGACGTACGCGCCGGTGATGCCGCCGTCGACCACGAACTGCGCGGCGGTCATGAACGACGCGTCGTCGCTGGCCAGGAACGCCACCGCGGCGGCGATCTCCTCCGGTGCGCCGAACCGGCCCATCGGCACGTGCACCAGCCGACGGGCGGCCCGCTCCGGGTCGGCGGCGAACAGCTCCATCAGCAGCGGGGTCGCGACCGGGCCGGGGCAGAGCGCGTTGACCCGGATGCCCTCCCGGGCGAACTGCACGCCCAGCTCCCGGGTCATCGCCAGCACCCCGCCCTTGCTCGCGGTGTACGCGATCTGCGAGGTGGCCGCCCCCATCAGCGCCACGAACGAGGCGGTGTTGATGATCGAGCCCTTGCCCTGCCGGCGCATGTGCGCAATCGCGTACTTGCAGCACAGGTAGACGCTCGTGGTGTTGACCCGCAGCACCCGTTCCCAGGCGTCCAGGCCGGTGTCGAGGATGGAGTCGTCGTCGGGCGGGGAGATGCCGGCGTTGTTGAACGCCACGTCGAGGCGGCCGTGCCGCTGCACGACCCCGTCGAAGAGGTCCCGCACGGCCGCCTCGTCGGCGACGTCGGTGTGCACGTACTCGCCGCCGACCTCCTCGGCGGCCCGCCCGCCGGCCTCGTCGTCGATGTCGACGCAGACCACCCGGGCCCCCTCGGCGGCGAACCGCCGCACGGTGGCCAACCCGATCCCGCTGCCCGCCCCGGTCACCACGGCGACCCGGTCCTGTAGCCGACCCTGCACGCGCCTCACTCCTCTGTGCTGATGAAGACGTTCTTGACGTCGGTGAAGGCGTGCAGCGCGTCCGGTCCCAGCTCACGGCCGAGCCCGGAACGCTTCATCCCACCGAACGGGGTCCAGTAGCGCACCGAGGAGTGCGAGTTGACGCTCAGGTTGCCGGCCTGCACCGCGCGGGCCAGCCGCAGCGCCCGCCCGACGTCCCGGGTCCAGATCGAGCCGGACAGGCCGTACTCGGTGTCGTTGGCGAGCCGGACCGCGTCGGCCTCGTCGTCGAAGGGGAGCACCGAGACGACCGGCCCGAAGATCTCCTCCCGCCAGTGCCGGTCGGCCGGGGAGTCGGCGAGCAGCACCGTCGGCGCGTGCCAGAAGCCGGGGCCGTCGGGGCGGGTGCCGGTGAACGCGACAGTCGCGCCGTCGACGTAGCCGGCGACCCGGTCCCGGTGGGCTGCGGAGATCAGCGGGCCCATCTCGGCGGTCTCGGCGGCCGGGTCCTCCACCCGCAGCGCCTGCACCGCTGGTTCGAGCAACTCCAGGAACCGGTCGTAGACCGGGCGCTGGACCAGGATCCGGGAGCGGGCGCAGCAGTCCTGCCCGGCGTTGTCGAACACGGCGTACGGTGCGGTGGCCGCCGCCTTCTCCAGGTCGGCGTCGGCGAAGACCAGGTTGGCGCTCTTGCCGCCCAGCTCCAGGGTGACCCGCTTCACCTGGGCGGCGCAGCCGGCCATGATCCGGGTGCCCACCTCGGTCGAGCCGGTGAAGCAGACCTTGCGCACGGCCGGGTGGGTGACGAACCGTTCGCCGACCACGTCGCCGCGACCGGGCAGCACGGTGAACACGCCCTCCGGCAGGCCGGCTTCGCGCCCCAACTCCGCCAGCCGCAGCGCGGTCAGCGGGGTCAGCTCGGCGGGCTTGAGCACGACCGTGTTGCCGGCGGCCAGCGCGGGGGCGAAACCCCAGGCGGCGATCGGCATCGGGAAGTTCCACGGCACGATCACCCCGACCACGCCGAGCGGTTCGTGGAAGGTGACGTCCCAGCCGCCGGGCACCGGGATCTGCTGCCCGGTCAGCCGCTCCGGCGCCCCCGCGTAGTAGTCGAGCACGTCACGGACGTTGCCCGCCTCCCACCGCGCATTACCGATGGTGTGCCCGGAGTTACGCACCTCCAGCTGGGCCAACTCCTCCAGGTGCGCGTCCACCAGCCCGGCGAACCGCCGCAGAACCCGCCCCCGCTCCCCCGGCGCAACCTGACGCCACGCCTCGAACGCAACAGCCGCCCGCGAGATAGCCGCATCCACCTCCCCCTGCCCGGTGGCCGCCACCTCCCCCACCACATCCCCACTAGCCGGATCGACCACCTGCGTCACGCCCCACCCCTTTCCCCGTCGATCATGGAGTTGTGGTGCCCCGCACAGACCACATACCGCCACACATCGTCCACCACAACTCCAAGATCGACGCAGACAGGGGGTGGAGGTCAGAGGCGTTCGAAGCCACGGGTCAGTTCCCAGTCGGTTACGGCGGCGTCGAAGGCGGCCAGCTCGACCTGGGCCTGGTTGGCGTAGTGGGCGTGCACCTCGTCACCGAAGGCGGTGCGGGCGATGTCGGAGTTCTGCCAGAGGGTCAGGGCGTCGCGGAGGGTGGGTGGGACGCGTTCGGCGGCCGGGTCGTCGTAGGCGTTGCCGGTGCACTCGTCGGCCAGCTCCAGCTCCTGCTCGATGCCGTGCACCGCCCCCGCGACCAGGGCGGCGATCGCCAGGTACGGGTTCACGTCCGCGCCGGGCACCCGGTTCTCCACCCGCATCCCCTGCCCGTGCCCGACCAGCCGCAGCGCGCAGGTGCGGTTGTCGGTGCCCCAGCGCAGCGCGGTCGGCGCGAACGAGCCGGGCTGGTAACGCTTGTAGGAGTTGATGTTGGGGGCGAACAGCACGCTCATCTCCCGCATGGTGGCGAGCAGCCCCGCCAGCACCCGCTGCCCGGTGACGCTGAGCTGCGCCGGCCCGTCGCCGAGCATCGCCGAGCGGCCGTCGACGTCACGCAGGGAGAAGTGGATGTGGCAGGAGTTGCCCTCCCGGGCGTTGGGCTTGGCCATGAACGTGATCGACACGCCCTCCTGGGCGGCGATCTCCTTCGCCCCGTTCTTGTAGATCACGTGGTGGTCGGCGCAGGCCACCGCCTCGTCGTAACGGAAGGCGATCTCGTGCTGGCCGAGGTTGCACTCGCCCTTGGCGCTCTCCGGGGTCAGCCCCGCGCCGGCCATCTCGGTGCGGATGCGCCGCAGCAGCGGCTCCACCCGGGCGGTGCCCAGCAGCGAGTAGTCGACGTTGTACTGGTTGGCCGGGGTGAGGTCGCGGTAACCGCGCCGCCACGCCTCCTCGTACGAGTCGCGGTAGAGGACGAACTCCAGCTCGGTGCCGGCGTACGCGGTCAGCCCGTGGTCGGCCAGCCGGTCGAGCTGCCGGCGCAGGATCTGCCGGGGCGAGGCGACCACCGGGCCGGAACCGTCGAGCCACTCCAGGTCGGCCAGGAGCAGCACGCTGCCCGGCTGCCACGGCATCCGGCGCAGGGTGGACAGGTCTGGGCGCATGGCGAAGTCACCGTAGCCGCGTTCCCAGCTCGACATTGCGTACCCGTCGACGGTGTTCATGTCGACGTCCACGGCGAGCAGGTAGTTGCAGCCCTCGCTGCCGTTGGCGACCACCTGGTCGAGGAAGAACGGGGCGTGGAACCGTTTGCCCTGCAGGCGGCCCTGCATGTCGGTCAGGGCGAGCACTACCGTGTCGATCTCGCCATCGGCGACGGCGACCCGGAGCTGTTCCAGCGTGAGCGGGGCTTTCCTCATCCGTGCGCCTCCATCACCAAGGTCTACCGGGCCTAGCGGATCACCGTCAATGCCCCGTTCGGGCGTCCCGGCAAACCCCCGCCCGGGGTTCCGCCGACCCGGTCCGGGTCACGTCGCCGGCCGCACCGGCGGGTGGCCGGGGCCGCACCTGGACGCACCGGTCCGGTGAGGACGTTCCTGCCGGCCCTCGTGTTCCCCGCCGCGCCCCGACGCCAGGCGACCCGGACGGGAATTGCAGAAGCGCGGCACACCGGAAACAATTATTCCGCGCGCGGGAAAGAACTGCGGCGACAAGCCGTTCATCCGTTCGGACAAACCATCGACACAACTATCCGTAATCACGCAGTGACCTTGCGGGAGAGTCGCCGCGTTGCCAGAATCTGACCGATCGGGTGCGACGCTCGGCACTTTCCCGAATGGCCCGTCCGTCTTTTCCGTCGACCACCTGCGCGGGTGCGCGCGATGCGCAGGTGCGTTCGTCGGGAAAACGGCTGGTCGGCGCACCGGTGACACCCGACGGTAATTCCGCACCGCCCGAACTGCTCCATCACGACGCACAAAGGACGCGTAATGACGAGAGTACGTCTGCGTGGCACGCCCCGCTCCTTCGCCGCCCTGGTGGCGATCGCCCTGTCCACCGTAATGCTCGCGGTGGCCGCCCCGGCCCAGGCAGCACCCGCCTCCGGTGCCGAGTCGACCGGCCACCTGATTCCCCTTTCCAGCGGATCCGCCGGCCGGTCGGCGAATTCCTACGGCACGCTCGCCTCGACCTCGATAACGGGAACCGTCGGTTCCATAACCGTCACCTGCACGCTGACGCCGAGCACCCCGTTCATCTACTACGGCGGCCTGTACGGTGGCGGCGAGGAGGGCCTCGCGACGGTCCGGTGCACCTACCCCGTCTACGCGGCCCAGGTCGAGGTCGCCCTGTTCCGCTACGGCACCCAGATCACGTACGGCACCCACACGAACTACAGCACCACCACCACGACCGCCGACACCGAATACCCTCGGTCCAGCGGCCAGTACCAGACGGGCGCGGACGCCTACATCACCTGGACCTACGGCGGGCCGACCAGCTTCATTCCGC
Source organism: Micromonospora sp. NPDC049257 (assembly GCF_040678915.1). Taxonomy (NCBI): domain Bacteria; kingdom Bacillati; phylum Actinomycetota; class Actinomycetes; order Micromonosporales; family Micromonosporaceae; genus Micromonospora; species Micromonospora sp. NPDC049257. The sequence goes on from NZ_JBFAQU010000007.1 coordinate 65,627, forward strand.
TCACCTTCAGCAACAGCATCAACCTCTGACCTGCCCCGCACCGGCGGAAACGCCCGCAGGCGACCGGGCAGCCCCGGGCGGGACCCTCCTCGGAGGAGGTCCCCGCCCGGGGCTGCCCACCGTAAGACCCGGACGGTCGCGGTCAGGCCGGCTCGTCGGCCCGCGCGGCGTCCACCGCCGCAGGCGACCCCGGCCCGGGTACGTCGACGGTGCGGCGCGGGCCGGTGAACCACGTGCGGGCCGAGGCGTACCACCAGATGCCGACCCCGAGCAGCACCCCGCCGACGGCCAGCGGCGCGTAGTTCACCGCCGACCAGCTGAACTCCGGGTTGCCGGGCACCCCGGCCGGCACGATCGGCAGCACGAAGTAGACCGAGATGATCACGATCTCGACCACCGCGATCCAGCCGAACACCTTGTACTTGCGCCCGAGCGTCCACGGCCCCGGCTCGAACCGGTCGCCGAGGCGCAGCCGCAGCGCGATCGGGATGACGAAGGACAGGTAGAGCCCGATCACCGCCACCGACACCACCGCGTAGAAGGCGACCGGGACGCCGTCACGCTGGTAGAGCGCCGGCAGGGTGAGCACCAGGCCGGCCAGCGTCGCCCCGATGATCGCGTTGGCCGGGGTGCCGTTGCGGTCGACCTTCGACCACAGCCGCCAGCCGGGCACCGCGCGGTCGCGGCTGAAGGCGTATGCCATCCGGCTCATCGAGGTCACGCAGCTCATCCCGCAGAAGAACTGCCCGATGGTGGAGATGATGATGACCGTCTTGAAGAAGAACGGGGTCAACGCGGATTCGAAGATGGCGCCGGAGAACCCGTTGGCCGCGTTGATCGCGTCCACGTCGGTGGCGGCGAACAAAAACGCCAGCAGCAGGATCCACCCGCCCACCGCCGAATAGAAGATCGACCGCCACAGCCCCTTGGCCGCGGCCTGCGACGCGCCCCGGGTCTCCTCGGACACGTGCGCGCAGGCGTCGAATCCGGTGATCGTGTACTGGGTGAGCAGGAATCCCAGCGGCAGCACGTAGAACCAGAACGTCAACCCGCCGGTGTCGCCGTCACCGAACCCGGAGTTGTTGAACCGCTCGGTGAAGACGAACTGGAAACTCTGGTGCCGGTCGGGCACCAGCAGCAGGATGGCCACCACGGCGGCGGCGCCGGCCACGTGCCACCAGACCGACACGTTCTGGAGTACGTCGATGATCCGGTGCCCGAAGATGTTGATCAGCCCGTGCAGGGCCAGGATGATCACGAACAGGACGAATGCCTGCCGCAGCGTCCCCTCCCACCCGTCGAAGAGCGCCGACAGGGTCAGGTTGAGGAAGGTGGCGCAGCCGTAGTCCACCGACGCGGTGACCGCGACCAGGCCGATCAGGTTGAGCCAGCCGGTGAACCAGCCGTGCACCGGCCGGCCCATCTTCGCCGCCCACCAGTAGATCCCCCCGGCCGTCGGGTACGCCGACACCAGCTCGGCCAGGCAGAACCCGATGATCAGGATGAACAGCGAGATCAGCGGCCAGCCCCAGGAGATGGCGACCGGTCCGCCGTTGTTCCACGCCTGCCCGAAGGTGGTGAAACAGCCGGCCAGGATCGAGATGATCGAGAACGAGATGGCGAAGTTGGAGAAGCCGCTCCACGTGCGGTGCAACTCCTGCTGGTAGCCGAGTTCGGCGAGTCGTCGGGCGTCGTCGTCCGGCGCGTGCGGTTGCCCGGCGGTCGGCGGTTGCCCGTTCCCGGCGGTCGGCGGTTGCCCGGTGGTCGGCGGGGGCGTTGTGGCCACAGCACACCTCCCTGAGGTGGTACCCGGTACTGCCCGGGTGGTCCCGGTGCGAGTGCGCCCGAGTCTCGTCCCGCCGATCACCACGGTCAATCCGTCGCCGGTGCCGAACTCGTTAATTCGCGTCATCCCTGGCGGGCGGTGGTCAGGTCGCCCGGGGGCGGTAATCGGGTTGCCCCGGGGCCGGCACCGACGGATGCTTGAGCCCGTGACCAGGCCCGATCGCGACGGGCCGACGCCGGGCGCTCGGCAGGAGCCCGGCACCACGGCGGCGCGGGGCGTCCACCTCTCTCTCACGTACGGCGTCGTGCCGTACCCGACGGGCGTCCCGCTCCGCCACCCACTCCCGCCCCGATCCACCCGCCTGGGTCGATGTTGCGGAATCCGCCGGGCATGGACAGCACAACTTCGGCCCAGACGAGTCGATCTTGCCGCCGACCGCCCCTGGTAAATCCCTCAGCCTCGGGCCCTGGCCCAGGAGAGGAAGCGTTCGGTCATGCCGGTGGGCGGGTGGGCCGGGTGGAGTTGGGTGAGCTGGTTGGTGGCCTCGTGCATGAGGGTGCCGAGATAGATCAGCAGGGACATCCGGTCGTGCCGGTACTCGGTGAGCAGCGCGAGCTTGGCCGGCTGGCAGGGCCACTGCCGGCCGCAGTTGCGGCAGCGCCACAGCGGACGCATCGCGACGTGCGGGACGGGCGGACGGACCACCACCATCACCGCCCCCACAGCGCAGCGGCCTGCGCCTCGTCGTCGATCAGGTCAGGCGACCACAGGAACCGCTTGACGCTTCCGAGCACCCGGCAGGGCGGCGTCCTCATGATCCTCCACCACATGACCGAACCCTTCATGTCGACCTCCTCGCGTGCCTGGGAAGGGGCCGCTCCCACTGGCCAGAAAGGGAGCGGCCCCCGCGAAGTCGGCCCCGACACCGTTCCGTCAGAGCCGACCCACCTGGGGCAACCTTGCCCAGAGCGACGGGATCAGTACACGACGTTAATCTATGCTCAGGGACGTTCGTGACATCCACGATGGAGGCGGGATGAACCACGCGCTTCAGGAGGCCATGGCCGAGGCCGGCGAGACAGCAGAGAGTCTTGCCGCTCAAACAGGAGTCGACCCCAAGACGGCAGCGCGGTGGATATCTCCGGGACGTGTGCCGCAACCGCGTCGACGGGTGACCGTGGCCGCGATCCTCGGCCGGGACGTTGGTGACCTATGGCCCGATGTCCTCAAGCGCCGCGAGCCACAGTGGCTGAGAAAATGGGTCGACTGGGAGCGTGAAGCCTTGGCCCTGCGCTGGTTTGAACACTGCTGGATACCTGGCCTACTCCAAACCGAGGCGTATGCGCGGGCCACTCTGGCACACAACCTGCTGCCTGCGGACGAGATCGAGGAGCGCGTGGCGTCCCGGCTTGAGCGCGGCTCCATTCTCACCAGCGGCAGACCCCCGCAACTCGTCGCCGTCATCGACATGGCGGCGTTACGTCGCCCGATGAAGAGTCACCCCGCCGCAATGAAGGAACAGCTCACCCACCTGGCCGATGTGGCTGAGCTACCGCACATACAGATCCTCGTGGTGAGTGAGGACACTGGGCTCTATCCTGGACTACAGGGCGGCTTCATTCTTGCCACCCTTGGTGACGGCTCAGTAGTGGCACATCTCGATCATCAAGTGCGAGCGCAGGTGGTGAATGAGGCCGATGACCTTGTTACCCTCCAGCAGACCTGGGAGATGATCAGAGGCGAAGCCTTCTCCCGCAGGCAGTCACTCAACCTCCTCAAGGAAGCGGCGAGCACATGGACCTGACCGGCGCACAATGGCGCAAGAGCACCAGGAGCGGCAGCAACGGCGGCTCGTGTGTCGAGGTGGCCGACAACCTGACCGGCGTCGTCCTGGTGCGGGACACCAAGGACCGCGACGGCGGGACCCTGACCTTCGCGCCGGACAGCTGGCAGGCGTTCGTCGACCTGGCCAAGCAGATCGACCCGGCTGCCTGACCTGCCGCCCGACCACCACCGCCCCGCCCACGTGGGTGGTCAGGTGAAGAGGAGGCCGGCGACCCAGAGGGCGGCAATCACCAGGCCAGCCAGGAACTCCACCATCATCGACAGGCCGGCCGCCTTCAGCGCCTGCACCGTGGCCGGCCAGGCGAGCTGGTTGCTGCCCAACCGCAGCCGCTCGGCCCCCCACACCCCGCCGACGAAGCCGATCACCAGGCCGATCACCGGGATGACGAAGAACCCGACCAGCCCGAGCAGGCCCCCGACGAGCAGCGACGACGTCGGCACCCCGGTGCGCTTGAGGTTGCGCCCCGGCCAGGCGTACTTGATCACGGCACCGGCGGCGGCGACCACGGTGGCCGCGCCGAGCACCGCCCAGCGGCCCGGCCCGGCGTCGCCGAAGACCGCCCAGAGCAGCACCCCGCCCCAGCACAGCGGCAGCGCCGGCAGGCCGGGCACCACCACCCCGGCCAGTCCGGCCACGATCGCGATCGCCGCGACCACCGAGACCGCCGCCCCACCATCGGTCAGGCTCACCCCGCCACCTCTCCCCCGCCCGGTTCCGCCCCGGTCACCTCGTCACCATGCCAGAGCACCCGGCTCCCCGCCGGCCACCCGTACCCGACCGGCCGCTTCCGGCCGCCCCACCCCGAACGACCACGCCCCACCCCGAACGACCACACCTCGCCCGGCACCACCGCGCGCCGACGACGCCCCCGAACCGGCCGGGGAGCAGGTCACTCCGTCGTCGCCCCGCGCAGGCGGGCGGTGATCTGGTCCGCCGGGGCGGGTGGGCCGAACCAGCGGCCCTGCCCGGTGTCGCAGCGCAACGCCCGCAACCGCTCCGCCTGCTCCCCGGTCTCCACCGCCTCGGCGGTCACCCACAGCTCCAGCGCGTGCGCCAACCGGACCAGGGCGTCGACGATCCGTTCGTCGCGGTGGTCGGGCGGGGAGTCGTCGCCGCCCCGGATGCCCTCGACGAACGGGCCGGCCAGCTTCAGGCAGTGGATCGGCAGCCGCCGCAGGTAGACCAGGTTGGAGTAGCCGGTGCCGAAGTCGTCGATGGCCAGTCGTACGCCCAGGTCCGCCAGCCGGTGCAGCGACCGTAACGGCTCCCCGGCGGTGCCCATCACGGCGCTCTCCGTCAGCTCCAGCTGCAACAGCTCCGCCGGCAGGCCCGTGCGGCTCAGCGCGCTGGCGACGGTGTCCACGATGGCCGGGTCGTCGGCCTGCCGGGCGGCCAGGTTGACGCTGACCACCAGTTTCGCCTCGGGGAACTCGCGGTGCCAGGCTCGGGCGTCGCGGCACGCCTGGCGCAGCACCCACTCGCCGAGCCGGACGATCAGCCCGGTCTCCTCGGCCAGCCCGATGAAGCGGTCCGGGCCGACCAGGCCCAGCTCCGGATGGGCCCACCGGACCAGGGCCTCCACCGCGATCATCGAGCCGTCCAGCAGGGAGACGATCGGCTGGTAGTGGACCACGAACTCGCCCCGGTCCAGGGCCGCCGGCAGGCCGGCGGCCAACGCGGACCGGGCGATGTCGGCGGCGCTGCGCTCCGGGTCGTACACCGCCCAGCGGCCCCGGCCCTCGGCCTTGGCCCAGTACAGCGTGGTGTCGGCGGCCTTCATCAGCTCGGAGACGCTGGTCTCGCTGGCCGGGCACTCGACCACCCCGATGCTGGCCGAGACGGCGAGCTGGTGGTCGCCGACAAGCACCGGGGCGGCCACCGCGGCCAGCGCCAACTCGGCGACACCGACCGCGTCGTCGATGCCCTCGCCCTCGTTGACCAGGATGACGAACTCGTCGCCGCCCATCCGGGCCACCAGGTGCCCCTGACCGATGACACAGTCGGAGAGCCGTCGGGCGATGGTGATCAGCAGCCGGTCACCGAGGTCGTGGCCGAGGCTGTCGTTGACCGCCTTGAAGCCGTCGAGGTCCAGGAAACACACGCCGATCCGCTGCTCCGGCCCGGCGTCGGCGAAGACCTGACCGAGGGTCTCGAAGAACAACGTCCGGTTGGGCAGGCCGGTCAGCGGGTCGTGCAGCGCCTGGAAACGCAGCCGCTGCTGGAGTTCGTACCGCTGGGTGATGTCCTCGATCATCGCGACCGTGAACCGGGGGCGGCCGTCGTCGTGCCGGATCAGCGAGACGGCCAGGTCCGTCCACACGACGGTGCCGTCCTTGCGGTAGTAGCGCTTCTCCACCCGGGCGGTGTCGTGCTTGCCCTCGATCAGCTCCTGGTACAGCTCCCACATGCCGGCCGCGTCCTCGGCGTGGAACAGCGACGACACGTTGGTCTGCTGCAGCTCCTCCCGGCTGTAACCGAGCATGTCGGCGAACGACTGGTTGACGTCGATGATCTGGCCGTCGATGCCGGCGATGCCGATGCCGATGGCCGCGCCGGTGAAGACCGCCCGGAACCGGGCCTCGCTGTCACGTAGCGCCCGCTCAACCGCGTCCCGGGCCTGCCAGGCCGATCGGGCGATCCGCTCCTGCTGACTGAAGGTACGGTCGCGTAGGGCCCGACCGAATCCGGCGGCCAGCCCACCCTGCACCGCCGCCACCCGGGCGGGCAGATCGGGCGGCAGGTCCACCGGAGGCAGCACCCGCTGCGGCAACTGCTCGCCGAGCGCCCGCACCGACCAGTCGAGGATGCGCGGTTCGGTCAGGTGCGCCTCCACCAGCGCCCGGCCCACCTCCTCCGCCGGGGTGGCGGAGAACTCCTCGGCGAGCAGGGCCTGCGCCAGCCGTACGGTGTGCACGAGCAGCAGCCGCTCGGTCTCGTCCGCGCTCATCGGCACGAACCCGAGCCGGCGTACCGCCCGGGCCCAGTCGGCGGCGTAGCCCTGGGCACCCGGACGGGCCGCGTCGGTGCCGCCGGGGTCCGGAACGGCGGACATGGTCGACTCAGCCGGCTGTGCGGTCGTACCGGGCGACGCCGCCGAACGCCCCGAACCGCTCGGGGTGCTCGTCCACGTCGGACGGAGAGTCGGGCCGCCACAGCGGCATGTGCACCACGCCGGGCTCGAGCAGCGTCCAGTCCCCGAAGAAGCCGGTGATCTCGGCGCGGGACCGCAGCGTGATCTCGGTGTCGGTACGCGCCGAGAGGCGCTGTGCGTCGAGCATCTCCTGGGGCTGGTCCTCGAAGGTGGAGTGCGAGACGACCAGGAAGCTGCCGGGTGCGGCGGCGGCCCGGAGGGTGGCGAGAATGTCGGCCGGCCGGTCGGCGTCGGGGACGAAGTGCACGACCCCGGCGAGCAGGATGCCCAGTGGACGGTCGAAGTCGATCAGGCCGCTGGCGCGTGCCTCGTCCAGGATCAGCTTCGGTTCCCGCAGGTCGGCGTGCACGGCGACGGCCCGGTCGTTGCCGGCGAGCAGTTCCCGGCTGTGCGCCACGGCGACCGGGTCGATGTCGACGTAGACGATCCGGGCCTGCGGGTCGGCGGCCTGGGCGACCTCGTGGACGTTGCCCACGGTGGGGATGCCCGAGCCGATGTCGAGGAACTGGTCGATGCCGGCGTCGAGCAGCACCCGGACCGCACGGCGCAGGAACTCCCGACCGGACCGCATGGTGTCGGCGAGGTTCGGGGTCATGCTGGCGATCTGCTCGGCGAGCCGCCGGTCGATCTCGAAGTTGTGCGCGCCGCCGAGGAAGTAGTCGTAGACCCGGGCGGCGCTGGGCCGGCTCAGGTCGATCTCGGCGGGAAGTCCGTCCGGCGTCTGCATCGCTGTCTGGCCCCCAGTTCGTCGCCGCGGTGCGGGAGGGCACCGGTGTCGACGGCGTGCGCGGGCACGCGGAGCCGCACCGGCCGACCCGCGGATCGTGTGGTGCTGACCACTCTAGGCCCGTCCGCCCAGGTACGGGAGATCAGCTGACCCCGATCTGTGGCCGGCCGGGCGGCGCGAACAACCCGGACGCCCCGCCGTCACCCTGGGCTGCCACCCGCACACCCGACGGTGACACCTCCACCTCCCGGCTCGGCCGGCCGGCCGGGCACCCGGCGTCGGCCGGTCGGTCGGTCCCCGGGCATTCCCCACCGGCCGGGCCCACTCGACGCCGGTCGACCCGCCGGGCCCACTCGACGCCGGTCGACCCGCCGGGCTCAGTCCACGGATTCCAGCAGCAGCGAGATGCCCTGGCCGACCCCGACGCACATGGTCGCCAGGGCCCGCCGGCCACCCCGGCGACGCAGCTCCAGGGCAGCGGTCAACGCCAGCCGGGCCCCGCTGGCCCCCAGTGGATGCCCCAGGGCGATCGCGCCGCCGTTCGGGTTGACGTGCTCGGCGTCCTCCGGCAGGCCCAACTCGCGCAGCACCGCGATCCCCTGCGCGGCGAACGCCTCGTTCAGCTCGACCACGTCCACGTCGGCCAGGGCGACGCCGAGCCGGCCGAGCAGCCGACGGGTGGCCGGCACCGGACCGATCCCCATGATCCTGGGCGGTACGCCGGCCACCGCCGCGCCGCCGATCCTTGCGAGCGGGGTGAGGTCGTACCGGGCCACCGCCGCCTCGGACGCGACCAGCAGGGCCACCGCGCCATCGTTGAGGCCTGAGGAGTTGCCGGCGGTGACGGTGCCGCCGGACCGGAACGGGGTGGGCAGCGCGGCCAGCTTCGCAAGCGAGGTCTCCCGGGGGTGCTCGTCGACCTCGACCAGCTTCGTCTCCCGCCGGCCGGCGGGCACGGTCACCGGCACGATCTCCTCGGCGAACCGGCCGTCGGCCTGCGCCTTCGCGGCCCGCTGCTGGGAGCGCAGGGCGAACTCGTCCTGGGCCCGCCGGTCGACGCCGAACTCGGCGGCCACGTTCTCGGCGGTCTCCGGCATCGAGTCGGTGCCCCAGCCGGCCGCCATCAGCGGGTTGACCAGCCGCCAGCCGAGGGTGGTGTCGTACACCTCGGCGGCGCGGGAGTAGGGGGTGGTCGCCTTCGGCATGACGAACGGGGCCCGGCTCATGCTCTCCACGCCACCGGCGAGCACCAGGTCGGCCTCTCCGGCCACCACGGCGCGGGCGGCGATGGCCAGCGCGTCCAGGCCCGAGCCGCAGAGCCGGTTGACGGTGCTGCCCGGCACCTCCTGTGGCAGGCCGGCCAGCAACGCCGCCATCCGGGCCACGTTGCGGTTGTCCTCACCGGCCTGGTTGGCGCAGCCCAGCACCACGTCGTCGACCCGGGACCAGTCCACCGCCGGGTGCCGGGCGACCAGTTCGCGCAGCACGTGGGCGGCCAGGTCGTCGGGGCGTACCCCGGCGAGGGCGCCGGCGTACCGGCCGATCGGGGTACGGACTCCGGACACGAGGTAGGCCACGGTCATCGACGCACGTCCTTCGGGGGTGGGAAGGGGCTGGCGGTGCCGGCGTCGCCCGGATCACAGGGACGCCGGCCGTCAGGATATCCACGCCCGTGCCGAACGGCCCCCGGCCGGGGGGTTGCGCCGACCCTCCCGAGCCGGATGGCGGCCGGGGCGGCCCGTGACGCCGGCCCGGCGGGCGGACGCCGGATAGGTTGGCGTCATGACCCGGGCCCAGTTCAGCGCAGAGACCTCCGGTGGTGGGGCGTTCGTCCGCCAGCCCAACCGGTTCACCGGCCGGGTCACCCCGCACTCCACCTCGCCCGAGGGCGGTGGGCCGGACGACCAGGGGCGCTGGCCGTTGGAGGCCGGCCGGTACCGGCTGATCTGGTGCCGGGCCTGCCCCTGGGCGCACCGGGCCATGATCGTGCGCGGTCTGCTCGGCCTGGACGGGGTGATCTCGCTGGGCACGGTCGACCCGATCCGCGACGAACGCGGCTGGCGGTTCACCCTCGACCCGGACGGCTTCGACCCGGCGTTGGGCATCGGCTTGCTGTCCGAGGCCTACCTCACCACCGACCCGGACTACACGGGCCGGGTGACCGTGCCGGCACTGGTGGACACACTCACCGGCCGGGTGGTCACCAACGACTATCCGCAGCTCACCCTCGACCTCTCCACCGAGTGGCGACGCCTGCACGCCCCGGACGCCCCCGACCTGTACCCGGTGGCGCTGCGTCCCGAGCTGGACGCGTTGATGGCCGAGATCCACACCGACGTCAACAACGGCGTGTACCGGTGCGGCTTCGCCACCTCCCAGCAGGCGTACGACGAGGCGTACGCGGCGCTGTTCGCCCGGTTGGACGTGCTGTCGCGGCGGTTGGCCGACCGGCGTTACCTGATGGGTGACGCGATCACCGAGGCGGACGTGCGGCTGTTCACCACCCTGGTCCGCTTCGACGTGGCCTACCACGGGCACTTCAAGTGCAACCGGCAGAAGCTGACCGAGATGCCGGTGCTCTGGGCGTACGCCCGGGATCTGTTCCAGACCCCGGGGTTCGGCGAGACGGTGGACTTCGACCACATCAAGCGGCACTACTACGCCACGCACCGTGAGATCAATCCCACCGGGGTGGTGCCGGTGGGCCCGGACACGTCCGGCTGGCTCACCCCGCACGGCCGTGCCTGAGGCCGCCCGTGCGGTCGCCGGCCGGGTCGCCGCCGGCTGTGTGCTGCTCGGCGCGGTCGCGGTGACCGTCGCCGTCGGGGCCGGTCCGGGTGGCCCGTGGCGCGGGTACGTCAGCGAGGCCGGCGTCAGCGACAGCGCCTTCGCCTCGACGTACCGGATGGGGGTGTTCGCCCTGGCGGCGGCGCTGTTGTCGCTGGCCGCGGCGCTGCCGGTGACGTTGCGGCTCGCGGCCGGCCTGCTGCTGGCCGGCGCGGCCGGCACGGTGGTCTCCGGCGCGGTGACGTGCAGCGCCGGGTGCCCGCTGCCGCCGTTCGAGGCGGCGACGCCGGCCGACCTGGTGCACGCCGGGGCGAGCATCGTGGCGGCCGGGGTGACGGTGCTCGCCATGCTGGTGGTCGGGTTCCTCCGGCCGGCGACGCCGGGGCTGCGCCGGGTGGCCCGGGTCGCCGGGGTGGTGGCGTTGCCGGTGGCCGGGGTGGTCGCGCTGGGCCTGCTGACGGTGGGCCGGGGCGACCTGGTGGCCGGGCTGGAACGGGTGTTGCTGGTGGTCTGTGCCGGCTGGGGCCTGGGCACCGCTCTGCTGCTGGCCCGGCACCGGCCGGCCGCCCCCGGACCGGACGACCGGGCTGTGCCCGGCGCGCGGGAGCACGCCGTACGTGACGAACGGATCACCAGGTCGAGAACCTCCGTGTAAGGAGCCTCACGGGGATCGCTCCTTCCACCTGTCGGCCGGCCGGGAGTAGCGTCGACAGGCGATGACCAATGTCTGGCACCTCACCGTGCGCCTGTACGTCGACCTCCGACGCCAGGCCAGTGGAGTCTGTCCGGCGCAGCCGCGCTCCTGACGCCGCCCGCCGACCGACCCCTACCGACCTTGGACGCATCCTGATGGCTTCCACCCTGCGCAAGTTCCCCTTCTCCGCCCAGATCCTGCTCGGCCTCGTGCTCGGCGCGGCGCTGGGCTTCCTCGCCCGCGAGGGCGACCTGAGCTGGCTTGCCGGCACCCTCGACACCGTCGGCGGGCTCTTCGTCCAGTTGCTCAAGCTGGCCGTCCCGCCGCTGGTCTTCACCGCGATCGTGGTCAGCGTGGTCAGCCTGCGCGGGGTGGCCAACGCCGCCCGGCTGGCGCTGAGGACGCTGCTCTGGTTCGGCGTCACCGCGCTGATCGCGGTGAGCCTCGGCATCGGCATCGGTCTGCTCACCAACCCGGGCCGGGGGGTGAGCCTGGACGTCGGCGGCGCGACCGCCCCGAAGACCACCGGCTCGTGGACCGACTTCCTCACCGGCATCGTGCCGACCAACCCGGTGGGCGCGTTCGTCGAGGGCAACGTCCTCCAGATCGTCTTCCTCGCCCTGGTCGTCGGTGCCGCCGCGCTGCTGGTCGGTGCGGCTGCCGAACCGTTCGTCGAGCTCAACCGCGCGGTGCTGGCCATCGTGCAGAAGGCGCTGTGGTGGGTGATCCGGCTCGCCCCGATCGGCACCCTCGGGCTGATCGGCCACGCCGTCGCCGCGTACGGCTGGGACCTGCTGGCCCCGCTGGCGAAGTTCACCACCGCCGTCTACGTCGGCTGCGCCATCGTCCTGTTCGTGGTCTACCCGCTGCTGCTGGTCACCGCCGGCCGGCTCAACCCGCTGCGGTTCTTCGCCGGTGCCTGGCCGGCGATCGAGTTGGCCTTCGTGTCCCGGTCCTCGGTGGGCACCATGCCGGTGACCCAGCGTTCCGTCGAGCGGCTCGGCGTCCCCCGCGAGTACGCCTCCTTCGCGGTGCCGTTCGGTGCCACCACCAAGATGGACGGCTGCGCCGCGATCTACCCGGCGCTCGCCGCGATCTTCGTGGCCCAGGTCTTCGGAGTGGACCTCGGCGTCGGCGACTACCTGCTGATCGCCTTCGTCTCGGTGGTCGGTTCGGCCGCCACCGCCGGCCTGACCGGTGCCATCGTCATGCTCACCCTGACCCTGAGCACGTTGGGCCTGCCGCTGGCCGGAGCCGGTCTGCTGCTGGCCATCGACCCGATCCTGGACATGATCCGCACCGCCACCAACGTGGCCGGGCAGGCGGTCGTGCCGACCATCGTGGCCGCCCGCGAGGGCATCCTGGACCGCGACGCCTACGCCAACGCCGGCCGGCGCGACCTGACCGACGCCGACGGGACCGACGCCGACGGGACCGCCGACCGGCCGGCCCACCGCGACGACCTGACGCCGGCGCCCGCCTGACCTCGACGGCTGCGATCCCTGCCCCGTCCTGCACCGCCATCAGCCCCTACCGGAGGATCACTCGCATGAGTGCCCTGTTCACCCCGCTCGCCCTGCGCGGCGTCACCCTGCCCAACCGGATCGCCCTGGCCCCGATGTGCCAGTACAGCGCCGGCCCGGACGGCCTGCCGACCGACTGGCACCTGGTGCACCTCGGCTCCCGGGCGGTCGGCGGTGCCGGACTGATCGTCACCGAGGCCACCGCGGTCGTCCCCGAGGGGCGGATCAGCCCCCAGGACACCGGCATCTGGTCCGACGCGCACGTCGACGCGTGGCGTCCGGTCACCGCGTTCGTCGCCGGCCAGGGGGCGGTGCCCGCCGTGCAGCTCGCCCACGCCGGGTTCAAGGCCAGCACCTGGCGGCCGTGGGCGGCCGAACGCGGCGGGGTGCCCGACGCCGAGGGCGGTTGGACGCCGGTCGGGCCCGGGACCGAACCGTTCCTGCCCGACTACCGGCAGCCGACGGCGCTCGACGAGGCCGGGATCGCCGGGGTGGTGTCGGCCTTCGCCACCGCCGCCAGCCGGGCCGTCGACGCCGGCTTCGCCGTCGTGGAGATCCACGCCGCGCACGGCTACCTGCTGCACGAGTTCCTGTCCCCGCTGACCAACCACCGCACCGACGGGTACGGCGGCGACCGGGCCGCCCGGATGCGGCTCACCCTGGAGGTGGCCCGCGCGGTCCGCGCCACCGTCGGCGAACAGGTGCCGGTGCTCACCCGGATCTCCGCCACCGACTGGGTCGACGGCGGTTGGACGGCGGACGACAGCGTCGCGCTCGCCGCCGAGCTGGCCGCGACCGGGGTGGACCTGGTGGACGTCTCCTCCGGCGGGGCGTCGGCCCGGGCGGCCATCCCGGTCGGTCCCGGCTACCAGGTGCCGCTGGCCGCCCAGATCCGCCGCGAGGCGGGCGTACCGACGGGTGCGGTCGGCCTCATCGTCGAGCCGGAGCAGGCCGAGCAGGTCGTCGCAGCCGGTGAGGCCGATCTGGTGCTGCTCGGTCGGGAACTGCTGCGCGACCCGTACTGGCCGCGCCGCGCCGCCGCGAAGCTCGGCGCCACCCCCGGCTGGCCCGACCCGTACGCCCGCGCCTTCTGACCGTCTGCCGACCGGCCTGCGTCGACCACTGCGGGGAGAGTTGTTGTCGCTGGAGCGACAACAACTCTCCCCGATCCCGGGTGGCGCGAGCGGGCGGGCGCGGGACGCAGGACGCGGGTGACCTGGTCAGCCTGCCAGGTGGCCCCAGTCGTCCTCCAGGTCACGCCACGGACCCTGGGCGACGGCCGTGCCGTCGATGAGCACCACCACGTGGTCGGCGCGGACCAGCGCCGCCCGTTTCGAGGTGGAGCCGACCACCGTCACCCCGTGCTCGCGCAGCGCCGCCCACAGGGCCAGCTCGGTGGTGACGTCCAGGGCGGACGACACGTCGTCGGCGACCAGCAGTTCGGTACGCGGGGCGAGCGCCCGGGCCAGCGCCAGCCGCTGCAACTGCCCGCCGGACAGCCGGGTGCCCTTGTGCCCGATGAGCAGCCCCAGCCCACCCCCACCCGCCAGGTCGTGCTCCAGTTGGGCGGTGCTCACCGCACCGGCCGCGTCCACGTCGTGCCCGAGGGCGATGTTGTCGGCGACGGTGCCGGAGAGCACCCGGGGCAGCTGCCCGACGTAACCGACCTGCTGGGGGCGCAGGAACAGCTCCGGTTCGGTCACCGGGTCGCCGTTCCAGCGCAGTTCGCCGACGTGGTGCACGATCCCGGCCAGCGCCCGCAGCAGCGACGACTTGCCGGACCCGACCGGCCCGACCACCAGCACCAACTGGCCCCGGTCGACGGTCAGGTCGACGTCCCGCACGGCGAGGGTGCCGTCGGAGTGCAGTGCCCCGTAGCCGGTCAGCTCCAGCCGGCGCAGTGGCCGGCGCGGCGGCGGCTCCGGCGCGGGGGCGGTGCCGGCGGCGATGTCCACCCCGGGCACCTCCGCCGAGTACGCCCCGATCCCGGTCATCGCCACCGTCCGCCGGGTCCACACCCGAGCCGACGGGTACTGCGAGACCAGGGACGCCGTGGTCCAGGCGAACCAGCGGGCCGCCCCGAGGGTGGAGACGGCGACCAGGGTGGCACCGGCGGAGAGCCCGCCGGTCAGGTAGAGCGCCCAGGCGGCGATCGGCAGCAGGCCACTGGCCACCGACGGGGTGGAGCGGGCCCACACCTGCGCGGCGATCTCCCGCCGCTGCCGGTCGCTGCGGACCAGGTCCAGGGCGGAGAGGTGGTCGAGCACCGGGCGGGTCGCCCCGGCCAGTTTGACCGTACGGGCCGCCGACAGCGAGGAGACCAGCGCGGTGGCGAAGGCGGCACGGGCGGCCACGGTGTCCCGGGCGGAACGCTCCAACCGGGGGCCGAACAGGGTGGCAGCCAGCCCCGAGACGGCCATCGTGCCGACGAAGAACAACGCCGGCACCAGGCTGCCCGTGACCAGCGTCATGGTCACCAGGGTCACCAGGGCGATGAGCTGGTCCATCAGGTTGTCGGCGAGCTGCACGACCCGTTCGGTGTCGCCGCTCTGGGCCACCACCTCGGCCGGGGTGTGCCGGCTGGACCGGCGCGGGCCGGTCTGCCCGTGCACCAGCCGCAGACTCATCCGCAGCATCTGCCGTACCCACCACTGGGGGAACCGCAGGTTGGTCCAGTAGGGCAGCGGCAGCACGATCACCAACGCGGCGGCGATGCCGATCGCCGGCAGCCACGGGTCGCCGCCGTCGACGACGTCCGCCCAGAGCCAGGGCAGCACGGTGCCGTCCAGGCCGAGCACGGTGATCACCATGAACAGCGCGACCGAGAGCAGGCCGAAGCGCGGGTCGTTCAGGCCCAGCCGCAGGATCTCCCGCATCGTCCGGGTGGGCGGCAGGGGTGGCAGCGGCGGCGGGTCCCCCTTGGGTACGGCGACCGCCGCCCGCCCGGACACCCCGGCCCCCTCGACACCGGCCCGCCCCGGCCCGACGCCACCCGTCCCGGTGCCGTCCGCCGTGATGCCGCCATCCGGCCCGGTGCCGTCCGGCCCGGTGGCGTCCGCCGTGATGCCGTCCGTCTCGGCCCGGTTCGGCGCGGCCCGGTTCGGCGCGGCGGCGTCCGCCCAGGGGGTGTCGGGCCCGTCCGGGTACAGGTCGCCCGGCCGGCCGGCCTGCGGCCAGGCGGGGCCGGAGGCGTCGGCCTGCGGCCAGGTGCCGCCGGATGCATCGGCCTGCGGCCGGGCGGAGCCGGGTGCGTCGGCCCGCGGCCAGGCGGGGCCCGGGCCGTCGAGCAGGTCCACCCCGCCCCGGGCGGTGCCCGTCGGGGCCGCACCCACCGGGGTGTACGCGGCGGCGCGACTGCTGGCGAGCAGCTCGGCGAAGCGGGCCGAGGAGTGCAGCGGCCCCGCCTCCAGGACCGCCCCGTCGGCCATCACCACCACCTCGTCGCAGCGCCGCACGGAGGAGAGGCGGTGCGCGATGATGATGCCGATCCGGTCGGTGAGCAGGCGTTCGGTGGCCTCGCGTACCCGGATCTCGGTGACCGGGTCGAGTCGCGCGGTGGCCTCGTCGAGGACCACCACGTGCGGATCGCGGACCAGGATCCGGGCGAACGCCACCAGCTGCTCCTGACCGGCGGAGAGCACATACCCGCCCTCACCCAGCCGGGTGCGGATACCGTCGGGCAGCTCCGCTACCCAGCCGGTGAGCCCCAGCTCGGCCAGCGCCCGGGGGGCGGCGTCGAGCAGGTCCGGGTCGAACAGGGCGACGTTCTCGGCGAGGGTGCCGGCAAGGATCTCGGTACGCTGCGGCACCACCGCGATCCACCGACGCAGTTCCTCGACGTCCAGGTCACACAGGTCGGTGTCGCCGAGCAGTACCGTGCCGCGCGGCACCTCGACCGCCCGGGTGAGCACCTTGGTCAGGGTCGACTTGCCCGAACCGGTCCGCCCGACCAGCGCGTACGACCGTCCCCGGACGAAGCTGAGCCGGACGTCGCGCAGCGCGGGCGCCCGCTCGTCCTCGCCGGTGGCCGGGTAGCGGAAGGTGAGCCCGCGCAGGGTCAGGTCGCCGTCGGTGGGGGTGACCCCGCCGGAGGGTTCCTGCGGGGCGTCGGAGAGCAGCAGCACCCGGGCCCAGGCGCCGAGGGCGTACTGCAGGTGCGGCACCCAGCGGGCGAGATGTTCGACGGTCGCGCCGAAGCTCAACGCGAGCAGCCAGATCGCGGTCAACCGGGCCCCGTCGACCCGGCCGGTGGTCAACGCCCACGCCCCGGCGAGCACCACCCCGGCGATCCCGACCCGGATGGCACCGGCGGCGACGGCGGTGACCCGCGCCGACATCAGGAAGACCCGGCGGCAGCGGTTCAGCACCTCGGCCGCCCGCCGGGCGTACAACCGCAGCACGTACGGCTGGGCGAGGCTGGTGCGGACGTCGTCCTGGCCGTGCACCGCCTCCTCCATCACGGCGGCCAGGTCGGACCAGGCTTCCTCCTCGAACATCCGGGCCGGGGCGATGGCGGCGGTGGGACGGCGCAGCAGCACGATGAGCAGCACGGTGAGCAGCAGCATCGCCACCCCGGCCGGCCACCAGACGAACAGCGCGCTGAGCGTGGCGAGCAGGCAGAGCACCAGACCCTGCACCAGCCGTACGCCGGTGTTGCGCAGCTCGGAGGCGACCTGGTAGACGTCGTTGTCGATCCGGTCGAGCAGCTCGCCGACCGGGGTGCCCTCCAGGGTCGGCAGGTCTTGCCCGAGGGCGACCCGGCAGAGCCGGCGACGCACGTCGGCGGACCAGTCGGCGGTGATGCCCGCCATCAGCAGCGCGATCACCAACTCGCCGAAGACTGCCACGACCAACGCGACGACCAACGCGACGAACCAGCCGGCCGAGCGGTGCACCAGCACCGGGCCGGCGACCGCCGAGGCGGCGGCCTGACCGGCTGCCCCCAACACGACGAGCACGATCACGACCGTCATGCGACGTGGCGCGGACGCCCAGAGATCACGGAGCAGGCGCATGGAGATTCCCTCCGGAACTCGGGGTGGCGGTACCCCCCAGCCTGACCCCCCGCCCCCCTCCCCTCAACGCATTTACCACCAACCCTCCCCCCACCCCTCTCCCCCCACCCCTCCCCGCCTTACCCCTCTCCCCCCACCCCTCCCCTCCCCACCCCGCCCCTCCCCTCCCCGGTGATCAAGAGTTTTACGTCAAAGTTGATCTTCAAAATGACGTAAACCTCTTGATCAACTGACCTAAAGCTCTTGATCACTGGGACGAGCCGGTGAGCGGCGGGGGCAGGGGGCGGGGGCAGGGGGCGGGGGCGGGGTGAGGGCTAGAGGGTTGGGGGTGGGGTGTTCGGTGAGGTGGGAGGGCCGGGGCGGGTCAGAAGAGGATGGTGGCGAGGGTGCCTACGGGGCGGAAGCCGCAGTGTTGGTAGACCCGGCGCGCGGGGAGGTTGAAGTCGTTGACGTAGAGGCTGACCGTCGGGGCGACCCGGAGCAGCGCGTCGCGTACCACGGCGGCCATCGCGGCGGTGGCGATGCCACGGCCCCGCCACTGCGGTGCCACCCAGACCCCCTGGATCTGGGCGGTCCGGCGGGTCACCACCGCCAGCTCGGCCTTGAACACGACCTCCCCGTCGATCATGCGGGCGTACGCCCGACCGGCTCGGACCAGGTCCTCGACCCGTCGGCGGTAGGCCCGGCCGCCGTCGTCGGCCAGCGGTGACACGCCGACCTCCTCGGCGTACATGGCGACCGCCGCCGGGAAGAGGCGGGGCACCTCGTCGGGCCGGACCCGGCGCACCTCGGGGTCGACCGGGATGCGGGGCGCGGTGTCGGTGGCCAGTAACGGCTGGTTGGGGCGTACGTCACGGGCCGGCCCCCAGTGGTCGGCGAGCCGGTCCCAGAGTCCGAGCACCGCGTCGGCCCGCCCGACGATGGACGAGCAGAGCCGCTCCTCGCCGGAGAGCTGCTCGGCGAAGGCGGCGACCGCCGACTCCGTGGCGAGGATCGGGGTGAGGTTGCCGCCGAGCCAGCAGATCGACTCCAGGTTGCGACGGGTGCCGTAGCCGAGAATGCGCCCCTCGGCCCGCCACCAGGCCAGCCCTCGGGCGGAGACCCGCTCGGCGACCTGCGCGCCCGCGAACGGGTCGAGGTCGAGCAACCGCTCGACCGCGCGGCGCTCCGATTCTCCCAGTTGGCGTACGGGCACCGTCAGCACGGTTCCAGCCTGCCAGATGCGGGTGGTGGTCCGCCGGGCGACCGGCGCAGCCGCGCGACAGTCGACCCGGACCGGGCCTCATCGTGAACACTCTTGTCGACGACACTTTGGCGATATATCGTTGATGCATCAGCGACACTCCACGGAAGGAACGACACGATGGGATTCCACCGACGGATGCAGGCCCTGCAAGAGGCACGGCAACGCGGCTTCGGCTTCCCGCCCATGCCACCCGGCCCGCACGGGCACGGGGGTTGGGGCGGCGGCCGGGGTGGTCGCGGGCGCGGCCGGGGACGCCGGCCCAACGTCCGGGCCGCCGTGCTGGCCCTGCTCACCGAGCGGCCGATGCACGGCTACGAGATGATCCAGGAGATCGACTCCCGCACCGGCGGGGCCTGGCGGCCCAGCCCCGGATCGATCTACCCGACCCTGCAACTGCTGGAGGACGAGGGCGTCATCGCCGCCAGCACCGACCCGGCCGGCGGCGGGCGCAAGCGGTTCGGCCTCACCGACGCCGGTCGGGACGAGGCCACCACGGCCGCGCAGACCCCGCCCTGGGCCGAGTTCGCCGAGGACACCGTCAACAGCTGGCACGACATCCGCGACGCGGGCGCGCAGGCCATGCACGCGCTGCGCCAGGTGATGATGACCGGCACCGACGACCAGCGGGAACGCGCCGCCCAGGTGCTCGACGAGACCCGACGCAAGCTGTACGCGATCCTCGCCGAATCCGAGTGACCGCCGGGCACGACCCGGCGACCCGGCGACCCGGCCAACGGCCACCCGCGACGTCCGGGCCCGGCACGACGAACCCCGCCGGCCGGCCCGGACCGCCGCCACCATCAGCCCGGCCCTTGCCACCATCAGCCCGGACCGCCACCATCAGCCCGGCCCTCGCCACCATCAGGCCGGACCGCCACCATCAGCCCGGACCGCCGCCACCATCAGGCCGGACCGGACCACCACGACCCCGAGCCGGGTCACCGGGCATCCCGGCGACGATCACCTCGTACCGACGAAGGCGGCCCTCCCACCGGGAGGGCCGCCTTCGTCGACGGTGGATCAGTGCACGGTGACGGTGGGGCCGGGGACGAGGTCGCGCAGCTCCTCGGGGATCTCCGCGCCCATCTCGTCGGCGATCCGCAACGCCTCCTCGATCAGCGTCTCGACGATCTGCCCCTCGGGGACGGTCTTGACGACCTGCCCCTTCACGAAGATCTGCCCCTTGCCGTTGCCGGAGGCGACACCCAGGTCGGCCTCGCGGGCCTCGCCGGGCCCGTTCACCACACAGCCCATCACGGCGACCCGCAGCGGGACGGGCAGCCCCTCCAGGCCGGCGGTGACCTCCTCGGCGAGCTTGTAGACGTCCACCTGGGCCCGGCCGCAGGACGGGCAGGAGACGATCTCCAGGCCGCGTTCGCGCAGGCCCAGCGACTCCAGGATCTGGTTGCCGACCTTGATCTCCTCGACCGGCGGGGCGGACAGCGACACCCGGATCGTGTCGCCGATGCCCTCGGCGAGCAGCGCGCCGAAGGCGACGGCCGACTTGATGGTGCCCTGGAACGCCGGGCCCGCCTCGGTCACCCCCAGGTGCAGCGGGTAGTCGCACTGCTCGGCGAGCTGCCGGTACGCCCGGATCATCACCACCGGGTCGTTGTGCTTGACCGAGATCTTGATGTCCCGGAAGCCGTGCTCCTCGAACAGCGAACACTCCCACAGCGCCGACTCGACGAGCGCCTCGGCGGTGGCCTTGCCGTACTTCGCGAGCAGCCGCTTGTCCAGCGAGCCGGCGTTGACGCCGATCCGGATCGGCGTACCGGCGGCGGAGGCCGCTGCGGCGATCTCCTTGACCTTGTCGTCGAACTGGCGGATGTTGCCCGGGTTGACCCGGACGGCCGCACAACCGGCGTCGATCGCGGCGAAGACGTACTTCGGCTGGAAGTGGATGTCGGCGATCACCGGGATCTGCGACTTGCGGGCGATCGCCGGCAACGCCTCCACGTCATCCTGACTGGGTACGGCCACCCGGACGATCTGACAACCGGACGCGGTCAACTCCGCGATCTGCTGGAGCGTGGCGTTGACGTCGGAGGTGAGGGTCGTCGTCATCGACTGCACCGAGACGGGGGCACCCCCACCGACCGGCACCGAACCGACCATGATCTGGCGACTGACCCGGCGCGGGGCGAGCGGCGGGGGCGGTACGGCGGGCATACCGAGACTGACAGCGGTCACTTGGGCACTCACCTCGTGAAGAGCGTGATCGGGTTGACGATGTCCGCGGTGGCGGTGAGCAGCGTGAACGCCCCACCGATGAGGATCACCGCGTACGTGATGGGCATCAGCTTGAGGTAGTCGACCCGGCCCGGGTCGCGCCGGCCGATCCGGGCGTAGAGCCAGGAGCGGGCCCGTTCGAACCAGGCGATGGCGATGTGGCCGCCGTCCAGCGGCAGCAGCGGCAGCAGGTTGAACACGCCGACGAAGAAGTTCAGCGAGATGAACAGCAGGACCAGCAGCTGCCAGACGCCGTTCTCCAGCGCTTCGCCGCCGAGCCGGCTGGCCCCGACGACGCTGATCGGGGTGTCCTTGTCGCGTTCGCCGCCGGTGACGGCGGTCCACAGGGCGGGGATCTTGTCGGGGATCCGCTTGAGCGCCTCGAAGGTGCCGACGGCCAGGTCCTTGGTGTAGCCGGCGGTGGCCGGGATGGCCTCGACCGGGCCGTACGTGACGTTCGCCGGGACGCCGGGCGGGAGCATCGGGCCGGCGACGCCGAGGGCGGAGACGGTGACCGGGGCGCCGTTGGGGTCGTCGAGCGGCTTGCGTTGCACGGCGGCGAGATCGGCGCGGACCTCACCGGCCACGCCGTCGCGCTCGTACCTGATGGTCGCGGGCTGGCCCGGCGGGAGGTCGCGGACGGTCTTGACCAGCGCGGTGTAGTCGGCGACGGCGACCCCGTTCACCGCGACGATCTTGTCGTCGTCGCGCAGCCCGGCCTGTTTGGCGGGGCTGACCGGGTCACCGGGGGCGCACTCGCGGGCGGCGTCGGTGGGGATGACGCAGTCGACGACCTTGACGTGCGCCGGCAGCGGGTTGGGCAGGTCCTTGTTGGGCAGGCCCATGAACATGGCGGCCAGCCAGATCGCGATGATCGCCAGCGCGAAGTGGGTGACCGAGCCGGCGGACATCACGATCGTCCGCTTCCAGACCGGGTAACGCCACATGGCCCGCTTCTCGTCACCGGGTTCGACGTCGTCGTCCTGCGGCGTCATACCGACGATCTTGCAGAAGCCACCGAGCGGGATGGCCTTGAGGCCGTACTCCGTCTCACCCCGGCGGAACGACCAGATGGTCGGCCCGAAGCCGACGAAGTAGCGGGTGACCTTCATGCCGAACGCCTTGGCGGTCAGCATGTGACCGGCCTCGTGCAGGCTCACCGAGATGAGGATCGCCAGGGCGATCACCACCACCCCGAGCAGATAAAGCATCAGGCTTCCTTCCCCGACCCCGCGATGATCTCCTGCGCGTGCGCGCGCGCCCACGATTCGGCGGCGAGTACGTCCTCGACCGTACCCGGTTCGCCGAAATCGGGGGCCTCCTCCAGCACCCGTTCCAGGGTGTCGACGATGCCGAGGAACGGTAACCGGCCGGCGACGAACGCCGCCACGCACTCCTCGTTGGCCGCGTTGTAGACCGCCGGTCGGCTGCGACCCGCCTCGCCGGCCGCCTTGGCCAGCGCCACCGCCGGGAACGCCTCGTCGTCGAGGGGGGCGAACTCCCAGGTGTGGGCGGTGGTCCAGTCCACGGCGGCGGTCGCGTCGGGCACCCGGTCGGGCCAGCCGATGCCGAGCGCGATGGGCAGCCGCATGTCCGGCGGGCTCGCCTGGGCCAGGGTGGAACCGTCGACGAACTCGACCATCGAGTGGATCACCGACTGCGGGTGCACCATCACGGTGATGTCGGCGTAGGGCACGTCGAACAGCTCGTGCGCCTCGATCACCTCCAACGCCTTGTTGACCATGGTGGCCGAGTTGATCGTGACGACCGGGCCCATGTTCCACGTCGGGTGGGCGAGCGCCTGCTCCGGGGTGACAGCGGTCAGCTCGTCGCGCCGCCGCCCCCGGAACGGTCCACCGCTGGCCGTGACGACCAGCCGCCGTACCTCGCCGCGGGTGCCGCCGCGCAGACACTGGGCCAGCGCCGAATGCTCCGAGTCGACCGGCACGATCTGCCCCGGCCGCGTCACCGCGGCCTTCACCAGCGGGCCGCCGGCCACCAACGACTCCTTGTTGGCCAACGCGAGGGTACGACCACAGCGCAGCGCGGCCAGCGTCGGCGCGAGCCCGAGCGACCCGACCACCCCGTTGAGGACCACGTCGCCGGGCCACTGCGCCAGCTCGGTCATGGCGTCCGGACCGGCGATGATCTTCGGCAGCCTGAAGTCCCCGGTGGCCCAGCCGCGCCGACTCGCCTCGGCATAGAAGGCGAGCTGGAGATCCTGCGCGGCGGACGCCTTGGCCACCCCGACCGCGTCCACGCCCAGCTCGAGGGCCTGGGTGGCGAGCAACTCGACGTTGCCGCCACCGGCACCGAGCGCCACCACCCGGAACCGGTCCGGGTTGCGCCTGACGATGTCGATCGCCTGGGTGCCGATCGAGCCGGTGGAGCCGAGCAGTACGAGATCCCGGGGAGTTGTCACGCGGCCATTCTGCCCCGGCCCCGCTGTACTCCCGCTGGGAGCCTCACCCCTGAACGTCCGCCTCCCCGCCCGACTTCTCCCCGCCGGGCGGTTCCGCCTCCTCGACCGGTGCCTCCTCGCCGAGCAGGTCGGCCGGATCGATACTGAACGCGAAGGGCTGCCGCATGACGAACGTCGTCCCGGCGGCAGCGGCCGCGACCGGCCGGTACTCCCCGTCGGTCAACTCGAAGAGCGCGATGGTGGGCACCCGGTTGCGCAGGTCGACGCGGAGGAAGAACGGGACACCGGCGGCGGCATACTCGCGGGGCCGGTCGATCACGTCCTTGCGCCGGTTACCCGGCGAGACGACCTCACCGAGCAGCACGGCGTGGCCGATGTCCATCGTCGTCCGCCCACCACCGGGAACGTCGAGGATCACGATGTCAGGAATGAAGAGGTCGGCACCAGAAATGATGTTGGCTTCGGCGTAGAGCCACAGCTTTTCTCGGCGGGCCGCCTGCTTGAGCAGGTAGGCCAGATCCAGCTCGGCATTCTGATGGTCGTATCCGGCATGTGGTGTCACGATCACGCTTCCGCTCAGGACCTCAACCTTGGGGCCGTTGGTCTCCGGCAACAGGTCGAGGGCGAGCTGGGCGGTCCACGGCTCGTCGTGCCAGCGCAGCACGTCGAACGACGGCCCGGTCGGCCGGTCGGTCGACCCTTGCGACTGACCGCCGGACTCGGGCCTCTGGGACGTCGGGTCGGGCGACTGCGGCGCGGGCTCGGGCACGAATGCGGCCTGGGCCATCCGGGCTCACCCCCTCAGCGGAACATCCTGCTGGTCCCAGCCTAATCGCCGCAGCCCCCGGAGCCGCCCGTCGCACCGCCAGTGCGTCTCCCTACACCTGCCCGCCCGCGTTGATCAACACGACGGGGCCGATGTGGGGGTGTCCGGGCAGCGTGGACGCCCCCACATCGGCCCAACTGAGTCGATCACCACATCGGGGCGGGCGCGGCGGCCTCGTCGCGGTGACGGGTGACCACCCCGGCGTCGGTGCGCCGACGACACCGCCGAGCCGCCGACGGTGGGCGCTTCGGCAGCGGTACGGCTCAGGTGCGGGCGGAGTTCAGGTCACCCGAGCGGGTCACGGCGACGAAGCCGGCCCAGGCGGCGGGGGCGAAGGTCAACACCGGGCCGCCCCGGTCCTTGCTGTCCCGCACCCCGACCACCTGCGGCAGATTCGTCGCCACCTCCACACAGGTGGAGCCACCGTTGTCGCTGCGGGTCGACTTGCGCCAGACTGCGCCGCTCAAGTCCATGACTTCGCCAACTCCCGTATGAGATCCCGGGACGCCCTGCGTGGCAGTGCTTCGCCGCGAAGGCTCTCCCATCTGCGCTGAAGGCTATCAACGTCATCCGGCCGGTCCGTGATGTGAGCGCGCAGCGCGCTGTCCAGATGCGCCACCTCTCCGCCGTCGGGCACGCGGACCAGGATGAACGGGCCGGCCAGCCCGGCGTGCATCCCCGCATCCGCCGGCACCACGTGCAGGCTGATGTGCGAGTGCTCGGTCAGCCGCAACAGATGCTCGAACTGCTCGACCATCACCGCGGGCTCACCGATCGCCCGGCGCAACACCGTTTCGTCGATCACTGCCACCACCTCGGGCGGGTGCTCCCGGGTCAGCACGGTCTGCCGTTCCATTCGGGAGGAGACACGCTGCTCGACCTCACTCTCCCGGAGCATTCCACCGCCGTGCAGCACCGCGCGGGCGTACGCCTCGGTTTGCAGGAGGCCGGGGATGAGAGACGGCTCGAACCAGCGGATCAAGGTCGCCTCCCGCTCCACGCTGATCCACTCGCGCAGCCACGGGGGTGCGGAGTCGGCGCGGACCAGGGCGAGCAGCCGCTCGAAGAGGCCGCCGGCCTCCAGGGCGGCGTCCGCGCGGGTAATGAAGTCCTGCGACGGCGTCCGGTGGCCGATCTCCACCATGCCCACTAGCGACGACGAGTAGCTGATCTGCTGGGCCAGATCCTCCTGGCTCAGCCCGCGTTCCCTGCGCGCCCGGCGCAACTCCGCGCCGAGGAATTCCAGGGTCGACATCGGTCCGCCGGTCATCACACCTCCACCACACGTCTGCCAGCGCCGGCCACCTGCCCGGACCCGGTCGGCACAACCGACGCTGAGGTCCCGCGCCGTCTTCCGACAGTAGTCGCGTCCACAGCAGAGTGTGAACAGGCGGCAGGTCGCTGGTGGCCCCGGCAAGGCGTCCGGGGCGCGGCAGCGCAGGCGGAAGGAATAGGCGGATGAGGAAGCGCGACAGGCCCGTACCGACGACGCCCCGGCACCGGCGGGACTGGTCCCGGTGGGGTCGGCACTGCACCTGCGGGCTGCGCTGGCCGTGCCCGGACCGGCTGGCCGCCGTACCGCTGCGGGAACCGTCACCGCCCCCGTTGCCCGCGCCCCGGCACCACCGGTGGAACGGTCCCACCGCCGTGTACTGGGTGGGCGCGGCGGGCCTGGTCACCCGGGGTCAGGCCCGCCGGGCGAACGGCCGCCACCGGTGACCCCGCCGGAGCACCGCGCGCGGCAAAGGCGACCGACAGCCACCCCATTGGCGGACGACGCGCAACGAAGGCAATCGGCGGCGACCCCGCTGACGGACGACACGCGGCGGGGGCAACCGGCGGCGGTCCGGCCGGAAGGTGCCGGTCGGCACGTCGCCGCCCGGCCGGCCTGGCGGTGCCGGGCCTGCGCCGCCCCGTGGCCCTGCCAGCCGGCCAAGCTGAGCCTCCGCTGGGAGTACGCCCACGACCGGCCGGCGTTGGCGATCTACCTGTGCCTGCTCATGCACGACGCGATCACCGACGCGCTGCGGGTCGGCACCGGCACGGTCGACCCGGCCGCCTACTTCGCCCGCTTCCTCGCCTGGACCCGCCACGACCGGCCACAGCCCGGGGCGTCGCCCGCGACCTCGGGAGAGGGTTGATCATCACAACGGGGCCGATGTGGGGGTGTCCACGCCGATCGGACACCCCCACATCGGCCCCATTGAGTTGATCACCGCTTCGACGGGTCGGGCTCGGACCCGCGCCGGCCGGGGAAGACGGTCAGCGACCCGGGGACGGCTGGAGGAAGGCGATCACCGCCCCGGGACCGCTGGGGTAGGCCGTCAGGCGTAGGTCTCGAATTCGGCCACCTTCGGGGTGGCAGCAGAGCTGTTGATCCGGAAGGTGACCTTCTTCAGCGAGGTCCGGGCGAAGGTGATCACGCCGGCCCGGCTGCCGGAGGCCAGCACCGCGCCGGTGTCGCCGTTGAGGACCTGCCAGGAGGTGATGCTGCCGGCCGAGCCCGACGCCTCCCGGATGTTGATCGAGGAGATGCCGGTCGCCGAGCCCCACTTGATCGAGATGTCACCGGTCGACCCGGCCGGCGACCAGAAGGTGCCCATGTTGCCGTCGCGGACGTCGCCGTAGCTCGTACCGCTGG
Source organism: Micromonospora sp. NPDC049257 (assembly GCF_040678915.1). Lineage (NCBI taxonomy): Bacteria > Bacillati > Actinomycetota > Actinomycetes > Micromonosporales > Micromonosporaceae > Micromonospora > Micromonospora sp. NPDC049257. The sequence continues at coordinate 92,523 of NZ_JBFAQU010000007.1, forward strand.
CCTTGCTGGAGCCGTCGGAGCCGGCGCCGATGCTGAGGTTGGTCCCGCCGGGGTTGCTGGTGGGCGGCGGGGTGGTCGGGGCGGGGGTGGTAGGGGCCGGCGTGGTCGGCGCGGGCGTGGTCGGTCCCGGGGTGGTGGGGGTCGGCGTGGTCGGCGCGGGCGTGGTCGGTCCCGGGGTGGTGGGGGTCGGCGTGGTCGGCGAGCAGCTTCCGTTGGACTCCTTGAGGCCGGTGTTCGCGCCGGCCGTCTGCCGGACGATGTCCGGCACGCAGCTCGCCCCGTCCAGCCGGTAGGAGTACGGGATGCTGACGCTGGTGTTCGACGGCATGCCCGGCCCGGCGGGGTTGGTCTCGCTACCCGGGCTGGACCAGGTCACGCTGTCCAGGATGTTGCCGCTGGCCTGCCAGTAGCCGGCCTCGCTGGTGTAGAAGGTGCCCAGCACGTCCCGGGAGTTCTTGAAGTAGTTGTTCTCCACCTTGGCCCGCGCAGCGGCCCGGGAGTTGATCCCCGACTCGTTGAGCTGCACGTACGAGTTGTTGTAGATGTGCGCGATCCCGCCCCGCAGCAGGGGCGTACGGGAGTCGATGTTCTGGTAGAGGTTGTGGTGGAAGGTGACGAAGCCGTTGCCCCGGTCGCTCTCGCTGGAGCCGATCAGGCCGCCCCGGCCGGAGTTGCGCAGGATGCTGTACGACAGCGTCACGTACTGGACGTCGTCCTTCATGTCGAACAGCCCGTCGTAACCGGCCGACTCGCCGCCGGACGCCTCCAGCGTGGTGTGGTCGACCCAGACGTTGCGCACGCTGCTCTCCATGCCGATGGCGTCACCGCCGTTGGAGATGGGCGAGCCCGACTTCTTGACGTTCCGCACCGTCACGTTCTGAATGATGATGTTGCGGGAGTCGCGGATGTGGATGCCGAGCTGGTCGAAGACCGCACCGCTGCCGACCCCGACGATGGTGACGTTGCTGATCTCCTTCAGCTCGATCTTGTCGGCTGCGGTGTTGCAGCTGTTGCCGGAGACCTTCGTGGTGTTGCCGTGGTTGATCGTGCCCTGCACCTCGATGACGATCGGGGTGCTGCTGCTGGCCCGGTTGCACAGGGCCGCGTGGATCGCGGTGCCCGTGCTGGCTCGTACCGTCTGGCCGCCCGCGCCGCCGGTGGTGCCGCCGTTCTGGGTGGCGTAGCCGCTGGCGCTGCCGGCCGCCGCCGACGCCTGGTGCACCGGCAGGGCCACGCAGATCGCGGCACCGACGGCGGCCGTGGCCAGCCCCGCCTGGACTCGTCGTGCAACTGGTCGTCTCATCCTCGCGTCACCTTTCTCAGTACCTGGTGGTGGTGCCGCCGCCGGGGGGTGTGGTGCCTGGTGTGGTGCCCGGCCGGGCGGCGGTGATGGTGGTGATCCTGCGAACCTCTGCGCGCCGGGGACGGGCCGGGCCTTCGCGGCCGTCGGGCGGAGTCGCCGGTCGGCCAGGGTGGTTGCGCCGGGTACCGGATCGACCCGCTCACCGTGCTGCCGCGCACGGCGAACTGGTGCCTCCGGCGGCAGCAGAACTCGCCGGGACACCCGCACTGAGCATCTGGAAAGCGCTTTCCACAAGCGAGGATAGGACGACGTCGATCGATACCGCAAGATGTCGTCCGGATTGCGGGCTAATGACCGCCTGAGGTGGCTATCGGCCACCTGGGGAGCCCGGGAGCGCCCGGCGCACGAAGGTCTCCAGTTCCTCACCGCCGTACCAGTCGGTGCGCCGACCCAGGTGGGTCATCCCGAGCCGGCGGGCCACCGCCATCGACGCCCCGTTGCCGGGGGCCACCACCGCGTACACCTGCCCGGTGCCGGTGGCGAGTTCCCGGTCGACCAGGACGCGGGCCGCCTCGGTGGCATAGCCGTGGCCCCACGAGTCGGGGTGCAGGTGCCAACCCACCTCGATGTCGGCGGTGGGCACCTGCTCGTCCCGGCCGGGCAACGGCTTGAGCAGGATCGTGCCGACCACCAGGCCGGTGTCGCGCACCTGCACCGCCCAGGTGCCGTACCGGTCGCCATGGTCGGCGTGCCGGGCCCGCCAGAGCGCCAACCGGTCGGCCGCCTGCGCCGGGTCGGCCAACGGCAGACCGGGGGCCGCGCCCAGCCAGCGCACCACCTCGTTGCGGGAGTAGATGTCGAAGATCCGGGCCAGGTCGGCCGGCGAGTCGGTCCAGTTCCGCAGGATCAGCCGGTCGGTGGTGAGCACGGTCATGTCGCGGGATCGTAATGCGTGCCGACGGACGTGAGGGGGAAGAACACCACGATGGGCGCATGGCAGCGTACGAAGCGGATCACCAGTGCCGCGTTCCGGCCGGTACGCGGGCGGGACCTCTCCCTGCACGCCGCCGCGATCACCTTCTACGGGGCGATCGCCGTGGTGCCGGTGGCCCTGCTGGCGATCTGGCTGACCTCGCTGCTGGCCGGCGCGGACCGGGTACGCCGGCTCACCGCGTACGCCGTGGAGACGCTGCCGGACGCGATCGGTGCGCCCGAGGCGGTGGACGCGCTGGTCAACGCCGGGGTGCAGTTGACCCCGCTGCTGGCGCTGGCCTCCCTGCTGCCCGCCTCGCTCTACGGTGAGGGGCTGCGCCGGGCGTTCGTCTCGGTGGCCGTCGCCCCCAACCCGGACGAGTCGCTGGTCGGCTGGCGGGGGCGGTTGCTGCTGCTGCCGCTGCTCGCCCCCGCCCCCGCCCTGCTGCTGTCGATCCTCATCGCGCTGCCCACCACCACCCGGCTGATCCGGCAGGGTGGCTGGGTCGCCGCCCTCGGCATCGTGCTGTCGTTCCTGGCGGTGTGGCTGGTGCTCACCCCGGTGCTGATGTGGGTGTTCCGGGTGGTCGGGCCGGCCTCACCGGACTGGTTGTCGACGCTGGCGGTCGGCTCGTTCACCGCCGCCAACCTCTCCGGCTTCCTGCACGGCTTCGTGCTGTTCTGTTCGCTCCCGCTGGACCTCGGTGTCCCGTTCGGCGGCTTCGACCCGGTGGGGGCCGGCGTCGCGGTGCTGCTCTGGCTCTACCTGTTCCACGTGATCGTGCTGGCCGGCTACTCGGCCACCCTCGCGTTGTCCCGCTGGCGGGCCCGCCGCGTCGCCGCCTCCGGGTCGACGTCCGGCTCGGGGTCGACCGCCGGCTCGGGGTCGACGTCCGGCTCCGGGAGCGCGTCCGCAGGCGTCGATGCCGCAGCGGCCACGGCGAACCAGCCCGAGGCATCCGCCGACCCACCCCGGGTGCCCGCCGCCGGGGCGGGCGGCACCGGCGGAGCGGGCGGCGGCGACGACACGGGCGACGCCGACGCCGACGTGTCCGGGGTCGTCGGCGGATCCGCCGGGTCGTCGGTCTCGCGCAGGCCGTAACGGGCCCAGAGCCGGGCCAGGGGTGCCGGGGCCCACCAGTTCCACCGCCCCAGCAGCCGCATGGTCGCCGGCACGAGCAGCGCCCGGACCAGGGTCGCGTCCACCACGATCGCCACGATCATGCCGACACCGATCAGCTTGATGTAGGCCATCCCGCCGGTGGTGAAGCCGGCCACCACGATGATCAGCAGCAGCGCGGCGGCGGTGATGATCCGGCCGGTGCGTTGCAGGCCGGTGGCGACCGAGGCGGTGTTGTCGCCGGTGCGGTCCCACTCCTCGCGTACCCGGCTGAGCAGGAACACCTCGTAGTCGGTGGCCAGCCCGAACAACACCGCGAGCATGAGGATGAGGTTGCTCGGCTCGATGAACCCGGTGGAGGTGAAACCGAGCAGACCGGCCAGGTGGCCGTCCTGGAAGATCCAGACCACCACGCCGAACGACGCGCCGATCGACAGCAGGTTCATCAGCACCGCCTTGACCGGCAGCACCACCGAGCCGAAGGCGAGGAACAGCAGCAGCAGGGTCGCGCCGGCCATCAGCAGCGCCATCCACGGCAACCGGTCGCCGAGGCTGTCCAGCAGGTCCACGTCGGCGGCGGGCCGCCCGCCGACCAGCACCTGCGCCCCGGCCGGGCCGGGCAGGTCGCGCAGCGTCCGGACCAGGTCGCGGGCGTCGTCGCCGGTCGGCTCCCCCGGGTAGCTCACCGACAGCAGGGTCGACTCCCCCTTCGCCGCCGTGACCTGGACCCCGGTCACCCCGGGCAGCGCCGCGATCCGGTCGGCGAACGGTCGCACCGCGTCGGCCGCAGCCCCGGAGACCAGCACCTCGATCGGGGCGATCGTGCCGCCGGGGAACTCGGCGGAGATCCGCTCGGAGACCACCCGGGGTGCGGCGTCGGCCGGCAGCACCCGCTCGTCGACCCCGCCGAAGGTGATCCGCGCGAACGGGGTGGCCAGCACGGCGAGCAGCACCGCGACCCCCACCAGGTAGAGCACCGGCCGGCGCATCACGCTGCGCGCGATCCGGGCCCAGGCACCACCCTCGTCACCCGTCGCCCGCCGGTCACCCCGCGTCCCCCGCCGCCACGGCAGCGGTACGCGCACCGCGTCCACCCGGTGGCCGAGCACCACCAGCAGGGCCGGCAGCACGGTGAGCGCCGCCAGCATGGCGATCAGGACGGCGGCCATCCCGCCGAAGCCCATCGACCGCAGGAACGGCTGCGGGAAGATCAGCAGGCTGGCCATGGCGAGCGCGACGGTCAGCCCGGAGACGAACACGGTACGGCCGGCGGTGAGGATGGTGCGCCGGATCGCCTCGGCGGTGCCGTGCCCGGCGGCCAGCTCCTCCCGGAATCGGCTGATGACGAACAGCGCGTAGTCCACCGCCATCCCGAGCCCGATCAGGGTGATCACGTTGATCGCGAAGATCGACACGTCGGTGACCAGGTTGACCAGGCGTACCGCCACGAATGCGCCGAGGATGGCCAGGCCGCCGACGAGCAGCGGGGTGCCGGCGGCGACCAACCCGCCGAAGATCAGCACGAGCAGCACCAGTAGCACCGGCATGGACAGCAACTCGGCCCGGGTGATGTCCTCGGTGCTCTGGGTGGTGGCCTCCGCCTGGAACGCCACCAGCCCGCCGACGTCGGTACGCAGCCCGGGTGCATCCAGCGCGGGGCGCAGCGCCGTGAACTGCGCCGAGCGGGCGTCCTCGTCACCGCCGGTCAGCTTGACCAGCGCGTAGGTGGCCCGCCGGTCCTCGGCGACAAACGCGGGCGCGGGCGTGTCGTACCAGGTGGTCACCTCGGCCACCTCGGCGCGCTGGCGCAGCCCGGCCACGGTGGAGGTGACCGGGTCGCGGAACTCCGGGTCGTCGACGGACGCGGTGCCGCTGGACCAGAGCACGATCACGTCGGCACCCTGCCGGCCGAGTTCGGCGGTGACCCGCTGCACGGTACGGCTGGACTCGCTCGACGGGTCGTCGAACCCGCCCCCGGTCAGCTCCCCGAACACCCCGGCGCCCCAGGTGGCCCCGACGGCCACCAGCACCCCGGCGGTGGCCAGCACCACCCACCGGGCACGCACCACCACCCGCCCCCACCAGGCGAACATCCACCTCTCCCCTCGTCGACCCCCACCGACCCGCCGTCACCCACACCCGGGCCGTCGACCGGCGGAGACCGGTGTCGGCCCCGCAGCGATCGCCGTCCACTATCGCAACAACCGTTCACGTTCGACGGGCCGGCCCGGACCAACCGGCCCCGCCGGTCCAGCCGGCAGACGGACGCCGCCCGCCGCACTAGGCTGCCCAGGCATGAGCGATGCGAGTGAGCTGCCGTCCCGCGCCGACGTCGTGATCATCGGATCGGGGCACAACGGGCTGGTCTCCGCCGTCCTGCTGGCCCGCGCCGGGCTGGACGTGCTGGTGCTGGAGGCGGCGGAGGTGATCGGCGGGGCCACCCGCACCGAGAACCCGTTCCCGAAGGTGCCCGCGCTGCGCCACTCCACCGGGTCGTACCTGCTGGGGCTGATGCCGCCGGAGCTGCTCGCCACCCTCGACGTGCGCATCCCGGTGCTGCGCCGGGACCCGCACTACTTCCTGCCCACCCCGGGCGGGCCCGGAGCGCCGTACCTGCTGTTCGGCAGCGACACCGCCGCGACCCGGCGGCAGCTCACCGAGTTCTTCTCCCCCGCCGACGTGGCCGCCGACGACGCGCTCCAGGCCGAGCTGGCGCAGCTGCGCGCCGACCTGGCCCCGGCGTGGCTGGCCGAGCCGCTGCCGGTGGAGCAGACCGCCGAACGCTACGTCCGCCCCGAGCTGCGGCAGGTCTTCGTCGACCTGGTCCGTGGTTCCGTCGCCGACTACCTGGCCCGCTTCGACTTCCGCTCCGAACTGCTGGTCAGCATGTACGCGGTCACCGACGGGCTGTCCGGCCTCAACGCCGGCCCGGACGACCCCGGCACCGGCCACAACTTCCTGGTGCACAACATGTGCCGGCTGCCCGGCGCGGACGGCACCTGGATGATCGCCGAGGGCGGGATGGGCACCGTCTCGCGCACCTTCGCCGAGGCCGCCCGCGCCGCCGGGGCGACCATCCTGACCGGTGCCCGGGTCGACGCCGTCACCCTGACCGGGGGCGCGGCGTCGGGCGTCCGGCTCGCCGACGGGCGGGAGGTCGCCGCCGAGGTGGTGCTCGGCGCGTGTGACCCGTACCGGCTGATGGAGCTGGTGCCCGACGGCGCGCTCCCGGCGGAGCTGGGCGCGCGGATGGCGGCGGTCCGCCGGCCCGGCACCACCCTCAAGCTCAACCTGGCGCTGACCGGGCTGCCCCGGTTCTCCTGCCTGCCGGCCGACGCGCCCAGCCCGTTCGGGTCCACCATCCACCTGCTGCCCGGGTCGGCGTCGCTGGTCGGGGCCGGCGGCGAGTCACCGATGGCGGCGCTGCGGGCGATGTGGGCCGACGTGCAGGCCGGGCGGCTGCCCGACGAACCGACCATCGAGTGGTACCTGCACACCACGGTCGACCCGTCGCTGTCCGACCCGGCCGGGCACCACTCGTCGGCGCTGTTCGTCCAGTCGGTGCCCTACACGCTGGCCGGCACCGACTGGGACAGCGCGCTGCCCGGCTACGTCACCCGACTGGTGGAGATCTGCGAACGGTACGCCCCGGGCACCGGTGACCTGATCGCCGACGCGGTGCCGCTGCCCCCGCCCGGCATCGAGGCGCACTTCGGCATCACCGGCGGGCACATCCACCACGTCGACAACACCGTCTCGTTCACCGACCGGATGCCGTACGCCACCGGCATCGACGGGGTGTACGCGGGCAGCGCCGGCTGCCACCCGGCGGGCAGCGTGATCGGCGCGGCCGGCCACAACGCCGCCCGACGCATCCTCGCCGACCTGGGCCGCTGACGCCCACCGGCCCGTCCCGGCAGGCGGACCGGGTGACACCGTCGCCGTCCGGCCGGGCCGGGTGAGACCGCCGCCGGGCGGGCGGGCCGGGTGACACCGTCGCCGTCCGGGCGGGCGGTGACGGGCCTGCCCGGCTCAGGCGGGAGCTGGACGGGAGGACGGCAGGTCGCCGGGGCCCCGGATCAGATAGAGCCCGGTGAGCAGGAAGTACGCCGCGAGGCTGAGCACCGGGTCGACGAAGGAGATGCCGAACGCCACCAGGTACAGGACCGGGCCGAGCAGGAAGCGGCGGGCCACGGCGCGGGCCAGCCGGGGATCCAATCCCGGGTCGAGCAGCCGTCGGCGGCGGGCCCACCACCAGCTCAGGTTGAAGAACAGCGCCTCACCGAGCACCGTGCCGACATAGAGGGCGGCGGTCAACCGCTGGTCGGCGACGGTGCCCCGCAGGTTGTCGGCGAGCAGGCTGGCCGCGAACGGAATGGCCGCCACGAACAGCAACAACAGCAGGTTGAGGACGAGCAGCAACTGGTCGACCTTGACGACGTACCGCCACATGTTGTGGTGGGTCAACCAGACCTGACCGACGATCACGAACGTGATCACGTACGCCAGGTAGGCGGGCCACTCGTGGAACAGCGCCCCGGGCAGATCCTGCCCCTCGGGCCGCTGCGGGCTGAGTTGGAGCAGCTCCACCGCCATCAGGGTCAGCACGATCGCGATCACCGCGTCGCTGAACGCCTCCACCCGGGAGGCGTCCCGCTCCTTCTCCCGCCGGTGCCCGAACTCGTACTCCTCCTCGTCCACCACCCCGCCCCACCCGCCCTGTCGGTCCTGACGTCACCGTGCCCGGAGTGCACCGGTCAGCCGGGCCGGCACCACGTCATGGTCGCCGGAAACGGGGGATGGCGGGGTGGGAACGGGGTCAGTTGCCGCCACCCCATCGGGCGGCAGCGAGGACGGGAGCGGCCGGGCGCGGCCGGTCAGTTCGCCGGGGCGGGAGCTTCCGCGTCCACCCGGGCGGCGCGGATCTTGTGGCCGACGCTGGTCAGGCAGCGGCCCGACGGCAGGTCGAACTTCCAGCCGTGCAGCTGGCAGGTGAGCTGGTCGCCGTCGACGATGCCGAACCGGGTCAGGTCCGCCTTGAGGTGGGGGCAACGGCGCTGCACCACCCAGTCACCCAGGGTGATGTCCTCGGCGTCGACGGCCCGCTCGTGCTCGTCGTACCAGCCCTCGGCGTACTGGAGGCGCTCGGTGGACAGGCACTTGAAGAAGGCGTAGACGAACTCGTTGTACTGGCCGATCCGGGCCGCCGAGAACCGGCAGGACAGGAAGAGCGAGTTGACCCAGTCCACCTCGTCGATATGGAGCAGGTGCTCGATGAGCGCCCGCTCGGTACGGAACCGGTACCTGACCTTCTCGTCGGCGTACGGCCGGACCTGCTTGCCGGGGAAGTCCACCACGATGGATTCGACGCTGTCCCCGTCGTAGCCGACCAGGTCGAAGCGGACCGGGCCGCCGACCCCCTTGGCCAGGTAGATCGACTCGTCGAGCAGCGGCTCGATCCGGCGTTTCATCCCGGCCAGCACGTCGATCTCGGGGTGCCGCCAGGACGCCTTCTCGGCCTCGATGACCGGGCGCTTGCGCTCCCGCATCTCCTCCAGGTGCGCGGTCTTGTTCGCGAAGAACTCCTCGACCGGCTGCGGGTGGGTGGTGGTCGCGCCGGAGGTGGTCACCTCGGCGACGCTGCCCGGCAGCAGCACGATGCCGTTGGTGCCGCCGACCTTCGCGTACTCCGACAGGAACACCGACTGGTCCGGGAAGATGTTGCCCTCGTCGCCGTGAATGTCGTTGAACTGCCACAACGCGTCGTCGAGGAAACACGGCGGGCCGGCGATCGGGAAGACGTGGTCGGCCTTCAGGTCGTCGATGTAGCGCCAGGTCCGGTCGAACTGCCGCTCCCGCTTCTGCTTGCCGAACGCGGTCTTCGCCGACTGCGGCAGCTCGTAGACCATCGGGTACCAGATCGCGCCGGAGAACTGGAGCAGGTGCGCGTGCACGTGGCCCAGCTCGGCGAAGACGGTCAGGTCGGTGGGGCGGGCGTCGTTCTGGTTGAGCAGCCGGACCCCGTCGTACTCCACCCAGAGCGACGAGTCGCCGATCGGGCCGTCGGTCGGGCTGGTCAGCGCCTGGATCATGATCTTCAGGCCGCCGGGCAGCTCCACCACCTGCTCGTTGGGGGCCCGCAGGAACTTCGTGAAGCCCAGCGCCCGCAGCTCGTCGGCCATCTCCGAGGTGGGGAACTCGGGCAGCAGGACGGTGGCGTCCTTCGAGACGAACTCCCGCAGGTGCTTGGCGTCGAAGTGGTCCCGGTGCAGGTGCGACACGTACAGGTAGTCGACCTGGCCCAGGGCCTCCCAGTCGAGCAGGGAGTTGTCGGGGAACGGGAACCAGGAGGCGAAGTAGGCCGGATTGACCCACGGGTCGCACAGGATGCTGCCCGCAGCCGTGTCGATCCGCATGCTGGCATGTCCCGTACCGGTCACTCGCACCGCAGTCCCCCTCAAACAGACAATCAAGGTGTACGCCCGAACGCTACCGGAGGCAGTGTGGTCGACGGCCCGCGACGCCGGTAGAGCCGACCCGCCCCACCGGGCCGGGGTCTTTCGGCCCGGTCCCCGGCCAGCCCTGCCCACTCCTGCCCGGCCCGGCCACCCGGCACCCCGATCCTGCCGGCCCGGCCCCCGGCGGCCCGGGCGCTGCTGGTCAACAGCCGGCCGCGCGCCACGAGTTTCCCGGTCCGCCGGGCTTCGGCAGGGCGGACCCCGCACCGGGGCCGGGGCAGGGCGTGCCAGACTAGCCGGAGATCCGATCGCGAGGGAAGGACCGACAGTGGCAGGAAGCGAGCCGGTAACCGCGCCAGATCAGCACAGGCCCGGGCACCGCAAGGCCGGACGGATCGGCGCGGTGCTCTCCGCGTTGGCGCTGCTGGCGATGCTGTGCGGCAACCACGAGGGCAAGGTCGAGGACATCTGGCTGGTCGGCCTGGCCGTGCTGTTGCTGGCGATCGTCATCGGCGACGCCGTGCTGCGCCGCAGCGGGCTACGCTCCTGACGCACCGCCCCACAGACGTACGAGGGCCCACCCCGGTCGGGGATGGGCCCTCGTCACATCTGCTGGATCAACGGCCGAAGAGGATGTCCTGGACGTCCTTGAGCGCGGCGTCGACCTCCGCCTCGAAGTAACCACCGGGCACCAGCCCGAACCGCAGCGTGTCCAGGTCCTTGGGGTTCACCGGCATCTGGTTACGGCCCTGCATCCCACCGAGCAGGCTCTCGAAGAACCGGTCCACCTGGTCGGGGTCGTACCCGCTGCCGAAGCGGCGCACCTGGAAGCTGCGCCGGATCTGGTCGACCCGGTACAGCTCGCTGCCGGGCGGGCCGGCCATCGGCGGACCCACCATCGGCGGGCCACCGGCCGGCGGGCCCATCGGCGCGGGCCCGCCCATCGACGGGCCACCCATCGGCGGCGGGCCTCCCGGACCACGACCACGCATCTCCCGCGGGTCCCGCTCGGGCATCCGGTCCCGCTCGGGCATCCGGTCGCGTTCCGGCATCCGGTCACGCTCGGGCATCCGGATCTCGGCAGTCATGTCGGTACGACCGTGCCGGCCCGCCTCGAAACCGTCGAAGCGCTGCTCGTCCGGGGGGCCGTAGCCACTACCCGGGCCGGCCGGCAGACCCCGCGGCGGTGGGCCACCGTGCCCCATCGGCCCGCTCGGACCGGGGCCCATCGGCCCGCCGGGGCCCGGGCCCAACTGGCCGCGCGGCGCGTCGTACCCACCACGAGGCGGGTCGTACCCACCGCGCGGCGCGTCGTGTCCGACGGCGAAGGCGCCGCTCGGCTCGTCGTACCCACCGCGAGGCGCGTCACGTCCGACGGCGAAGGTGCCACTCGGCTCGTCGTACCCACCGCGAGGCGCGTCACGTCCGACGGCGAAGGCGCCACTCGGCTCGTCGTAGCGGCTGCCGTAACGGTCCGGCGGACCAGGCTGGGCCGGCATCGCGCGGGGCGGCATCGGCTGCGGCACCGGCGACATACCCCGGTGGTCGTCGCGCATCGGCGGGGCGAGCCGGTCCGCGCCACGCGGGTCGGCGACCCGGCCACCGGGGGCGGCGCGCTCCTCCAGCTCGGCCAACTGCCGCTCCACCCGATCCAGGTGCAGGTCGACCTGCCACTCGTCATAGCCGTTGAAGCGGACCCGGAAGACGACGTCGTGGACCTCCTGGGAGGCCACGGGGGCACCGACCGGCTGACCGGCGAGGGTGGCCTCCACCCGGTCCAGGAAGGCGTCGACCTCGTCGACCTTGTAGCCCCGGCGGAGCGCCTTACGCCGGAAACGCTGACCCTGACTCGCCACTATGTCTCCTGGTCTCGTACCGCTACGCCCGGTCGCGCCCGCGCGGCGCTTCGATGTCACTGTCCACCGCGGCAGCCAACTGCCCGCACGCACCGTCGATCTCACGCCCCCGGGTGTCACGCACCGTGGTGGAGACGCCGGACTCCCGCAACCGTCGGACGAACTCCCGCTCCACCGGCTTGGCGCTGGCGTCCCACCGGCTACCCGGTGTCGGATTGAGCGGGATGAGGTTGACGTGCGCCGACCTACCGGCCAACAACCGCCCGAGCAGGTCGGCCCGCCACGGCTGATCGTTCACGTCTTTGATCATCGCGTACTCGATCGACACCCGGCGCCCCGTCGTCGCCGCGTAGTCCCACGCTGCGTCCAGCACCTCGGCTACCTTCCAGCGCTGGTTGACCGGCACGAGTTCGTCGCGCAGCTCATCATCGGGCGCATGCAGCGACAACGCAAGGGTCACCGCGAGGTCTTCGCTGGCCAGTCGGCGGATGGCCGGCACCAGACCGACCGTGGAGACGGTGATGTGCCGCTGCGACAGACCCAGCCCCTCCGGGGCCGGCGCGACCAGCCGCCGGATCGCCGTGACGACCCGGGAGTAGTTGGCCAGCGGCTCACCCATGCCCATGAACACGACGTGCGACAACCGGGGCGGCGACCCGGCCACCGCGCCCGAGGCGGCGACCCCGGCGAGATAGACCGCCTGGTCGACGATCTCGGCGGCGGACAGGTTGCGGGTCAACCCGGCTTGGCCGGTGGCGCAGAACGGGCAGGCCATGCCGCAGCCCGCCTGGCTGGAGATACAGACGGTGACCCGGTCCGGGTAACCCATCAGCACGCTCTCCACCAGCGACCCGTCGTGCAACCGCCACAGCGCCTTACGGGTGGCCCCGTCGTCGCAGGCCAGCTCGCGGACCGGGGTGAGCAGCCGGGGCAGCAGCGCCCCGGCCAACCGGTCCCGGGTGGCCGCCGGCAGATCGGTCATCTCGGCCGGGTCGCGCACCAGTCGCCCGAAGTAGTGGTGGGAGACCTGCTTGGCCCGGAAGGCTGGCTCACCCAGCTCGGTGACGAGCGCCCGCCGGCCCGGCAGGTCCAGGTCGGCGAGGTGTCGGGGTGGCATCGCCGGGCGGCGGCCGGGGGCGTCCGGGTCAACGGGGATCACAGGCAGGCTCGTCATGGCTGGTCCAGTCTGTCACGCCGGTCGCCGGACCCACCCGTCCGGAGGTGCCGAATCGGCCCCCACCAGGGGGACCACCCGGGTGGCGCGGCGTGATTCATCCCTCAGCCCACCACCGGCACGAGGATCGCCAGCAGCAGGTAGGCGGTGGGTACGGCGAACAGGATCGAGTCCAGCCGGTCCATCAGGCCACCGTGCCCCGGCAGCAGGGTGCTCATGTCTTTCACGCCGAGGTCCCGTTTGATCATCGACTCGGCGAGGTCGCCCAGCACCGCCGCGACGGAGACCGCCATCCCGAACACCGCACCCCACCAGGGCGCCACGTCGAAGAGCAGCCAGATCAGCAGGGCACTGCCGAGCGCTGCGGCGGCGACCGAGCCGGCGAACCCCTCCCAGGATTTCTTCGGGCTGATCCTGGGTGCCATCGGGTGCCTACCGAAGGACACCCCGGCGGCGTACCCGCCGGTGTCGGAGAGCACCACGCCGACCACGGTGACCAGCACCCGCAGGTGGCCGTCGCCCGGAGCCGCCGCGAGCATCGCCGCGAAACCACCCAGGAACGGCACGTAGACCGCGATCAGGGTGGCCGCGGTGATGTCCCGTTGGAAGCCGGCCGGGCCGTCACCCAGCCGCCAGACCATCGCGCCCAGCACGGTGACCAGCAGCCCCAGGCTCAGCGCGTCCGGCCCGGCGAACCAGGCCAACCCGATGGTGAGCACGCCACCGGCGAGCAGCGGCACCAGCGGCGGGTGCGCTCCGCTGCGCCGGACCGCGCGGGTCATCTCCCAGATGCCCACCCCGATCGCGCCGGCCAGCACGGCCAGGAAGCCGGGCAGGAAGAAGAAGAGCGGCACCAGGACCAACGCGCCGAGCCCCAGCCCGACGCCGATGGCGGCCGGCAGGTTACGGCCGGCCCGCCCGGTCGCCGGCAGTGGGGTGGCCGGCCGGTCGGCACTGGCCCGCCGTCGGCCCCGGAACCGTCGACCGGCCGGTGGCTCCGGATCCGCCTCGGCATCGGGCGACGGCAAGCGCGACCCGGTACCGCCGTCGTCACCGACCGGGACGAACTGGGGGGTCGGCAGGTCGCCGTCGCGCACCGGCGTCAGGTGCGCGGTCGGGGCGTCGTCGTCGCGCACCGCGGCGAACTGCGCGGTCGAGGCGTCGTCGGCGAGCGGCCCGCCCGGGTGATCGGCACCGAAGAGGTCACCGACCGGTTCGTCGTACGGCCCGCCGTTCGGCTCGTCGTGGCCACGCACCGGTGGCCGGAGCGGGGCCTGCGGCCCGGCCGACAATCCGGGGCCGGACTGCCGGGGCGACCACGGTTCGACCTCCCGTTCCGGCCAGGGCAGGGCCGGGGGACGGTCGGACCGCTCCCAGCCACGGGGCTCGGTGCCGCTGTAGGGGTCGAGGGGGGACATCACGCACCGGACGAGGGTACGAGTGCCACCACATGACGCAAGACCACAACCATCCCCTACCCGCGTGACTACTTCCGGTTGACCGGCCCGACGACCGATCGATCCCCGCCGTTCACCGCCCGGTGGCCAGGAATCCTGCCGAGCCTACTGCACCGGCCAGCCGGGCACGGTGGACGTCGGCCCGGCCGTCCGGCCGACGGACGACGACGGCACCGGCGCTGCCTCCGCAGAGCGGTGACGCGCCGGTGCCGTGGGCCGGGCTCAGACTTCGAGCAGCTCCGACTCCTTGTGCTTGACCAGCTCGTCGACCGTGGCGACGTAACGCTGGGTCATGTCGTCGAGTTCCTTCTCGGCGCGGCGGCCGTCGTCCTCGCCGACCTCACCGTCCTTGACCAGGCGGTCCAGCTCTTCCTTGCCCTTGCGGCGGACGTTGCGGACCGCCACCTTGGCTTCCTCGCCCTTGTGCCGAGCCACCTTGATCATCTCGCGGCGACGTTCCTCGGTCATCTGCGGGAGCAGGATGCGCAGCTGGTTGCCCTCGTTGTTCGGGTTCAACCCCAGGTCGGAGTCGCGGATCGCCTTCTCCATGGCGTTGATCTGCGAGTTGTCGTACGGCTTGATGATGGCCATGCGCGGCTCCGGCACCCCGATGGACGCCATCTGGGGCAGCGGGGTCGGCGTGCCGTAGTAGTCGATGATGACCTTGGAGAACATGGCGGCGTTGGCGCGACCGGTACGGATGGCGCCGAACTCCTCCTTGGCGTGCTCGACCGCACGCTCCATCTTCTCCTCGGCCTCGAGGAGGGTGTCGTCGATCACCGGTCTCCTCGCCTCCTTCTGTTGCTCGTCGTGGGCTGAAGCTGCTGCTCTGGTGCGGAGGACCGCTCGGGTCGCCGGGACCGGTCAGGCGGTGATCAGCGTACCGATCGTGTCGCCGCCGACGGCCCGGATGATCGTGTCCTCGCCCTGGGCGCCGAAGACCAGCATCGGCAGCCCGTTCTCCATGCAGAGGCTGAACGCCGCCGCGTCCGCCACCCGCAGGTTGCGTTGCAACACCTCGGAAAAGGTGATCGAGTCGAACTTGCTGGCGGCCGGGTCGATCCGCGGGTCGGCGCTGTAGACGCCGTCCACGCCGTTCTTGCTCATCAGCACCACGTCGGCGCGGATCTCCAGCGCCCGCTGGGCGGCCACCGTGTCGGTGGAGAAGTACGGCATCCCGGCGCCCGCACCGAAGATCACCACACGTCCCTTCTCCAGGTGCCGGATCGCCCGCAGCGGAATGTACGGCTCGGCGACCTGGGCCATCGTGATCGCGCTCTGCACCCGCGTCTCGATGCCCTCCTTCTCCAGGAAGTCCTGCAACGCCAGGCAGTTCATCACCGTGCCCAGCATGCCCATGTAGTCGGCGCGGGCCCGGTCCATGCCGCGCTTCTGCAACTCCGCCCCACGGAAGAAGTTGCCGCCGCCGACCACCACGGAGACCTGCACACCACGGCGGACCACGGTGGCGATCTGCCGGGCGATGGCCTGCACGACGTCCGGGTCGACACCGATCGCCCCACCGCCGAAGACCTCACCCGAGAGCTTCAGCACCACCCGGCGGGCGCGGCCGGCCGGCGGCGCCGTCGGGTCGTCCGCCTCCAGGCTCCGGTCGTTCACAACCTGTGTCATCCGCCCCGCCCCTCCCGCGTGCGCGTCGACCGCGCCGCGTCACCGCGTACCTGCCCGTTGCCGACCCTATGCGACGAGGAGGCCGCGGTGCCTGTCGCGTACACCTGCGGCCTCCTCGTCGACGTTGCGTGCCCGTCCGGGCGCGGCACGCGCGCCCGGACGGTGGCGGCTCAGGCCTGGCCGACCTCGAACCGGACGAAGCGGGTCACCTCGATGCCGGCCTCGGCCAGCACCTGCTTGACGGTCTTCTTGTTGTCGGAGACCGACGCCTGCTCGATCAGGACGTAGTCCTTGAAGAAGGCGTTCACCCGACCCTCGACGATCTTCGGCAGGGCCGCTTCGGGCTTGTTCTCCTCGCGGGCGGTCTGCTCGGCGATGCGCCGCTCGGACTCGACGACCTCGGCCGGCACCTCGTCACGGGTGACGTACTTCGGCCGCATCGCGGCGATCTGCATGGCGGTGCCCCGGGCGTCGGCGTCGCCGGCCTCGTCGGTCTTGCCGCTGTACTCCACCAGCACACCGACGGCCGGCGGCAGGTCCTGGCTCTTGCGGTGCAGGTAGACCGCGACGGTGCCGTCGAGCTTGGCGAAGCGGTTGAGCACCAGCTTCTCGCCGATCTTGGCGGACTGCTCCTGGATCAGGTCGGCGACGGTCTTGCCGTCCAGCTCGGTGGCGAGCAGCTCCTCGGCGGTGCCGACGCCGCTGCGCTCACCGTGCTCGACCAGCTGCTGGGCCAGCGCGACGAACGCGTCGGTCTTGGCCACGAAGTCGGTCTCGCAGTTGAGCTCCAGCAGCGCCTTGCCGGAGTGCGCGACGAGGCCGTTGGCGGCGGTCCGGCCGGCCCGCTTGCCGACGTCCTTGGCGCCCTTGACGCGCAGGATCTCGACGGCCTTGTCGAAGTCGCCCTCAGCCTCGGTGAGCGCCTTCTTGCAGTCCATCATGCCGGCGCCGGTGAGGTCGCGGAGCTTCTTGACGTCCGCGGCGGTGAAGTTGGACATGACTCTCTCTTCGGGTGTTGAGTCTGCGGTGGGTGGTCTGGGATGCCGGCTACCCGGAACAGGCCGGATGCGCCCGGCGGTGACCGCCGGACCCCGCCGCCCGGACGAGCGGCGGGGATCCGGCGGTACGGGTCACTCGGCGGCGGCGGCCGCCGGCTGCTCGGCCGGCTTCTGCTCGGCGGCAGGCTGCTCGGCGGCGGCAGGCTCGGCGGCCGGCTGCTCGGCGGCGGGCTGCTCGTCGGCCTTCTTCGGCTCCAGCAGCTCACGCTCCCACTCGGTCAGCGGCTCGTCGCTGCCGACCTGACCCGCCTCCGGCTTCTCGTCGCCACCACGACGACGGCCGGACCGGGCGATCAGACCGTCGGCGACGGCGGCGGCCACCACCCGGGTCAGCAGCTCGGCGGAGCGGATCGCGTCGTCGTTGCCCGGGATCGGGAAGTCGACCTCGTCCGGGTCGCAGTTGGTGTCCAGCACCGCGATCACCGGGATGCCCAGCTTGCGGGCCTCGTCGACGGCGATGTGCTCCTTCTTGGTGTCGACGATCCAGACCGCGGCCGGGAGCTTCTGCATGTCCCGCAGGCCACCAAGGGTCTTGGTGAGCTTGGTCTTCTCGCGGAACAGCTGCAGGGTCTCCTTCTTGGTGTAGCCGGCGGCGGTGCCGGTCAGGTCACCGAGCGCCTCAAGCTCCTTCATCCGCTGGAGCCGCTTGTACACCGTCTGGAAGTTGGTCAGCATGCCACCGAGCCAGCGGTGGTTGACGTACGGCTGGCCGACCCGGGTGGCCTGCTCGGAGATGGCCTCCTGAGCCTGCTTCTTGGTGCCGACGAACAGGATGCTGCCGCCCTCGGCCACCGTGTTGCGCACGAAGTCGTACGCCTTCTCGATGTAGTCGAGGGTCTGGCGCAGGTCGATGATGTAGATGCCGTTGCGCTCGGTCATGATGAAGCGCTTCATCTTCGGGTTCCAGCGCCGGGTCTGGTGCCCGAAGTGGACACCGCTCTCCAGCAGCTGACGCATGGTCACGACGGCCATGGTGGGGTACTCCTCAAGATCCCTGGTTGTCACGCCCGGCCGGTGGCCGGGCGTCCTGGTGCCTGGTCGCCGGCCCATGGTGGGCCCGAAGGAGATCGGGACCAGGGAGGCCGTCGCCCCACGACGAGACGTGGAGAGGGCACGCGAGGTCGACCGCCGAGGCGGTCGCCAAGAGGCCAGTGTACGCCCCCGCCCTGCCACCCGACCCCCGCCCCACCATCCAGCCGCGCATCCGGTTCCCGCCCCCAGCTCTCGGCTCTCGGGGCTCAGCTCCCGGCTCCCGGCTCCCGGTCTCGGGTCTCGGGTTGGATCGGGTGGGTGCCGAGGTGTCGGCAGGCGACGGGGGTCCAGCGGGTCGGGGACGGTGACGGTTCTCCGCAGGCCGCCGTTCGACGGGCGGTCCGGGGGCGGTTCAGGGGCGGTCCGGGGGCGGTCCGGGGGCGGTTCAGCGGGCGGCGAGGGCGGCGGCGAGGAAGAGGACCAGCCCGACGGTGAGGTAGGCGGTCGGCGGGCGCAGCCAGCCCCGGGCCCCGTCGGCCATCGCCAGGCCACCGGTGCGCAGCCCGTACAGGCCGCCGGCGAAGACCGGCAACCCGATCACCAGGAAGGTGCCCACGACGACGTGCGACGCCGAGACCGGGTCACCGGTGAGTCCGTGCAGCAGCACCCGCAGCGCGGGAACCTCGAAGACCAGGGCCGACAACCCCAGCAGCACCGCCAGCGCCGGCCGCCGGGTGCGGTACACGCCGTCGGAGGTCGGGCCACCCGTGCGGTACGCCCCGTCCGGGCTGGCCAGGTCATCCGCCCGCGGCGTGACCGGCACCATCGGGCCGGTCGGCACCTCCAGGGGGGAGGGCTCCGCCGGTCGGGTGGGTTCGACGATCGGGTAGTTGCCCAGCGCCGCCGGCCGGACCGGATCGGTCCCCGCCAGCGGGCCGACCCCGCTGACCCCCAACAGTCCGGAATCGGCGGTGAACCGGCCGGTGCCACTGTCACCGCTGCCGAGCCGACCACCCCCGGTACCACCCAACCGACCCGTACCGGTATCGCCGACACGCCGCCCGGTGCCGGTGTCGGACAAGCGGCCGGTGCCGGTGTCGGCCAGGCGGCCGGTGCCGGTGTCGGCCAGGCGGCCGGTGCCGGTGTCGGCCAGGCGGCCGGTGCCGGTGTCGCCAACGCCCCGGCCAATACCGGTGTCGGACAGGCGGCCGGTGCCGGTGTCGCCCACGCCCCGCACCGGGATGCCGCCGAGCGGGCCCGCACCGGTGTCCCCGAGCGGGCCGACGCCACTGACTGCGGCCTCGCGGGCGGCGCGTCGACCCACCCGGTCACCGGGCAGTTCGCCGGAGACATCCGGGTCGTCCCGGCGGGACCGGGTCGGCCGGTATCCGGTGCTCTCGCCCCCGGCGGCACCCAAGGGATCAGCCGTGTCGAGGCGTCCCGAGTCGAAACGGCTGGCGTCCCCGTACCGGCCTTCCTCGGCAGCTCGTTGGTCGGGGGTGCGGGCCTCGTCGTCGCGCCGGCGCACCCCGCTCGCCGTCCGCCAGTCGGAGTCGTCGTACGCGCGTTCCCGGCCGGCCGGGTACCAGCGTGACTCCTGATCTTCGGGGTAGCTCCGTCGTGCGTCCACGTCCGGCACCGTATGCGACCGACCCGCCCGGCGCCATTCGCAGGTCGTACCGGCGCACGGGACCGATCGGACGGGTCGACGGACGATCGCCGGCCACCCCCCGGGAGCAGGGCATCAGCAGATCACATAGCAGGTCTGGGCCTTGATCGTCCGCTCGTCCACAGGGCGTCGAGTTGTCCACAGGTGCGGCCTCGGATGTCGCGCCCACCCCCGCCCCACCCGCAGCCTGACGGGCATGACGAAGCGGAACCAGGCGATCGGCGCGTACGGCGAGAGGTGCGCCGTACGGCATCTGATCGGGGCCGGGCTGCGCCCGGTGGCCCGCAACTGGCGCTGCCGCGAAGGTGAGATCGACGTCATCGCGTGGGACGGCCCGGTCCTCGCCTTCTGCGAGGTGAAGACCCGACGCGGCGACGCCTACGGCAGCCCCGCAGAGGCGGTCGTCCCGGCCAAGGCCCGACGGCTGCGGGGGCTCGCCGCCCGCTGGCTGGCCGAGACCGGGACGACCACCGACGAGGTGCGTTTCGACGTCCTGTCGGTCCGGTTGCCGCCGGCCGGCCCGGCACAGGTCGAGCACCTCAAGGGGGCCTTCTGATGATCCCGACCCGCCACCGCGCCCGGCCGGCTCTGGCCCGCCACCGCGCCCGGTCGGCCCCGACTGGCCACCGCGTCCGGCCGGCCCTGGCCCGTCACCGCGCCCGTCGGGTCATCCGGCACCACGCCGGGCGGCCGGGGGCGGGGGTGGCACGGTGAGCTACGCCAAGGTGCACGCGGTCGGCCTGGTGGGGGTCACCGGCCACCTGGTCGAGGTGGAGGCGGACCTCTCCCCCGGGCTACCGGCCGTGGTCATCTCGGGGCTGCCGGACACCGCCCTGCACGAGGCCCGGGACCGGGTCCGCGCCGCCGTGGTCAACTCCGGCCAGCGCTGGCCCAACCGCCGGATCACCCTCAACCTGCTTCCCGCCACGCTCCCCAAGTACGGCTCGGCGTTCGACTTGGCCATCGCGGTCGCCCTGCTCGGTGCCGCCGGTGAGCTGCCGCTGCTGCCGATGGAGGGGGTGGTGGTCCTGGGCGAGTTGGGGCTCGACGGCACCGTCCGCCCGGTCCGCGGCGTGCTGCCGATGGTCACCGCGGCGGTACGCGCCGGGCTGGGCCGGGTGGTCGTGCCGGTGGGAAACGCGGCGGAGGCGGCGGTGATCCCGGGGGTGAAGGTGCGCGCCGTCGACACCCTGCACCGGCTCGTCGCCTTCGTCCGGGACGGCGCTCCCCTGCTGGAGCCGCCGCCGGCTGCTCCCGCCGGGACGCCGTCCGGGCCGGATCTCGCCGACGTCGCCGGGCAGGGGCTGGGTCGGCGGGCGTTGGAGGTGGCGGCGGCCGGCGGGCACCACCTCTGTCTGCTGGGGCCGCCCGGCGCCGGCAAGACGATGCTCGCCGAGCGCCTGCCGTCGATCCTGCCGGAGCTCGACGACGAGGCCGCGTTGGAGGTCACCGCACTGCACTCGATCGCCGGCACACTGCCACCTGACGGCCGGTTGCTGCGTCGGCCGCCCTTCCAGGCACCCCACCACTCGGCGACCGTGCCGTCGCTGGTCGGCGGCGGCTCGGGGCTGGCCCGGCCGGGCGCGGTGTCGCTGGCCCACCGGGGGGTGCTCTTTCTCGACGAGGCAGCCGAGTTCAGCAAAGGAGCCCTGGAGGCGCTGCGCCAGCCGTTGGAAAGTGGGCAGGTCCATCTCACCCGGGCCCGGGGCAGCACCCGTTACCCGGCCCGGGTTCAGTTGATCATGGCGGCCAATCCCTGCCCCTGTGCGAAGCCCGGTGGCGACTCGCTCTGCGAGTGCAGTCCGCTGGTGCGACGGCGCTACCTCGGCCGGCTCTCCGGTCCCCTGCTCGACCGGATCGACGTACAGGTCAGGGTGCTGCCGGTACGGGCGGCCGAACTGATGGGCGTCGACCCGGACGGCGAACCGTCGGCGGTGGTCGCCGCCCGGGTGGCGGTGGCGCGCGCGGCTGCCGCCGAACGGTGGGCCCCGGTCGGGCACCGGCTCAACGCGGAGGTGCCGGGCCCGCTGCTGCGCCGACCACCGTGGCGGCTCGCCGCCCAGGCCACTGCCGAACTACGGGGGCGGCTCGACCGGGGCTCGCTGTCGGCCCGGGGCTTCGATCGCATCATCCGGCTCGCCTGGACGATCGCCGATCTTGACGGCCGGCCACGGCCCGATCTTGAGGACGTCCGGGAGGCCACCGGCCTGAGAACGGGGGAGGAAGTGTGAACAGCACCGAGGATCTGCACGCCCGGGTGGCACTGACCTGGCTGACCGAGCCGGGCACCCGGTTGGTGCACCGGCTGGTGTGCCGGCTCGGTCCGGTCGCCACGCTGGACCTCCTGCTCGACGGTGGGGCACCCGACGAGACGTTGCGGGCGGCGGTGGCGGCCCGGCTGCACGCGGGCGACCCCCGGGCGGCAGCCGCCGAGGCGGTGGCGCTCACCGACCGGCTCGGCGCGCGGATCGTCTCCCCGCACGACGACGAGTGGCCCGCCCCGCTGGGCGACCTGGAAGGGCTGGTGCTGCCCGGGGCAAGCCGGAAGGTCGACCGGGAGACCGCCCCACCGCTCTGCGTCTGGGTACGCGGCGGGTGGCCGTTGGCCCAGGTGCTGGACCGCTCGGTGGCGGTGGTCGGCGCGCGGGCCGCCACCGGGTACGGCGTACACGTCGCCACGGAACTCGGTTACGGCCTGGCCGACCGGGAGTGGACGGTGGTCTCCGGCGGCGCGTTCGGCATCGACGCCGCCGCCCACCGGGGCGCGTTGAACGCCGGTGGGGTGACGGTGGCGGTGCTGGCATGTGGGGTGGACCGCCCCTATCCGATGGGCAACTCCGCCCTGTTCGACCGGATCGCCGAGACCGGGTTGTTGATCAGCGAGTGGCTGCCCGGTGCGGAGCCGCTGCGTCCCCGCTTCCTGATCCGTAACCGGGTGATCGCCGCCGGCACCCGGGGCAGCGTGCTGGTGGAGGCGGCGGCCCGCAGCGGCGCAGCCCAGACCATGCACCGGGCGATCGCCCTGCGACGACCGGCGATGGTGGTGCCCGGCCCCGTCACCTCGGCGCTGTCCGTCGGCGCGCACGAACTGCTCCGTGAATACGAGCGCACCCGACTCGTGACCGGGCTGGCGCACGTGCTGGAGGAGGTGGGCCGGATCGGAGCGGACCTGGCACCACCCGCCCGGGGCGCGGACCGTCCGACGGACGTCCTCGACGACGAGGCGGCCATGCTGCGCGAGTCGATGCCCCGGCGCGGTGCGATCGGCGCGGACGCGCTCGCCGCCCGGGCCGGCGTGCCGATCCGCACGGCGTTGCGCAAGCTCGCCCTGCTGACGGAGCTGGGCCTGGTGAGCCGGCACGACGACGGCTACACCCTGGTCCGACGGTAGGCGGTCGACACGGCGGCTCTCCGGCCACGCCGCTGCGCACGCACCGGTCAGGCCAGGACCGCGCAGACGACCACCGGGCGCTCCGGCCGTCGATCGCGCTGGCCCGAGAGCAGTACGAATGCGATGATCGCTGCCGTGTCGATACCCCGCCGTTCCGCGCTCGGTCTAGGATTCGCCGCCGCCCTCGGGTTGGCCGGTTGCGCACCGAACCCACCTGCCCGGACTGCGGGAGCCTGGGCCACTCCCGCACCGGGCGACGGGGCACAGGGCGGCCAGGGCGCGGCGGCGACCGGCCGACCGGGAGCCACAGCCCGGCGTTCCGCCCCGACCGCAGCCGCGAAGCCGCGCACGCTCGCCGCGGCACTCCAGCGGCACCTCCAGCCGACCCCGGAGAACCCCAAGCACCCGACGTACGCCGGGGCGGTGGTGCTGGCGGTGACCGACGGTGAGCCGACCGACCACCTGGCGGTCGGTGAGGCGCTGCGTTACGGGGCCGGCCCGGTGCTGCTGCCCGCGGCGAAGCGGGTCGCCATGCGTCCCGACTCGATCTTCGACCTGGCCTCGCTCACCAAGGTCTACACCGCGATCCTCACCCTGCAACAGGTCGACAGCGGCCGGATCGACCTGGACGCGCCCGTGGTCCGCTACCTGCCCGAGTTCACCGGCACCGGCAAGTCCACCGTCACCGTGGCGATGCTGCTGGCCCACACCAGCGGCCTGCCGGTCGGTGCGAAGGTCACCGGTTACGCGACGATGGCGCAGCGGTGGCGTGCGGTGCTGGCCACGCCACTGGTCAGCGGCGCCATCCCGGGCACCAAGTTCCGCTACTCCAGCGTCGGCCTGATGGTGGCCGGGAAGATCGTCGAGAAGGTCACCGGGCTCAGCCTCGACCGGGCCCTGAAAACCAACCTGACCACCCCGTTGGGGCTGCGCCACACCGGGTTCAACCCCAACACCTGGCTCGGCACGGCCGACCGGGCCAACCGGCTGGTCGCCACCGACGCCCGCTCCTCCCGGGGGTTGTTGCGGGGCGTGGTGCACGACGACGTCGCCAACCATCTCGGCGGCATCGCCGGCCACGCCGGCATCTTCGCCCCCGCCGAGGAGGTGGCGGTCATCGGGCAACTGCTGCTCGACGGCGGCAGCTACGGCGGGAAACGGATCCTCGCCGAGAGCACCGTCGCCCGGATGCTGCGCAACGCCAACACCGGGCTGCCGGCCGTCGACCCGGACCGGCCGGGCCGCACCTCCGACCACGGCCTCGGTGTGGTGCTCAACCAGCCCTGGTTCATGGGCAGGCTCGCCCGACCCACCACCTTCGGACACACCGGGTTCACCGGCACCTCGTTCCTGGTCCAACCCGACCGCCGCCGGGTGCTGGTGCTGCTCACCAACCGTGCCCATCCGAACTGGAGCTGGGCCGACCCGGACCCGGCCCGGGTCGCCGTGGCCGACACGTTCGCCTGACCCCGGGGGACCACCCACCTCCCCACCCGCCGGTCATCCCTGCGGTCAGCTTCGCCGGGCCCGTCGGGGCTGCCAGTCGCCCTCCGCCCGCCGGCATGCTGCTCCCGCCGGCCCTCTCCCCCACCAGCGCGCTCCCCCCGCCAGCCCTGCCGCCGGCCCATCCCTGCCGCCGTCGCGCTCGCTCCTGCCGCTGGCGTCGGTGCCCGTAAGCTGGGCCGGTGGATCCGGACCCGATGGCAG
Source organism: Micromonospora sp. NPDC049257 (assembly GCF_040678915.1). NCBI lineage: Bacteria > Bacillati > Actinomycetota > Actinomycetes > Micromonosporales > Micromonosporaceae > Micromonospora > Micromonospora sp. NPDC049257. Next base: position 117,292 of record NZ_JBFAQU010000007.1, read on the forward strand.
GTCGGCGACCGCCGCACCCCGGCAGCGTCCACCGGCCGGTCTCGGCACGGGCGTGGCGATGAGCCGGCGAGCTCCGGGCACCCGGGTCACCCACCAGGCCCTGCCACCGGCCATGCGGGACGCCGTGGACGAGTTCGCCGCGCACCTGGCCCAGGTGCGCAACCGGTCCCCGCACACCGTCCGGGCGTACGTCGCCGACCTGGTGTCACTGCTCGACCATGCCGTCCGGATGGGCTGTGCCGCACCCGGCGACCTGGACCTGGGCGTGCTACGCAGTTGGCTGGCGAAGCAGCGGACGACCGGCACGGCCGCCAGTTCGGCGGCCCGTCGAGCCGCTGCGGTGCGGACCTTCAGCGGGTGGGCCCACCGCTGCGGTCTGCTGGTCACGGATGTGGCCGCCCCGTTGGCCACCCCGAAGACGCGTCGGGAGTTGCCGGTGGTGCTCCGGGCCGACCAGGCCGCCACCCTGGTCGAGGCTCCGGGTCGGGGTCGGCCTCCCACCCCGGGCAGCGGCGGGCCCGCCGTCCCGGGCCGCGGCGACACCCCCGACGAGGGGCCTCCCACCCCGGGCGACAGCACCTCTCCCGCCTCGGACGACAGCACCTCTCCCGCTTCGGGCGGTAGCGGACCTACCGCTTCGGGCGAGGGCGGACCTACGTCCCCGGGCGGGGGCGGGGGCGGAGCCGTCGGGTCGGTGGCCGGGGCGGACGAGCCGCTGCTGTTGCGCGACCGGGCGTTGCTGGAACTGCTCTACGCGACCGGCGCGCGGATCAGCGAGGTGTGCGGGTTGGACAGCACGGACGTCGACCACGACCGTCGGGTGGTCCGGGTCCTCGGCAAGGGCAACCGGGAGCGCACGGTCCCGTACGGGCTGCCGGCCCAGCGGGCCGTCGACAGGTGGCTGGCGGTCGGCCGGCCCGCACTGGCCGGCCCGGACTCCGACCGGGCACTGTTCCTCGGTGCCCGGGGCGGCCGGCTGCACCCGACGATGGCCCGGCGGATCGTCGCCGGCTGGGCCAGAGCCGCCGGGCTGCCTCCGACCAGCCCCCACGGGCTGCGCCACTCGGCGGCAACCCACCTGCTCGACGGCGGCGCGGACCTGCGGGCGGTGCAGGAGCTGCTGGGGCACTCGTCCCTGGCGAGCACCCAGATCTACACCCACGTGTCGGTGGAGCGGTTGCGTGCCGCCTACCGCCAGGCCCACCCCCGGGCCTGACCTGCCAGCCGACCAGCCCGGCCCGGCCAATCCCGCCCGCCCCGGCGCGTCAGGTCGGCGTAGACCACCGCGGGTAACTGGCCGGCCCGCAGGACCGACCGCCGCACCGAGGGGGCGTCGGACCACAGTGGCCGGCGACGATCGGTCCTGCGGGCCCCGGCGTGCGGGCTACGATCACCGGATGAGCGTCCCGCCGCCGCCCGAGTCGATTCCCGGGGCCCGACTGCTCTTCACCCTCGACCCCTCGGTCAGTTATCTCAACCACGGGGCGTTCGGCGCGGTGCCGGTCGGGGTGCAGCGGACCCAGCAGCGGTTACGCGACGAGATGGAAGCCAACCCGCAGCGGTTCTTCGGCCAGTCACTGACCGACCGGCTCGCCCACACCCGGCGGCACCTGGCCGCTTTCCTCGGTGCCGATCCGGAGGGCACCGCCCTGGTCGGCAACACCACCACGGGGGTGGCCGTCGCCCTCCAGTCACTCGGTCTGCGCCCCGACGACGAGGTACTCAGCACCGACCACGGGTACGGCGCGGTGCACCTCTCCGTCGCCCGGGAATGCCGCCGGACGGGTGCGACCGCCCGTAGCCTGCACCTGCCCCTGTCGGCCAGCGACGCGCAGCTCGTGGAGATCGTGCGGGCCGGGCTGCGCCCGGGACGGACCCGGTTGCTGCTGGTCGACCAGCTCACCTCGGCCACCGCCCGGTTGCTGCCGGTCGCCGCGCTGGTGGCCGTGGCCCGCGAGCACGGCGTCGCCGTGCTGGTGGACGCCGCGCACGTGCCCGGGATGCTGCCCGTCCAGGTCGACGCGATCGGGGCCGACTTCTGGGTGGGCAACCTGCACAAGTGGGGGTTCGCGCCCCGTGGCACGGCCGTCCTGGTGGTCGCCCCACGGTGGCGGGACCGGATCGAGCCGCTGGTGGTGTCCTGGCAGCAGGCGAGCGGTTTCCCGGGCAACGTCGAGTGGCAGGCCACACTCGACTACACGGGTTGGCTGAGCGCCCCGGCCGGGCTCTACACATTGCGTAGCCTCGGGCTGGAGCGGGTCCGCGCGCACAACGCGGCACTGGCGGCGTACGGGCAGCGGGTGGTCGCCGACGCGCTCGGGGTGCCGCCGACCGACCTGCCCGACCCGGGCGGGCCGGGGGTGGCGATGCGGATCGTGCCGTTGCCACCGGGCGTCGCCGGCACGTTGGAGGCCGCCGGTGCGTTGCGGGCCCGGATCGCCGACCGGCTCGCCGCCGAGGTGTCGGTGATGGCCTGGAACGGGCGGGGGTGGCTCCGGCTCTGCGGTCAGGTCTACAACACCCCCGACGAGTACGAGCGGTTGGCCTCCCGGCTGCCGGCGTTGCTGGTCCAGGGGTGACGGGGCTCCTGCCGGGCGCTGACCGCACCGGCAGGGTGGCCGTTCGTCCCGCCGGGCGATCCCGTCCGGCCCCTGGTCCCACCGCTGACCGGTGTCGAGGGCGCCAATCCGGACCAGCAGGGGGCCGCCGCGCCGGACCAGCAGATGGTCAGCGCCGGGGGCGGCATCCCGGGTGAACCGGTCGGCGGAGTCGCCGGGCCCGTCGACCCGGAGGAGACCCACCTCGGCGGGTGTCGCCACCGGGAGCAGCCGGACCGGGCCGAGCCCCAGCAGGGCCAGCGGGTCGAGGTATTCCTGGCCCCGCCGGACCCCCCAGTGCAGGCACCCGCCGGTCGGGGTGGACACCCCCGCCACGGGGCAGCCCGGATGCCCGCCCAGCAGCACACCCAGCGGTGCGCCGCCCGCCACGACGTCGCCGGGGAGCACCTCGGGGCGGACCGGTTCGTAGGTGGTCCGCAGCCCCCCGGAGTGGCCGACGGTGACCACCGGGCGGCCGGCGACCATGCCGGCGAACAGCACGGTGCCGGCTGCGGCGGCCCGGACGGCGGCCCCGGGTACGGCGGCGAGGTCCACGCCCCGGTGACCCGCCAGCCAGGGCAGCGGAGGCGGGTCGAACCGGCGCACCGGCCGGGGTGGCCCGTCGAGTGGCCACCGGAACACCGGGGCCGGCCCGGCCCGGACCGGGGCGGACGGGGGCGGGGTGGACCGGGGTGGGGTGGACCGCCCGGGAACCCAGTGGGGGCCGAACATGAGCACGGCGGCCCCGAGGGCCACCACCTGCCGCAGTGTTGTGCGCATCACCGCAGCATGTCGGGGCCGGCGGACCGACGCCACGGACCGGCTGTCCGCTGTGGATGACGGGACCGGCTGTGGAAAACGCCCACCCGGCCTGTCGCTCTGCTATGCCCCTGTGCCGGCGTGCGGGCGGCGGTCGGGGAGAGCGCAGGGGGACGGCCGTGGTCCGGCGGTGTCGCCCCCGCAGCGGGGCTAGGCTGGCGGCATCGCAGGCGGGCGCAGACCGGGAGGCCACCGATGACCACCATCAACGAGGTGAGCCGACCGTCGCGGGTCGCCGGGCCGGACGAGGCGATCAGCGCGGAGGAGCTGCAACTGGCTGCCCGCAACCACGGCATCCCACTCGAAGCGTTGCGCTACGACGTCACCCCGGCCGGCCTGCACTACCTGCTCATCCACTACGACATCCCCGACCTCGACGCGGTGACCCACACGCTGACCGTGGACGGCGCGGTACGTCAGCCGCTCCGGCTCGGGCTGACCGAGCTGCGCGAACGCCCCCGGGTGACGCGGCGGGTCACGCTGGAGTGCGCCGGCAACGGGCGGGCGCTGCTGCACCCCCGCCCGGTCAGCCAGCCGTGGTTGGTGGAGGCGGTGGGCAACGCCGAGTGGACCGGCACCCCGTTGGCGCCGTTACTGCGTGAGGCCGGGATCGCGCCCGACGCGGTGGACGTGGTGTTCACCGGCGCCGACCACGGTGTGGAACGCGGGGTGGAGCAGGACTACCAGCGGGCCCTGCCGGTCGCCGACGCGCTGCGCGACGAGGTGCTGCTGGCGTACGAGATGAACGGCGCTCCGCTGCTGCCCCAGCACGGCGCACCGCTGCGGCTGATCGTCCCCGGCTGGTACGGCATGGCGCACGTCAAGTGGCTACGGTCGATCAACGTGCTGACCGGGGAGTTCGACGGCTACCAGAACGCGGTGGCCTACCGGCTGCGGCGCGACGCCGACGACCCGGGTGTGCCGGTGACCCGGATCGAGCCCCGGGCGCTGGTCCGGCCGCCGGGCTTCCCGGACTTCATGTCCCGCAGCAGGGTGCTGCGTCCGGGGCCGTGCACGGTGGACGGACGTGCCTGGTCGGGGCACGCCCCGGTGGTCGCGGTGGAGGTGACCACGGACGGCGGGGTGACCTGGACGCCGGCCGTCCTGGACCCGCCCAGCGGTGGCGAGTGGTCCTGGCGGCGCTGGCGGTACGAGTGGACGCCGCAGCCCGGCCGGTACGCGCTGGCCGCGCGGGCGACCGACGCGTCGGGGCGTACCCAGCCGGTGGAGCAGCCGTGGAACCGGGGTGGTTTCGCCAACAACCTGGTCCAACGGGTCGACGTGCTCGTCGTCGAGGAGTGAGGTCGGCGGCAGGGTGAACAACCCTGGCCCGGTGTCGGCGGGTGGGGGGCCGACGCGGGGCGGGGGGTCAGCTACCGAAACCCGAGTCGGCGGGCAGCGAGATATCGGGCTTCTCCAGCTCCTCGACGTTGACGTCCTTGAACGTCATCACCCGGACGTTCTTGACGAAGCGGGCCGGACGGTACATGTCCCAGACCCAGGCGTCGTGCATCTCGACCTCGAAGTAGACCTCGCCGTCGGAGTTGCGCACGTGCAGGTCCACCTGGTTGGCCAGGTAGAAGCGGCGTTCCGTCTCCACCACGTAGGAGAACTGACGGACAATGTCGCGGTACTCCCGGTAGAGCTGCAGCTCCATCTCGGTCTCGTACTTTTCGAGATCTTCCGCGCTCATCGCACTCCGCCTTCCATGACCACATCTTCCCCCACCGGTGCCGGAGGCCGAGGCTGCTCGCCCAACGCCACGCCGACGGTACCCCCTGCCGTGCCCGAGCGCTCCATCGGCTCGGGAGCGGCTGCGCCGAGCGGCCGACGGGCCCGGGGCGGGGCACCCTCCCGGCCCGACACGGCGGCCACATTGACGTACGAGAACCGGTGCTCCACGCAGGGCCCACGCTCGCGCAGCGCCTCGGTGTGCTCGGCCGTGATGTACCCCTTGTGCTCGGCGAAGCCGTAGCCCGGGTGGTGTCCGTCCAGCTCCACCATGATCCGGTCCCGGGTGACCTTGGCCAGTACGCTCGCCGCCGCCACGCAGGCCGCCACCCGGTCACCCTTCCAGACCGCCAGCCCCGGCACCTCCAGCCCGTCCACCCCGAAGCCGTCGGTGAGCACGTACTCCGGTCGGGTGGTCAGTAAGGCCAGGGCCCGGCGCATCGCGGCGAGGTTGCACACGTGCAGCCCCCGGGCGTCGACCTCCTCGGCCGGGATGACCACCACCGCGTACGCCAGGGCACGGGCGACGACCTCGGCGTAGACCCGCTCCCGGCTGGCCGGGGTGAGCAGTTTGGAGTCGGCCAGCCCCTCGATCTCGCCGCGTCGTCCCTCGGGGAGCACCGCGGCGGCGGCCACCAGCGGGCCGGCGCAGGCGCCCCGGCCGGCCTCGTCCGCGCCCGCGACGTGCCGGAAGCCGCGCCGTTGCAGGGCCCGTTCCAGCGCGTAGAGCCCTCCGTCGCGGCGCACCACCGTGCGCGGCGGGGTCAGCACGACGCCTCCGGGGCCGGGGCGGCGGCCAGCACCTGGGTGAGCAGGGCGGCCAGGTCGGCCGGGTAGCACCGCTCGGTGGTGTCGGCCAGCTCGGCCGCCGACCACCAGCGGTGTCCGGTGACGCTGGCCCGTTCGATCTCGTCGAACCCGGCCGTGTCGACCTCCCAGGTGGGCACCCGGACCACGAAGAACTCCTGTTCCTGGCGGTACCACACGCCGTCGAAGGGAAACTCCACCGTCTCGGAGCGGACCGACCCGCCCAGCTCGGCCGGGGTCAGCCGCAGCCCGGTCTCCTCGGCCAGCTCGCGGGCCGCCCCGGCCGCCGGGGACTCCCCCGGGGTGAGCCCACCACCGGGGGTGAACCAGTACCGGTGACCCGGGCGGGCCGGGTCGACGCCCGCGAAGAGGAGCACCCGGCCGGACGCGTCGACGAGCAGCACCCGGGCCGCACGACGGGGGTGGAAGACGGTCACCGCATCAGCCTGCCAGACGGTGTCGACGCTCGGCCACGCCCGGGTGGTCGTGAACCGGTCAGGGGTTGGGAATCCCGTCGAACGACTTGGGCACGGTGAGCCAGGTGGCCCGGTCGAACGGCCAGAACACGGTGAAGGCCCGGCCCACGACCTCGCCCTCGGGGATGGTGGCGCTGTCGATGTTGCGACCGGACTGCTGCCAGTGCTCCAGGGAGTCCCCGGAGGCCGAGCGGTGGTCACCCATCACCCAGAGCCGCCCCGCCGGGACGGTGATGTCGAACTCCTGGTCGGCGGGCTTGTCCTGCTGGCCGTTGGCGGAGTAGATGTAGGGCTCGTCGAGGGACTTGCCGTTGATCGTCAGCCGGTCCTGCGCGTCGCAGCAGACCACGTGGTCGCCGCCGACCCCGATCACCCGCTTGATGAAGTCCTCGCCGTCGGGGTTGCCACTCCACTCGGTCGGTGCCTTGAACACCACCACCTCACCCCGGTGCGGTGAGCGGAAGTCGTAGACCAGCTTGTTGACCAGCACCCGATCGTCGATCTTGAGAGTGTTCTCCATGGACGGCGACGGGATGAAGAAGGTCTGCAGCACGAATGCGCGGACCAGCACCGCCACCAGAATCGCGACGCCCAGGAGAATGGGCAGCTCCTTCCAGAAGGAGCTGCGCGGCTTGTCGGTCTGCTCGTCAATCACGGGTGGAGCCTACGTCGCCGGAGCCGCCCGGGCCGCCCGGAACGCCGGAGGCGTCCCGGCCACCCGGAGCGCCGCAGCCGTTCCCGGCGCAGGCGTGGGGGCCGCCCGGGGCCGGGGGGCCACACCCGTCGCCCGGAGCGCACGACGGCCGCGAGCAGCGCGGCGACCGGCAGGAGCAGGACCACGTCACCGGTGGGGGTCGGCCGGACCGGCGCCGGGGCGTTGGGCGCGGCAGCGGAGTCCGACAGCCGTTCGAAGGTGGCCGGCACGGGTAGCGACGCCCACCGCGACGACGGCCACACCACCATGAACGCCCGGCCGATCACGTTGTCGATCGGCACCGGCCCCTGGCAGCGGGCGTCCTGGGAGACCAGCCGGTGGTCGCCCATCACGAAGATCTGACCAGGGGGTACGACCACCTCGTCGAACCGGCGGGACCGGCACTCCTTGGGGTTCGGCGGCACGTCCAGCGGTGAGTCACGCACCACGTACGGCTCGTCCAGCGGGATGCCGTTGACCAGCACCCGACCCTGGTCGTCGCAGCACTTGACCCGGTCGCCGGGCAACCCGATCACCCGCTTGATGAAGTCCTTCTCGCCGGGGCGACCCACGCCGACCAGGTCGCCGAGGGTTCGCCCGATCTTGCCGACGGCACCGGTCGGCGGCACGGGACTCTCCAGGGCGACCCACTTGTCGGTGCCCCGGAACACCACCACCTCACCGCGCAGCGGGTCACGTACGTCGTAGACGACCTTGTTGACCAGCACCCGGTCGCCGATGAGGAGGGTGTCCTCCATCGAACTGGACGGGATGAAGAAGGCCTGGAGCAGGAAGGTGCGGATCAGCACCGCCAGACAGAAGGCCACGATCAGCAGGAGCGGCAGCTCCTGCCAGAGGGGCATCTGCCGACGGGTGGGTCGGGTCCGCCGACGCCACGGGTCGGCTGTGCCGTTCGAGTCGAGCACCTGCACCACGCCACTCCCCGGTCCGCAGAAACGACACTACCGCCCGGGAGCCTCGTCGAGGCCCCACGGGCGGCAGCGGACGATCGGAGTGCCGCGATCTGGGTCGCGGCACCACCTGCCGGACTGCGCCCGTACCGATCAGCGTAGTGCGCTCTGGTCGATACGACATCCGCGCAGGTCAGGCGGCCTGGCGAGCGGGAAGTCAGCTGGGCTGCTTCTCCCGCTTCTCCTTGATCTTGGCCTTCTTGCCGCGCAGCTCGCGCAGGTAGTAGAGCTTGGCCCGGCGGACGTCGCCACGGGTCACGATCTCGATCCGGTCGATGCCCGGGCCGTTGAGCGGGTAGGTCCGCTCCACGCCCACCCCGAAGCTGACTTTGCGGACCGAGAAGGTCTCGCGCAGACCGTCACCCTGGCGGCGGATGACGACGCCCTGGAAGATCTGGACCCGGGACCGGTTGCCCTCGACGACCCGCGCGTGCACCTTGACGGTGTCACCGGCACGGAAGTCGGGGAGGTCGGTGCGCTTCGACTGGGCGTCAAGGGCGTCCAGGATGTTCATCGCTGCGTCCTCGTGATGCTCACGGCGCACCGTCAGTCGGTGCGCGGATGGGTGATTCTGATCCCCGGTGCCGGTCGGCGGGCCGACCCTGTCCGGGGATCCTCGCAGCCGCCCACGGGCGCGGACGGATGCGGCAACCCCCCCTACTTTGCCACATCCCCCGGGGGCAGCGGAAACCCACCCCGCTCCAGCGTCGCCACGTCCCGTTTGTCCAGGATCTCCGGGGGCAACGCGGCGATCATGTCCGGTCGCCGGGTGCCGGTACGGGTCAACGCCTCGTCCCGTCGCCAGCGGGCGATCCGGCCGTGGTCGCCCGAGCGGAGCACCTCGGGCACCTCGTGCCCCCGCCAACTCGCCGGTTTGGTGTACATCGGGGCTTCCAGCAGGCCGTGCGCGTGCGACTCGTCGTCCAGCGAACCGGCGTTGCCGAGCACCCCGGGCAACAGCCGGGTGACCGCCTCCAGGATCACCAGCACCGCCACCTCGCCACCGAAGAGCACGTAGTCGCCGAGTGACACCTCGGTGACCCGCAGCCGGGTCGAGGCGTGGTCGAGCACCCGCTGGTCGATGCCCTCGTACCGGCCGCAGGCGAAGAGCAGGTGCGACTCGGTGGCCAACTCGTGCGCCATCGCCTGGGTGAACGGCACGCCGGCCGGGGAGGGCACCAGCAGCCGGGGCAGGGTCAGGCCGTCCGGAGCCAACTCGTCGGGGGCCAACGCGTCAAGCGCCTCGCCCCACGGCTCCGGCCGCATCACCATGCCCGGCCCGCCACCGTAGGGCGTGTCGTCGACCGTGCGGTGCACGTCGCGGGTCCAGGTCCGCAGGTCGTGCACGGCCAACCGGAGCAGGCCCTGTTCCCGGGCCCGCCCGATCAGGGACAGATCCAGTGGGGCGAAGTAGTCCGGGAAGATCGACACGATGTCGACGCGCATGAGGGTGGCTTCCGGTCTAGAGGTCGAGCAGACCGGCCGGCGGGTCGACGACGACGCGTCCGCCGGCGAGATCGACCTCCGGGACGATCGCCTTGACGAACGGGATCAGCGCGCTGCCCCCCTGCGGGCGGCGCAGGACGAGCAGGTCGGAGGCGGGCGCATGGTCGATCTTGACCACCTCGCCGAGGTGCTCACCGGCCGGGGTCACCACGGCCAGGCCGACCAACTGGTGGTCGTGGAACTCCTCCGGGTCCTCCGGTGGGGCGACGGAGGCGCTGTCCACCCCGAGCAGGGTGCCGCGCAGCGCCTCGGCGGTCTCCCGGTCGAGGACCCCCTCGAAGGCCACCAGCATCCGGCCCTGGTGCCAACGGGCCGCCTCGATGGTCAGCTCGTCGGGGACCAGGTACGCCACCCCCGGGTCGGCGGTCGCGGCCGGCTCGGCCCCGCCCCGACGGGGGGTCTCCACCCGGGGCGGCACCCCCGGCTCGGTGCTCAGCACCGCGCCGGGGGCGAACCGCGCCTCGGGCTCGTCGGTCCGCACCTCCACGGTGACCTCACCGCGGATGCCGTGCGGCTTGCCGATCCTGCCGACGATGAGCAGCATCAGTACGAGTCGACGATGTCGACGCGTACCCCGCGTCCTCCGATGGAGCCGATCACCTGACGCAGCGCCTTGGCGGTCCGACCGGACCGCCCGATCACCGTGCCGAGATCCTCCGGGTGCACGCGGACTTCCAGCCGCTTGCCCCGACGGGAGTCGACCATGCGGACGCGCACGTCGTCCGGGTGGTCGACGATCCCCTTGACCAGGTGCTCCAGGGCGGGACGCAGCGGCATGTCAGGCCTGCTCACCGGAGTCGGCAGCAGCGGCCGGGGCCTCGGCCGGAGCCTCGGTCTTCGGCGCTTCGGTCTTCGGCGCCTCGGGCTCGGCCGGGGACTCCGCCTTGGCGGCCTTGCGGGCCGGCTTGGCCGGGGTCTCCGGAGCCAGGCCGGCAGCGGCCTTCGCCTCGGCCTCGTACGCCGCCTTGCGGTCGGCGCGCTCGGCGGCGACCTTGAGCGGCGGCGGGGCCGGCAGGCCCTTGAACTTCTGCCAGTCGCCGGTCAGCTCCAGCAGCCGCTGGACGGCCTCGCTCGGCTGCGCGCCGACCGAGAGCCAGTACTGGACCCGCTCCGACTTGACCTCGATGATCGAGGGGTCTTCCTTCGGCTGGTAGATGCCCACGAACTCGATCGCGCGACCGTCGCGCTTGGTGCGCGAGTCCGCGATGACGATGCGGTACTGCGGGTTGCGGATCTTGCCCATCCGCAGGAGCCGGATCTTTACGGCCACAGTTGTTTCGCTCCTGTTGCGATTTCACCGACCCGGCTACGGGCGGTGCACGGGTGAGCGTCGACCGGCACAGTGGGGTTGGGCCGGAGACTGCTCGGTGGACTGGCGACGCGCCCGGGTTAGAGGGCGCCGGACGCGCGCCGGATACCAGCGACCCATTCTGCCAGATCGCGCACCGGATGCTCACATCGGGCCGGCCCGACGGCAGGCGTCGGTCCCGGCGGGGCCATCCGACCACCGCCGCCACGCGCCCCGACGACGGCCCGGCCAGGTGAGCTACGACACATTCACCGCGCGGGCGGTCGGTCCCAACCCGGCGGCAGCTCCGTCGGGGACGTCCAGTCGGCCGGCGGGACGAAGTCGCACCAGGTGCCGTCGAACGGGAACTTCCCCGCCTCGGCGAGGGCGATCACCCGCTCCCCCTCGGCACGGACCGCCTGCTCGTCGGTCACCCAGTAGTGGTCGGGAAAGGCCAGCCGCTCGGTGAACTCGCCCTCGTCCTTCCACTGCCAACTGAGATCGGGACGGACCACCACGTCCAGGTCCTGGTCGACCACGTCCACCCCGGCCACCGACCCGTCGTCCCACCGGACACCGGGCTCCTCCAGGTTGACGTACCAGGCGACGAAGCGGTCCTGCTCGTCGCGGAAGAACCAGACCGAGTGCGCCGCCCCCGTGGGCAGGAACTCCAGCAGCGCAGGGCCGTCCCACCGGCCCCGGGCCAGCCGGTAGGACGAGGCGATCCACTCGGTGAACGGCATCGCCCGCATGCCCAGGCCCGCCTCGGACACCTCGTGCGCCACCGGCGTGTCCCGGGCCACCCAGAGCAGCAGACCCCGGTCGTCGTCGCCGACCACCCGGGCCGGCCGGACCCACCCGATCCGGCCCCGCCGCACGTTGCGGTGCATGATCAACTGACCTGGCGCGAAACGCATCACACCTCCACAGGTCTGGACGGGCTTCCTGCGCCCCGGCCCACCGCCGCACCCGGGACGAACAGTGCGGGCCGGCTTTCGGCGTACCCGCGACGAACGGGGCAGCCGGGTCCGGTGGGCCGGTTGCGCGGCGACGCGGTCGCCGCGCCCACGGCCGGTCGGCGACCCGGGAGCCGGACCTGCGGGCCCCGGGTCGCGGTGGGCCGCCTCAGTAGGCGCGGGCCAGGATGGCGGTCAGGTCCGGCTCGTCCTCGCTGTCCGGGACGGAACCGTCGGCGCGCAGCAGGCACCGGACGGTGACGCCCTGGCCGTTGGCCTCGGCCTCGCCCGGCACGCCGACGGCCGACCACGGCACCATGGCCCAGCCGGTGGCAGCCGCCTCGATCGCCTCGGCGAGGGTGGACACCTCGACGGTGCGAGACCGCCGGTGGGCCAGCGCCTCGTCGTGCAACGCCTGCTGGTCGGCCTCCAGAGCGGCCAGGACCGCGCCGACGACGTCCGCGACCGGGGTGGGGGCCTTCGAGCCGTCCGTCCGCCGGACCACGACCGCGTTGCCGGCGGCCAGGTCGCGGGGGCCGACCTCGACGCGTACCGGATAGCCGCGCAGCTCGGCGTCGACGGCCCGACGGCCGAACGCGGTGTCGGTGCGGTCGTCGAGCGCGACCCGGACCCCGGCGTCGCGCAGCGCGTCGCGCAGCTTGGCCGCCGCCTCGCCCACGCCGTCGCCCGCCTTGACGATCATGACGTACGCCTGGATCGGGGCCAGCCTCGGCGGCACCCGCAGCCCGTTGTCGTCACCGTGCGCCATGATCAGCCCGCCGAGCATCCGGGTCGAGGTGCCCCAGGAGGTGGTCCAGGCGTGCTCCCGGCCACCCTCGGCCGAGGAGTAGCTGATGTCGAACGCCTTGGCGAAGTTCTGCCCCAGCTCGTGACTGGTGCCGAGCTGGAGCGCCTTGCCGTCGCCCATCATGCCTTCGCAGGTGTAGGTGGCGGTCGCCCCGGCGAAGCGCTCCCGGGCGGTCTTCAGCCCGACCACCACCGGGATGCCCAGCACGTTGACCATCAGGTCCTCGTACGCCTCGTGCAGGATCTTGCGGGCGTAGGCGCGGGCGTCGGCACGGGTGGCGTGCGCGGTGTGCCCCTCCTGCCAGAGGAACTCGCTGGTGCGCAGGAAGATCCGGGGGCGCAACTCCCAGCGGACCACGTTGGCCCACTGGTTGAGCAGCAGCGGCAGGTCCCGGTACGAGTCGATCCACTTGGCCATGAACTCGCCGATCACCGTCTCGCTGGTGGGGCGCACCACCACCGGCTCGGCGAGCTGCTTGCCGCCACCGTGGGTGACCACCGCCAGCTCCGGTGAGAAGCCCTCGACGTGCTCGGCCTCCCGCTTGAGGTAGCTCTCCGGGATGAACAGCGGGAAGTACGCGTTCTCCGCGCCGGCCGCCTTGATCCGGGCGTCCATCTCGGCCTGCATCCGCTCCCAGATGGCGTAGCCGGCCGGTCGGATGACCATGGTCCCCCGGACCGGGCCGTTGTCGGCCAGCTTCGCCTTGGCGATCAGGTCCTGGTACCAGCGGGGAAAGTCCTCCGCACGGGGAGTGAGCACGCGAGCCATGACCGCACATCCTATGCGCCCCCCGACGGGTCGGCGCAGCCGGGCGTGCCCGCACTACCATCTGCCGTCATGCTCTGCGACCCGGCACCTGCCCTGGCCCCGCTCGCCGCCCGCTGGGTGGCCTGGGTGGCCGCGCACCGTCAGCCGGTCAACCCGGTCAAGGACGACACCGGCCGGCACGGCGGACGTCACCAGCCGGACGACGTGTGGTTCCTCGCGGGCACGTTCGGCGGTGGGGTCAGCCGGCGCTGCGTGGTGCCGGCGGGCCGTCCCCTGTTCTTCCCGGCGTTCAGCTACTGGCAGCCCGGCCGCCGCGACGAGCCGGCCGAGCCGATGCCCGACGCCAGCGGGCACGCCGAACTGGACGGGGCCGCGGTGCCGGTACGGCCGGCCGGCTCCGCCGCCTCGTTCCCGGTCCGGGGGTTCTTCAACAACGTCGTCACCACCTGGCCGTGGCCGGTGCAGGTCTCCTGCTGGGGCCTGTGGGGGCTGGTGCCGCCGCCGACGCCGGGCACGCACCGGCTGACCTTCGCCGGGCACGACGGCGCGCGGTTCTGGGTCGAGGCCGAGTACGAACTCGACGTGCGCTGAGCAGCATCCGTGGCCGTCGACCACCGTCGTCGGCGGGCGGGCCGGCCGCGGGCGACCCGGCCGGTCAGCGGACCACCCGGCCGGTCAGCGGACCACCCGGCCGCGCAGGACGATCCGGCTGGGCGCCCGGACCACCCGCAGGTCGCGGCGCGGATCCTCGGGGTAGACGACCAGGTCCGCCAGGCCGCCCTCGACCAGGCCGGGGAAGCCGAGCCACTGTCGGGCCCGCCAGGAGGCGGCGGCGAGGACGTCCACGGCGGGCATGCGGGCCTGCTCGTGCAGCAGCATCATCTCCTCTGCGGCCAGCCCGTGGTCGATGCCGCCGCCCGCGTCGGTGCCCACGTAGATCGGCACCCCGGCCTCGTGGGCGGCGCGCACCACCTCGGGGAAGCGGTCGCGCAGGGCGAGCATGTGGTCGGCGTAGCCGGGGAACTTGGGGCGGGCCGCGGCGGCGATGCCTCCGAAGGTCCGAATGTTGATCATCGTGGGGACCAGCGCGGTGCCCTGCCGGGCCATCAGGTCGATCAGGTCGAGGCTCAGCCCGGTGCCGTGCTCCACCGAGTCCACCCCGGCGCGCACCATGATCTCCACGGCCGACTCGCTGAACGTGTGCACCGCGGCGCGTACCCCGGCGGCGTGTGCGGCGGCCACGGCGGCGGCCATCGTGTCGGCGTCCCAGGCCGGGGCGAGGTCGCCGACGCCCCGGTCGATCCAGTCGCCGACCAGCTTGACCCAGCCGTTGCCGGCGGCGGCCTGCGCGGTGACCGTCGCGGCCACCTCCGCCGCGTCGACCTCCAGGCCGATGTCGCGCAGGTAGCGCCTCGGTGGGGCGACGTGCCGCCCGGCGCGGGCCAGTCGCGGCAGGTCCGGTTCGTCGTCGAGTTCGGGGTACGGGTACGGCGAGCCGGCGTCGCGCAGCGCGAGCACCCCGGCGTCCCGGTCGGTACGGGCCAACGTACGGGCCTGGTCGAGGGAGGTGACCGGGGTGGCACCCCGGGCGATGCCGAGGTGGCAGTGGGCGTCGACCAGTCCGGGCAGCACGAACCCGGAGTCGGCGACCGTCTCGGCATCGGGCACCGGGTCGAAGGTGACCCGGTCGCCGTCGAGCCAGACGTCCCGGACCTCGTCGTCGGGCAGGAGCACACCGCGCACATGCAGAGCCATGCGCACAGTCCTACCCGATCACGGCCCCTCGGGGGCGAGCAGGTCGTTCTTCCGGGCGGTCAACGCCGGCAGGTCGACCGAGACCTTCCACGGCTGCTCGGTGACGAACAGGTCCTCGGTGTGGGTGAGCTGCTCGTAGTCGCGGCCGCCGGGACCGAGCGCGTACTCGGTCAGCGTGATCCGGTCCTGGAGCGGGTCGACCACCCAGTACGAACGCACTCCGGCGTGCGCGTAGACCTTCGCCTTGTCGTACATGTCGCGGAAGGTGGAGGTGGGTGACACCATCTCCACGGCGAGCAGAGCGTCCTCGACGGGCAGCGGGCTACGAGTAGCGTTCCCCCGCCGGACCACGACGACGTCCGGCCGGGGCTCGTTGCGTCGGTCCACCCGCATCGAGAGATCGATTCCGACCTGGTATTCCCTCGGGCAGTTCACTCGAAGAGCGAGCAGCAGCTCGACGCACATGTCTTGGTGCAGCAGAGTCGGCGACGGCACGATCAACCTTCCGTTGATCAGTTCGTACGGAAGGTCCTTCGGCAGGTCGCCGAGGTCGTCGACCGTCCACTCGTGCCGTTCGGGCAGGATCGGGGCTGCGGTCATGACATCTCCTTCCAGGGGGCGGAACCACCCTAAGCGCCCGCCCCGTCGCCCACCGTAACCGACACGCGTCAGCGGGGCCGGTTGTCGCCCCTGCCGAGCTTGTTGAAGTCGATCTTCGGAAGCTTGAAGCCCGGCGGCAGGCCCTGGCCGCCCGCCAGGTCGTTCGGGTCCATCCCCGGCGGGAGCTGCGGCATGCCACCCGGGAAGCCGCCCGGCAGCCCGGCGCCCGCGCCGCTACGCGGCCGGTTGCCGCCCTTGGTGCCCTTGCGCTTGTTCTTCGGCGACTTGGTGGCCTTGCGCCGGCCCCCGCCGGGCAGGCCCATCATGCCGCCCATCTGCTTCATCATCTTCTGCGCGTCGGCGAAGCGGTTGAGCAGCTGGTTGACGTCCATGACGGTCACCCCGGAACCACCGGCGATACGGGCCCGCCGGGACCCGTTGATGATCTTCGGGTTGGTCCGCTCGGCCGGGGTCATCGACCGGATGATCGCGGTGACCCGGTCGAAGTGCTTGTCGTCCAGCTCGGCGAGCTGGTCCTTCATCTGCCCCATGCCGGGCATCATGGCCAGCACGTTGGCGATCGGGCCCATCCGCCGCACCGCGATGAGCTGGTCGAGGAAGTCCTCCAGGGTGAACTGCTCACCGCCCATCAGCTTGGCGGTCATCTTCTCCTTCTGATCGGTGTCGAAGGCCTGTTCGGCCTGCTCGATCAGAGTGAGGACGTCGCCCATGCCGAGGATCCGGCTGGCCATCCGGTCGGGGTGGAAGACGTCGAAGTCCTCCAGCTTTTCACCGGTGGAGGCGAACAGGATCGGCTGGCCGGTGACCTCGCGTACCGACAGTGCGGCGCCACCCCGGGCGTCGCCGTCGAGCTTGGACAGCACCACGCCGGTGATGCCGACGCCGTCGCGGAACGCCTCGGCGGTGCGGACCGCGTCCTGACCGACCATCGCGTCGATGACGAAGATGACCTCGTCGGGGTCGACCGCGTCGCGGATGTCGGCGGCCTGCTGCATCATCTCGGCGTCGATGCCGAGCCGGCCGGCGGTGTCGACGATGACGATGTCCCGGGCGGCCCGCTTGGCGTGCTCGATCGAGGCGCGGGCGACCTGCACCGGGTCACCGGTGCCGTTGCCGGGCTCCGGGGCGTACACCTCGACGCCGGCGCGGCCACCGAGCACCTGGAGCTGCCCGACGGCGTTGGGACGCTGGAGGTCGGCGGCGACCAGCAGCGGCTGGTGCCCCTGGGCCTTGAGCCAGCGGGCCAGCTTGCCGGCGAGGGTGGTCTTACCGGAACCCTGGAGGCCGGCCAGCATGATCACGGTCGGCGGCTGCTTGGCGAACTGGAGCCGGCGGCCCTCGCCGCCGAGCACGTTGATCAGCTCTTCGTTGACGATCTTGACGATCTGCTGGGCCGGGTTGAGCGCCTGGGAGACCTCCGCGCTACGGGCCCGCTCCTTGACGTTGGTGATGAAGCCCTTGACCACCGGCAGCGCGACGTCCGCCTCCAGCAGCGCCAGCCGGATCTCACGGGCGGTGGCGTCGATGTCGGCATCGGTGAGCCGGCCCTTGCCCCGGAGCTTGGTGAAGATTCCGGACAGGCGGTCACTCAAGGTGTCAAACACGCGAACATCCCGTTTGTCGTCAGCGGCGGGCACAGGTGCGGCCGGGCCGGCTGTCCAGCCCACCGTTAGGGTAGCCCGCCGGCCGCACGCCCGCTCCGGCCCCGCACGCCACGCCCCGCGCCACGCCGAAGGCAGCGGACGCGCGTTTCCCCACCCCCCGCCGGCACCACCCGGGTCAGGACACCACCAGTCCCGACTGGTAGGCGAAGACCACCAGTTGGGCCCGGTCCCGGGTACCCAGCTTGACCATGGCCCGGCTGACATGGGTACGCGCGGTGGCCGGGCTGACCCACAGCCGGTCGGCGATCTCGGCGTTGCTCAACCCCTCGCCGACCAGGGCCACCACCTCGCGCTCCCGGTGGGTGAGCGACCCCAGCCGGGGATGCGGACGCGGGACCCGGGCCGGGCGGGTGGCGAACTCCCGCACCACCCGCCTGGTCACCGACGGCGACAGCAGCGCCTCACCCTCGGCGACCAGGCGGATCGCCCGCAGCAGCTCGACCGGGCGGGTGTCCTTGGTGAGAAAACCGCTGGCCCCGTGCCGGAGGGCGTCAAAGACGTACTCGTCCAGCTCGAACGTGGTCAGCACCACCACCCGGGTACCGGCCAGCGTCGGATCCCCGACGATGCGCCGGGTGGCCTCGATGCCGTCGACGCCGGGCATCCGCACGTCCATCAACACCACGTCGGGGCGTTCCCGACGGGCCACCTCCACGGCGGCGAGCCCGTCGGCGGCCTCCCCGACGACGGTCAGGTCGTCCTCGCTCTCCACCAGCGTCCGCAACCCGATCCGGACCAGGTCCTGGTCGTCGGCGAGTAGCACCCGGATCATGCGACCTCCCGCGTCGGCAGCGTGGCGTACACCCGGAAACCGCCGGACGCGGCCGGCCCGGCGCTGAAGGTACCGCCCAGCGCGGTGACCCGCTCCCGCATGCCGGCCAGACCGAAACCGGTGGACGGCTCGGGCACGGCGGGCCGGCCCCGGCCGGTGTCGGTGACCTCCACCGTGACCTCGTCCTCGGCATAGCCGATGCGGACCTCGGCGGTGGCCGGCCCGGCGTGCCGCAGCACATTGGTCAGCGCCTCCTGCGCCACCCGGTACACGGCGAGGTCCACCGCCACCGGCAGTGGCCGCGGCGTCCCGGTCGTCGCCACGGCCACCGACACGCCGGTGCCGGCCAGCCGCTCGCGCAACTGCGTGAGCTGGGCCAGCCCGGGTGTCGGCCCGCGCCCGCCGACCGCCTCCTCGCGGCGCACCACGGTGAGGGTGACCCGCAGCTCGTCCAGGGCCGCCTTGCTGGTCCGGCTGATCGCGGTGAGCGCCGTCTCGGCCTGCTCCGGCCGGCGCGCGAGCAGGTGCAGCGCGATCTCGGCCTGGAGGTGGATCGCGGCGAGGCCGTGGCCCACCACGTCGTGCACCTCGCGGGCCACCCGCAGCCGCTCCGCGTCGGCCAGCCGGCGGGCCTCGTCCGCCCGCCCCCGGGCGGCGCCCTCCCGGCTCAGCCGCACCGCCGCCCCCACCGCGAACGGCACCACCACCCACGCGGCGACCGGCATCAACGCGACCGGGCCGGGTGGACGCACGCCGACGAACACCTGGACCAGCAGCGCCGCCAGCACGACCGCGCCGGCCGTCGCCGCGACGCGGACCGGCCGGTGCGCAGCCACCGTGTAGACCGCCACCAGGAACGACAGCAGGATCGGCCCGTACGGCTGCCCGAGCACCAGGTAGCCGGTGGTCGCGGCGGCGGCCACCGCCAGCGTGGCCGCCGGCCAGCGCCGGCGCACCGCCACCACGAGCGCCGCCACCACGACCAGCGGGTAGGCGCCCGGGCCTGCGGGCACGCCCTGGTTCAGGCCGGCCGGCGCGGTGCCGACCAACCCGATCGCCAGCAGGACCAGGGCGAGCAGGCCGTCGAGGAGCCACCGTCCCCGGTCCCCGCTCTCACGCGCCACGTCCCTCCCCCGTCCCGGCTCAGCCGATGTCCCGCCGGCGCAGCAGCACCGCGCCGACCGCCGCGAAACCCACCAGGTACGCGGTGACCACCAGCGCCGCCTGCCCACCACCGACCGTGGCCGCGACGCCGGGGGTGTCGCCGGGCGCACCCAACGCGGCCACCAGCGCCCCGGCGTTCGGGCCGGGCAGCCCCAGTTGAGCCGTCGCCACCCAGTCGACAAGCGGCGCGGCGATCGCGGCGAGCAGATTCTGCACGACGAGCATCCATACCAGTCCCAGGCCGACCGGCAGCGCCACCGCACGCAGCGCGACCGCCAGTACGGCACCGAGCATGGCCCACATGGTGGCGATGAGCCAGCCCGCGCCGATACCGGTCACCAGGTCACCGGTCGACGGCCAACGCACCGGCTGTCCCTCGACGGACGCGATGAGCGCGGCGGCCACCGCGCCGAGCACGAACACCGCCAGCACCACCGCCAGCGCGGCGACGGCGAGGGTGAGCAGCTTGCCGCCGTACACCTGGAGCCGGGTGGGTCCCTGGGTGAGCAGGGTCTTCCAGGTCCCCCAGCCGTACTCCCCGCCGACCGTGAGCACGCCGAGGATCAGCAGGATCGCGCCGAGGAAGATCGGCAACCCGCCGAGGGAGTTGCCGACCAGGTGGTCGGGGAGCATCGCGGGCAGCGCCCGGTCGGTGTTCGGTCCGTCGGCGTCGCCGGCCACCCCGGCGTACGGGAAGAGGTAGGTGAAGATCAGCGAGAGCGCCAGCGCGACGGCCAGCAGCAGCCAGCCGGCCGGGCGTCGGACCAGCTTGACCAGTTCGGCGCGGAAACTACGCGACATCGGCCGTCCCCTTTCCCACCAGGTCGAAGAAGACCTCCTCCAGATCCCGTTCCCGGGGCCGCAGTTCGCGTACGGCCAGGCCGGCACCGACCAGTTCGGTGTTCAGCCACGCCGCCCGCTCCGGCTCGACCGAAAGCTCCAGTCCACCGTCGACGATCCGGACCCGGTCGACGCCGACGAGTTCCCGGGCCCGGGCCGCCGCCTCGTCCAACGGGTCGGCGAGCAGTCGCAGCCCGGCCGCGCCACGCAACTCCGCGACGCTGCCCTCGGCCACCAGTGCACCCCGGGCGAGCACACCGACCCGGTCGCAGACCTGCTCGACCTCGCCGAGCAGGTGGCTGGAGACCAGCACGGTGCGACCGGCCGCGCCGAGCCGCCGGATCAACGTCCGCATGTCCGCCATGCCGGCCGGGTCCAGGCCGTTCGTCGGCTCGTCCAGGATCAGCAGCGGCGGGTCCTTGAGCAGGGCGGCGGCTACCCCGAGCCGCTGTTTCATGCCCAACGAGTAGCCGGCGTACCGGTCGCCCGCCCGGTGGGCGAGGTCGACCAGGCCGAGGACCGCGTCGACCCGGTCCGCCCCGACCCCGGCGAGGCGGGCCAGCACCCGCAGGTTCTCCCGCCCGGACAGGTACGGGTAGAAGGCCGGCCCCTCGATCAGCGCGCCGACACCGGCGAGCCACCCCGCACCAGGCGTACGGCCGAACAGCCGCACCGCCCCGGTGCTGGGACGGACCAGGCCCAGCAGCATGCGCAGGGTGGTGGTCTTACCGGCGCCGTTGGGGCCGAGGAAGCCGTACACCTCGCCGGCCCGGACGGTCAGGTCGAGATCCCGCACGGCGGTCAGTCCGCCGTACCGCTTGGTGAGCGCTTCGGTCTGCACTGGCAGGTTCATGCCCCGAGGATCGCGTCGCCGGGCCTTCGGCGCGTCGGCCCGGCGGCGGCTCCCGGCATACGTCGACGGGCGTACCGCACTGCCCGGAAGTTGCCCGGCAAGGCCGGGAGAGACGGCGGCGCGGTCCTACACGGCGGCGAGGACGGCGGCCTCGATGTGGGCCCGCTGCTCGTCCGACGGCCAACCACCGACCAGGTAGAACGCGTCGACCACGTCACCGCCGAGGGTGGAGATCCGGGCGGCGCGCACCTGCGCCCCGGCCTCGTCCAACGCGCAGGTGACCCGGTAGAGCAGGCCCGCCGCGTCGGCGGCGCGCAGCTCCAGCAGGACCGCGTCGGTGGCCGCCTCCCGGTGCCAGACCACCCTCGGCGCGGCACCCTGGCTGCGCGCGGCGAGCGCCCGGCCCCGCAGCCGCTGGGTGACCGAGACGTCGCCGGTGACCGCGCGGCGCAGGTCGGCACTGAGCGCGATCGGGTCCGGGGCCATCCCGTAGCGCGGCTGCACCCGGCACTCGACCAGGGCCCGGTCGTCGACCGTGGCGGCGTCCGCCGAGATCACGTCCAGCCGGTGCAGGGCCAGGCAGCCGGCCACCGTGGCGAGCAGTCCCCGCCGGTCGGCTGCGGCCACCGCCACCCGGTCGTCGGTCAGGTGCACGACCGGCAGCGGCCCGGCGACCAGCGCCGGGTCGGGGTCCGGCGGGGCGGGCACCACGCCGGTGTCCAGGGTGGTCCGTACCCGGGCGACCAGCTCGGCGATCAGCCGCCCCTTCCAGCCGGACCAGGCGGCCGGGCCGGTGGCGGCGGCGTCGGCCAGCACCAGGGCGTGCAGCAGCTCCAGGGTGGTGGTGTCACCGACCCGCTCGGCCACCCCGGCGATCGTCTTCGGGTCGGACAGGTCGCGGCGGGTGGCCACGTCGGGCAGCAGCAGGTGCAGCCGGACCAGCGTGCCGATCAACGCCGCCTCCCCGGCGGGCAGGCCGATCCGGGTGGCCACCGCCTGGGCGAGCGGGGCACCGACGGTCGAGTGGTCGCCGTCCAGCCCCTTGCCGATGTCGTGCAGGAACGCGCCGATCAGCAGCAGGTCGGGGCGCTCGACGTCACGGGTGTGCCGGCTCGCCTCGTACGCGGCCTGCACCAGGTGCCGGTCGAGGGTGAACCGGTGCACCGGGTTGTGCTGCGGCAGGCTGCGCAGCCGGGTCCACTCGGGCAGCCAGCCGTCGATCAGGCCGTACCGGTCGCAGGTCTCCCAGGCGGGCACCAGGCCGGGGCCGGCACCGAGCAGGGTGACGAACGCGGACCGGGCGGCCGGTGGCCAGGGCGCGGGCAGCGGCGGGCAGTACGCGGCCAGCCACTCGCAGGTGGCCCGCGCGATCGGCAGCCGGGTGGTGGCGGCGGCGGCGGCGATCCGCAGCGACAGGCTCGGGTCGGGGCGGGCCCCGATGGCGGTCCGGGCGAGCACCAGCTCCCCGTCGTGCTCGACGACGTCCCGGGCCACCGGGCGGCGCAGCGGCCGGCCGTCGGCGCCCCGGCGGCGGCCGGAGCGGAGCCGGTCGGCGGCCCGCCAGGCGTCGTCGAGGGCGTGGCTGACGGTGCGGGCGTCACCGGCGACCCGGCGCAGCAGGGCGTCGCCGTCGCCGGTCTCCGCCCGCGTCCCGGCGTCGGTGGCCTCCGGGGTCGGCTGGCGCAGGCCGAGCAGCGCGGCCACCCCGGCGCGTTCCTGGGCGACCAGCCGGTCGACCCGGCGGCCCACCTGCCGGTGCAGGGCGTCGCGAGTGTCCAGCAGCCGCAGGTGGGCGGCGCGGACGGCGGGACGCAGCGCGTCGGTGATCCCGGCGGTGGCGATGGCCCGCAGGATGCCCACGTCGCGCAGCCCGCCGGCGGCCTCCTTCAGGTCGCCTTCGAGCAAGAAGGCCAGTTCACCGTGGGTACGCCAGCGCACCTCGGTGATCTCCCGCAGGGCGGGCAGCTGACGTACGGCAGTCCGCCGCCAGTGGTCGGTGGCGGTGCGGGTGAGGGTGTCGGCCAGCGCCGGGTCACCGGCGACGAAGCGGGCGTCGAGCAGGGCCAGGGCGACCTTGACGTCGTCCTGGGCCACCGACAGCGCCTCGGCGAGGGTACGCACCGAGTGGTCGAGCCGGACCCCGGCGTCCCAGATCGGGTACCACAGCGAGGCGGCCAGCTCGTCCACCCCGGCCACCCCGGCGTGCAGCAGCACCAGGTCGAGGTCGCCGTACGGGGCGCACTGTCGACGGCCGAGTCCACCGACGGCGATCAGCGCGATGCCCTCCCGCTTCGGCAGCAGCCCGCGCAGCCAGGTGTCGAAGGCCTCCGCCCGGCCCACCCGGGCCGGTTCCCCGATCCCCGCCGGGACCCCGACGACCCCGTCGACCAAGAGGTTCCCGTCTCCGTTTCCGGTGTCATCCGACGTGTTCCTCTTGATCGACGGGGTCATCTGGGGGGTCCTCCTACAGGGCGTCGAGGCCGCGTTCGCCGGTACGGACCCGGACGACCTCTTCCACGCCGGTCACCCAGACCTTGCCGTCACCGATCTTGCCGGTCCGGGCGGCGGCCACGATCGCGTCGACGACCTTGTCGACGTCCATCTCGTCGGTGAGCACCTCGACCCGGATCTTGGGCAGGAACTCGACCGTGTACTCGGCACCCCGGTAGACCTCGGTGTGCCCCTTCTGACGTCCGTACCCCTGGACCTCGCTGACGGTCAGGCCGGCCACGCCGAGGGCGTGCAGGGCCTCCTTCACCGCGTCCAGTTGGTACGGCTTGATGACCGCGGTCACCAGCTTCATGTCCAAGCCCTCCATTCTCCGAACGTTAACCGGCGACCTTCTCGTCCACGGGCGCGGTGGCCGGTTCGGGGGCCCCCGGGGAGGCCGGCTTCGCGCCGCCGGGGGTGATCCCGGCCATCGCGAACGCACCGCCACCGGCACCGCCGGTGCTCGGGGACAGGTCGTAACCGCTCTCCGCGTGCTCGCTGATGTCGATGCCCTCGACCTCGTCGTCGGCCTTGACCCGGAAACCGAGGGTCTTGTCGATGACGAAGGCGAGCACCCAGGCGACACCGAACGACCAGGCGGTCACGATCAGGCCGGCGAGGGCCTGGCGGCCGAACTGGGTGACGCCGCCGCCGTAGAACAGGCCGTCGGAGGCGCCGACCACGTCGCTGATCGCGGCGTTGACCGAGTTGGTGGCGAACAGGCCGAGCCAGAGCGACCCGATCCAGCCACCGACGAAGTGCACGCCGACCACGTCGAGCGAGTCGTCGTAGCCGAGCTTGTACTTCAGGCTGATGGCCAGGGCGCAGACCACACCGGCGACGATGCCGAGCAGGACCGCCGCCCAGGGGGCGATGAACCCACAGGCCGGGGTGATGGCGACCAGACCGGCGACGGCACCGGACGAGGCACCGACCATGGTCGGCTTCTTGTCCTTGATCCACTCCACCGCGATCCAGCCGAGCACCGCAGCGGCGGTGGCGAGCTGGGTGTTGATGAAGGCCAGCCCGGCGACCGAGTCGACGGTGAGCTCCGACCCGGCGTTGAAGCCGAACCAGCCGAACCACAGCAGGCCGGCGCCGAGCGCGACCAGCGGGATGTTGTGCGGCTTCATGCCCTCACGCGGCCAGCCCAGCCGCTTGCCGAGCACCAGGGCGACGGCGAGAGCCGCCGCACCGGCGTTGATGTGCACCGCGGTACCACCGGCGAAGTCCAACGCGTGGATCTTGGCACCGATGATGCCGCCGCCCCACACCCAGTGGGCGACCGGGAAGTAGACCAGGGTGGCCCAGCCGAAGGCGAACAGCAGCCAGCCGCCGAACTTGGCCCGGTCGGAGATCGCGCCGCTGATCAGCGCGACGGTGATCACCGCGAAGACCATCTGGAACGCCATGAACACGTACAGCGGGACGCCGATGCCGCTGGGGTTCTCCGCCGTGGCGCCCCACAGGTCGGTCTCGGCGAGGAAGGTCTTGGTGCCCAGGTAGGCACCGGGGTCGCCCCAGAAACCGTTGACGTCGGTCCCGAAGGCGATGCTGAAACCGTAGAACCACCACAGAACAGAGATGAGCCCGATGGCGGAGAAGCTCATCATCATCATGTTGAGCACGCCCTTGGCCCGGTTGAGGCCGCCGTAGAACAGCGCCAGTCCCGGGGTCATGAGCAGCACGAGAGCGGTCGAAACCAGCAGCCAAACGGTGTTGCCGCCGTCGATCGTCGGTGCTTCAGGCACGCTGGCCTCCTAAAGGTGAAGTTCCCTCCTTCGCGGCTTCCGGGGCAGCGTCGCCCGTACGCCGGTTGGGCGGAAGCTTGGTCGGCGGCTGTTTCCTGGACCGACACCCCTCGATTTCCGACACGTGACGGGTTGTTTCCGGCGTGTGAAGAACCTCGATCATGAAAACCGGGAAACGAAAGAGTGGCCGTCCGGTGACGAACGGCCGCTCTTTCCCCGATGGCGGCTGATCGCCGGGGTGGTCCGGGTGGTGGGCGCGTGGGGTGACCGGGCCCGGCTCGCGTGGGGCCGCCGGGCCGGGCGCGCGGGACGCGCCGGGCGCGCACCGGCCCCGAGCGGGTCAGCGGAGGGCGTGCTCCAGGGCGTGCCGTTCGTAGTCGAGCAGGCGCAGGTCGCGCATCGGGCGCCGAAGGTGACCCTTGTGCACGATCCGGACGAACGCCGGCTCCCCCGCCGCGGCCATCCGCCGGATGCCCTCCACGTGGTCGACGATCCGCTTGCGGATGGTCCGGATCAGCCGGTGCCGGTCCCGGGGGATCAGCCCGTACGCGTCGGCGAACAGCCGCAGCCGGCGGGGGCGGTCCGGGTGCTTCCAGCCGAGCGTGATCGAGTCCCGGTCGGCGAAGATCGGCACCCAGGTCCACGCCGCGTACGCCACGTCGTAGATCCGGGCCCCGGGCGAGGCGAGGTCGAAGTCGATCAGGCCGAGGGTGCCGTCGGGCCGCCAGATCACGTTGTGCGGGGCGGCGTCGTGGTGGCAGATCACCTCGGTGTCCGGTGGCGGCGGCCCGAACGAGCGCCAGACCGCGCCGGGCGGCGGGGCGAAACCGTACTGGGCGTCGTGGAACATCCGCAGCATGGTGGCCACCGTCACCAGCGCCTCGTCGGTGACCCAGTGCGGGGCCAGCGGGTACTCCCCGCACTCCCCTTCGAGGTAGGACAGCACCTCCCGGTTGCGCTCGTCCATCCCCAGCGCCCGGGGAGCGCCGGTGAACCCGACGTACTCCAGGTGGCGCAGGAGGGCGTGCACCGAGGGCGTCCACGGGCCGGCGTTGCGCCGGACGGTGTCGCCGACCCGGACCACGGTGCTCACGTTCCCGCCGTGCAGCGGGATCTCCTGCGAGGTCACGTACGGTCTCCCCAGGCCCGGCGCCGCATGGCGGGGGTCACGCCACCCGGCGTACGCGCGATCGTCGTTGCTCACCGCGAGGTTACGCGTCCCGGGCGAGCGGCTCGGTGCCGAGCAGCGCGTCGACGAACTGCGCCGGGTCGAACGGGGCCAGATCGTCCGCGCCCTCGCCGAGACCGACCAGCTTGACCGGGATGCCGAGCTTGCGCTGGACGGCGATCACGATGCCGCCCTTGGCCGTCCCGTCGAGCTTGGTCAGCACCACGCCCGTCACGTTCACCACCTCGGTGAAGACCCGGGCCTGTTCCAGCCCGTTCTGCCCGGTGGTGGCGTCCAGGATCAGCAGCGTCTCGTCGATCGGGCCGTGCTTCTCCACCACCCGCTTGACCTTGCCCAGCTCGTCCATCAGGCCGATCTTGTTCTGCAACCGGCCGGCGGTGTCGATGAGCACGGTGTCGGTGCCGGCGTCGATGCCCCGGCGGACCGCGTCGAAGGCCACGCTGGCCGGGTCGGCGCCCTCGGCGCCCCGGACCGTCTCGGCGCCCACCCGGCCGCCCCAGGTCTCCAGTTGGTCGGCGGCGGCGGCGCGGAAGGTGTCGGCCGCGCCGAGGGTGACCGAGCGGCCGTCGGCGACCAGCACCCGGGCGATCTTGCCGCAGGTGGTGGTCTTGCCGGCGCCGTTGACCCCGACCACCAGCAGCACCGCCGGCATGCCGTCGCGGCCGGTGGTGCGCAACGAGCGGTCCAGTCCCGGGTCGAGGGCGGTGACCAGCTCGGTGGCGAGCAGGTCGCGCAGCTCACCGGCGGAGCGGGTGCCGAGCACCCGGGTCCGCTCGCGGAGCCGGTCGACGATGTCCCGGGTGGCGTCGATGCCGACGTCGGCGGTGATCAGGCTGTCCTCGATCTCCTCCCAGGCGTCCTCGTCGAGGTGGTCGCGGGCGAGCAGGCCGAGCAGGCCCTTGCCGAAGGCGTTCTGCGAGCGGGCCAGCCGCGACCGCAGCCGGACCAGCCGGCCCGCGGTCGGCTCGGGGACCTCCAGCGGTGGGGCCGTGACCACCGGCGGCTCGATCAGGACACCGGTGGACAGGTCGGACTCCGCCGCCTCGACGGGTGGCCCGGCGAGGTCCTCCTCGGCCCGGGTGTCGACCTCGGTCTGCGGCAGCGGGGGTGCGGCACGCCGACGCAGCCGGGGCACGACCAGGCCGAGGCCGCCGAGGATCAGCACGCCGAGCAGGGCCAGTGCGACGAGGAGGTAGTCCGTCATGCCGAAATCCTGTCAGATGCCGGCGACGGCGTCCCACTCACCGCCTCCGGAGCTGAGCGAGCTGCGGGTACGCTCGCCGCTGCCGGGGGTGACCCACCCGCCCACGGGGTAGAAAAGATGAAACGTCCTCTCCTCGGAGGTGCCACCAATGCCTGAGCCCCGTCTGCTCATCGGCCCGTTGCTGCGCCGGGTCGTCGGCACCCGGGCGACGGTGTGGGTGGAGACCAGCGGGCCCGCGGTGGTCACCGTCCGCACGGCCGACGGCGCCACCGGCTCCGCGCCGACCTTCTCCGCGTACGAGCACCACTACGCGCTGGTGGTGGTGGAGGGGCTCACCCCGGACCACACCACCAGCTACGAGGTGCTTGTCGACGACGAGCTGGTCTGGCCGGTGGCCCGGGACGGCTTCCCGCCCAGCGTGATCCGGACCAGGGCGGCCGACGACCAGGACCAGCCGGTCAGCCTGATCTTCGGGTCGTGCCGGGAGACCACCCAGCACAACACCACCCGCAAGCTGCCCCCGGACGCGCTTGACGCGTACGCCCGGCGGTTGATGGCCGCGCCCGACCCGGACGACCTGCCCGACCTGCTGGTGCTGCTCGGCGACCAGGTCTATGCCGACGTCACCTCGCCCACGGTCAAACGGTTGCTCAAGCGGCGTCGGCGGCGGCCGAAGGACGCCCCGGCCGACCAGGTGGTCAGCTTCGACGAGTACACCAAGCTCTATCTGGAGTCGTGGCGCGACCCGGAGATCCGCTGGCTGCTGTCCACGGTGCCGAGCGTGATGATCTTCGACGACCACGAGGTGATCGACGACTGGAACACCTCGAAGTCGTGGCGGGCCGACATGCGCGAGCAGGCCTGGTGGGCCGAGCGGATCCGCAGCGGCCTGGCCTCCTACTGGGTCTACCAGCACCTGGGCAACCTCGCCCCGGACGAGATCGCCGCCGACCCGCTCTATGCCAAGGTGGTCGCCGCCGAGGACGCCACCGCGGTGCTGCGCGAGTTCGGCGAGCGGGTGGACTCCGAGGCCGACGAGGCGCACGACACCGAACGCTGGCGGGCCGTGCAGTACCAGTGGAGCTACGCGCTGGACCTGGGCCGGACCCGGCTGGTCATGCTGGACAACCGGTGCAGCCGGGTGCTCGAACCGGGCGTCCGGTCGATGCTGCCCGCCGGTGAGTGGTCCTGGTTCCTGGACCGGGCCCACGGGGTCTACGACCACCTGGTGATCGGCGCGTCGCTGCCCTGGCTGCTGCCGCCGGGCATCCACCACGTGGAGGCGTGGAACGAGAAACTGGCCGACTCCGGCCGGCCGTGGGTCGCCGGGCTGGCCGAGAAGCTGCGCCGGGCGCTCGACCTGGAGCACTGGGCCGCGTTCCGCCGTTCGTTCGACGCCCTCGGCGCGCTGTTCGTGCGGCTGGGCAGCGGCACCCCGGCCAGCACCGGGGACCGGATCGGCGCGGGGCCCGCGTACCCGGCGCCGGCGTCGATCAGCGTGCTCTCCGGCGACGTGCACCACTCGTACGTGGCCCGCGCCCGGTTCGACGACCCGGCGGTGCGTACCCCGGTGCACCAGCTCACCTGTTCCCCGATCCACAACCAGGTGCCGGCGGCGATGCGCCCGCTGATGAAGCTGGGCTGGAGCGCCGGACCGGCGGCGGCCACCCGGGCGCTGGCCCGCTCCGCCGGGGTACGCCGCCCGACGGTGCGCTGGAAGAAGCTGGCCGGCCCGTACTTCGGCAACGCGGTGAGCACGCTGCGGCACACCGGGCGGGAGGCGGTGGTGCTGATCGAGGGCACCACCAGCGACGGGCACCTGCGTGAGGTGGCCCGGCAGCGGCTCTCCTCGGCGAAGTGACCTCCGCCACGTACCCTCGTGCCGTGGACGATCATCTGCCCGAGACGCTGCGCGTGTTGGAGCACGAACTCACGGCGCTGCTCCGCCGGGGCCGGGCACTGTCCTGGGAGATCGCCCGGGAGGTGCACCCCAACCTGGAGCCGAACGCGTACGGCCTGCTGCTGTGGTTGCGCCGGTCCGGGTCGACCCGACTGACCGACCTGGCCGCTGAGCTGGGCATCGGCAAGGGCACGCTGAGCCGGCAGATCCAGGGGCTGGAGGCGCTGGGCCTGGTGCGCCGCGATCCGGACCCGGTCGACCGGCGGGCGGCGCAGCTGCGGCTGACCGAGGAGGGCACCCGGCGGTTCGACGCCGCCCGGTCCGCCCGGATGGACCAGATCAACCGGTCGATGGAGACCTGGCCGAAGCGGGACGTCGAGGAGTTCGCCCGCCTGATGCACCGGTTCAACGAGACCTTCTGACCCTGTCGCGCCACTCCCCGGCTCCGGCGGGCGTCACCTGCTGACCCCGTTGCGGCCCGGCGGTGCGACGCGCCAACCCCGCCGCACCCCGGCCCGGCCCGACCCCGCCGCACCCCGGCCCCGCCGCGCCCCGGCCCGACCCCGCCCGGCCCGGCCTGGGGTCAAGGGAATAGAGCCAGGTCACCTCCGGTTGTTGCTTGGGGCAACGAACGCTTACGGTTGCCCGAGGCACCCTTTTCACCACCAGCGGAGGCAACGACGATGACCCAGGCGACAGCGCCCACCCGGGCGACCGGCGTCGAGATGACCCACCGGCAGATCCTGGAGGCCCTCTCCGGACTGCTGCTGGGCATGTTCGTCGCGATCCTCTCCTCCACGGTCGTCTCCAACGCGCTGCCGCGGATCATCACCGAACTCAAGGGCGGCCAGTCCGCCTACACGTGGGTGGTCACCTCGACCCTGCTGGCGACCACCGCGACCACCCCGATCTGGGGCAAGCTCGCCGACCTGACCAGCAAGAAGCTGCTGGTCCAGCTCTCCCTGGCCATCTTCGTGCTGGGCTCCGTGCTGGCCGGCCTGTCCCAGTCCACCGAGCAGCTCATCGCCTGCCGGGTGCTCCAGGGCGTCGGCGCGGGCGGCCTCACCGCCCTGGCCCAGGTGATCATGGCGACGATGATCGCGCCCCGCGAGCGCGGCCGGTACAGCGGCTACCTCGGCGCGGTGCTGGCCGTCGGCACCATCGGCGGCCCGCTGATCGGCGGCGTCATCGTCGACACCTCCTGGCTCGGCTGGCGCTGGTGCTTCTACGTCGGCGTGCCGTTCGCCATCGCCGCCCTGGTGGTGCTCCAGAAGACCCTGCACCTGCCGGTCGTCAGGCGCCAGGTGAAGATCGACTGGTGGGGCGCGACCCTGATCACCGCCGCCGTGTCGCTGCTGCTGATCTGGGTCACCCTGGCCGGCGACAAGTACGACTGGATCTCCGGGCAGAGCGCCGCCATGGTGATCGGCGCGATCGCCCTCGGCGTGCTCGCCGTCCGCGTCGAGAACCGGGCCAGCGAGCCGATGATCCCGCCGAGGCTGTTCCGCAACCGGACCATCACCCTCGCCGTCGTCGCCAGCATCGCCGTCGGCGTCGGGATGTTCGGCGCATCGGTCTTCCTCGGCCAGTACTTCCAGATCAGCCGGGGCGAGAGCCCGACCATGTCCGGTCTGATGACCATGCCGATGATCCTCGGCCTGCTGATCTCCTCCGTCGTCGTCGGCCGGATCATCACCCGGACCGGCCGCTGGAAGCGCTACCTGGTCGCCGGATCGGCGCTGCTCACCGCCGGCTTCGCGCTGATGGGCACGATCCGCTACGACACCCCCTACTGGCACCTGTCCATCTACATGGCGCTGATCGGGCTCGGGCTCGGCATGACCATGCAGAACCTCGTCCTCGCCGTGCAGAACACCGTCGACGCCCACGAACTCGGCGCGGCCAGCTCGGTGGTGGCGTTCTTCCGCAGCCTCGGCGGCGCGGTCGGCGTGTCCGTGCTCGGCGCGGTCCTCAGCCACCGGGTCAAGGACTACATCGCCGACGGACTCACCGCGCTGGGCATCCCGGCCACCGGCTCGGGCAGCGGCGGCGTGCTGCCCAACGTGCACACCCTGCCGGGGCCGATCCGGACCGTGGTGGAGAGCGCCTACGGCCACGGCGCGGGTGACATCTTCCTGGTTGCCGCCCCGTTCGGGCTGATCTCCCTGATCGCGGTGATCTTCATCAAGGAGATCCCGCTACGCCAGCACACCGGGGACGCCCGGACCGACACCGTCGCGCAGGAGTCCACCGTCGCGGCGGCTGCCGGGGCGGCGGTGGTCCGCACCGGGACCGACCGGTGAGCGTCCCCGTCGAGCGTGAGCAGTACGGCCCGCAGGCCCGCCCGCAGGAGTTCGAGCGGGGCACCGACGGACCCCGGGTCGTGCTGGTCGGGGTCGACGGCAGCCGCACCTCGCTACGGGCCGCCTCCTACGCGGCAGGGCTGGCCCGTCGACAGGGCGCCGGACTGGTGGTGGTCTTCGTCAGCGCACCGGCCGGCTACACCAGCCTGATGCCCGGGGTGGTGGCCGGGGCGGTCCAGCAGACCCACGACGAACTCGCCGACGACCTGCGACAGGAGTGCCGCCGGGGCGCGGAGGAACTGGGGCTGCCGGTGACGTTCCTGTGCCGGCGCGGCGACGCGTACACCGAGTTGCGGGCGGCAGCCGACGAGTCCCGGGCGGACCTGGTGGTGGTCGGCTCCTCCGAGCAGGCCGGGCACCGGCTGGTCGGTTCCGTCGCCACCCGCCTGGTCCGCACCGGCCGCTGGCCGGTCCTCGTCGTCCCCTGACCGGGGCAGGGTCGGCGACCGCCGCCTGCGCCGGGTCGTCGCCGGGCATCCGGGCCGGGTGGTGCCGCCGACGACGCGACGAATAACGGTCGCGGAATGTCGGACCGGGCGACGAGGATGCCGGGCATGACCTGGCGAGCACCGGACATCACCCGGACCCCTGAACTCCCCGTCGGCGACGAGCGGGCCATGCTGGAGAGCTGGCTCGACTACCACCGGCAGACCCTGCTGCTCAAGTGTGCCGGGCTCACCGGCGAGCAGTTGCGCACCCCGAGCGTGCCGCCGTCCGAGCTCACCCTGCTCGGCCTGGTCCGGCACCTGGGCGAGGTGGAGGCCTGGTGGTTCCGGGAGAACTTCGCCCGGCAGCAGGTCGACTACCCGTACGGTTCCGTGGACGACCCGGACGCCGACCTCGACGTGAGCCACGCCGACGCCGAGGCCGACTTCGCCACCTACCACGAGCAGGTCGAGCTGGCCCGGGCCGCCGCCGTGGGCCGCTCGCTCGACGAGACGTTCACCGAGGTCGGCACCAAGGGGCGGACCTTCAGCCTGCGCTGGGTCTACCTGCACCTGATCGAGGAGTACGCCCGGCACAACGGTCACGCCGACCTGCTCCGGGAACGCCTCGACGGGGTCACCGGCGAGTGACCCCGTCGCCGGTCGGCGCGGCCCACCCGTCCGCCGGCCGGCCCGACCCCGGCCTGGGGTGTTGCGGGCACCCGTCGTGACCAGATGACCGGACATCACCATCCGTGAGGCCGCAGGAGCGCTCCGGAGCACCGATGAGCGGCGTGCGTCCACACGGGATGATGGAGACATGGGTGAGGTCTTCCGCCGTCGCCCGCCCGGCCGGCGGGCGGTGATGTTGCTGCTGGCGGCGTTGCTGGCTGCCGCCGTGGCCATCGTGCTGCTGCGTCGTCCCGTCGATGGCGCAGCGCTGCGCCCCGGCTGGGCCGGCACCGAGCAGGCCGGTTGGATCGCCGGCATCGTCAGCGCGGTGTTCTCCCTGGTCGGCACCATCGCCGCCGTGCAGGCGCTGCGGGTCGGCCGAGCCGACCGTGCCCCGGCGACCGGCCGTCTGGTGCAGGTCGGACGGCTGCCGCAGTCCGCGTCCTGGTTCCAGGACCGACGTGCGCAGCTGGACCTGACCCGCGTCGCCCGGACCGGCCGCACCGCGGTGCTCACCCAGGTGCTCTCCGGGATGGGCGGTGTCGGCAAGACCCAACTCGCGGCCCAGTTCGCCCGACGCCTGGCCCACACCGGCGAACTCGACCTGCTGGTCTGGATCACCGCCATCAGCCGGGACGCCATCCTCGCCGGTTACGCCCAGGCTGCCTGGCAACTACGTCTGGTCGATCCGACGGTGGACCTGGAGCAGGCCGCCGCGACACTGCTGAACTGGTGCGAACGCACCGACCGCCGCTGGCTGGTGGTGCTGGACAACCTCGACACGCCGGCCCACGCGGCCGGCTGGTGGCCGCCCGCCAACCGCCACGGGCGCACGATCGTCACCACCCGCCGACGTGACGCCGTCCTCGCCGCCGAGGGTCGCGTCCTGGTCGAGGTGGGGCTCTTCAGCGAGGCCGAGGCCGAAGGCTACCTGCACCGGGCCATCGCCGACCCGGGTCGGCTGGCCGAGGCCGGTCAACTCGCCGCCGACCTCGGCCATCTGCCGCTGGCCGTCGCCCAGGCCGCCGCCTTCATCCGGGACCGGGGGCTCGACTGCGCCGGTTACCGCCGGCTGCTCACCGACCG
This sequence comes from Micromonospora sp. NPDC049257, assembly GCF_040678915.1. NCBI lineage: Bacteria > Bacillati > Actinomycetota > Actinomycetes > Micromonosporales > Micromonosporaceae > Micromonospora > Micromonospora sp. NPDC049257. Next base: position 151,462 of record NZ_JBFAQU010000007.1, read on the forward strand.
CCGACGGCGGCTCGACGAGTTGGTGCCCCAGCCGGACGCCCTCCCCGACGACCACCGGGCCACGGTGGCGGCGACCTGGGCGCTGTCCATCGACGCCGCCGACGCGGCGACCCCCGCCGGCCTGGCCCGGCCGGTGCTGAATCTGGTCGCGCTGCTGGACCCCAACGGCGTCCCCACCACCCTGCTCACCACCACGGCCGTACTGGCCTATCTGACCGAGGCACGCGGCACCGACGACGTCGTCGGGGTGGACGAGGTGGGTCGCGCCCTGCACAACCTGCACCGCCTCAACCTGATCACGCACGACCCGCACGGTGGCAGCCTGCGGGTGCACGCGCTGGTGCAGCGCGCCGCACGGGATCAGCTCACCGGCGACCAGCTCAGCCGGGCCACCCGGACCGCCGCCGCCGCGCTGCTGGACCAGTGGCCCGAGAGCGAGACCCGCCCGGCCCTCAGTCAGGCGTTCCGGGCGAACACCGTCGCGCTCCGTGATCATGTCGGTGACCTGCTGCTCCGCGACGAGTCTCGGGACGTGTTGATCAGCCTCTACAGCAGCCTGGGTGACGCCGGGCTGGTCAGGGCTGCCAGCGACGGCCTGGATCGGACCATCGCCGACTCGCTGCGGCTGTACGGGCCGGACCACGCCGGAACACTCAACTTCCGTTTTCTGCACGCCTTCCACCGGGGTTGGGGCGGAGATGCCGCCGGGGCGGCGGACGAATTCGTCACGCTCGCCGCCGACTGCATCCGGGTGCTGGGCCCGGACGCCCCGCTCACATTGACCACCCGGCACAACATCGCCTTCTGGCGGGGCGAGGCGGGCGATCCCGCCGGGGCCGCCGAAGCCACCGCCGAGGTCTTCGCCGACCGCCTACGGGTGAACGGCCCGGACCACCCCGAGACACTGAACTCCCGGGGAAGCCTGGCCTGGCTACGGGGACAGGCCGGTGATCCGGCCGGTGCGGTCGTCGCGCTCCGTGAGCTGCTCGCCGACTGCCATCGGCTGCTGGGCCCCGAGCACGACGTGACCCTGAAAGCCCGCAACGGCCTGGCCTTCCAGCTCGGCGTCACCGGTGAGCACGCCGCCGCGGTGAGCGAGACGCGGGCACTGGTCGCGGACTACATCCGGGTGCTCGGCGCCGAGCATCCGCAGACCCTGTACGCGCAACGGAACCTGGCCTCGTGGCGGGGGCGCGCAGGGAATCCGGCGGGTGCCGCCGACGCCCTGGAGCAGTTGCTGGCCACCTGTCTGCGGGTGGTCGGCCCGGACCATCCGCTCACCGCCGAAGCCGCCGAGGCCCTGACGTACTGGCGACAGCAGAGCCAGCCCCACGACGTCAGCGACGGATGACCCCCGCCGCCCGGGGTCAGTGGGCCAGCGCCGCCCGCAGGTAGCGCAGCCCCTCCGGCCCACTCCACCGGTACGCCGACAGCCCGGCCGCCCGCGCTCCCCGGACCGCCCAGTCCTCGTCGTCGACGAAGAGCACCCGCGCGGGCGGGGTCTCCAGCGCCGCACAGGCCGCCTGGAAGTACTCCTTCGCCGGCTTGTGCACCCCGACGACCGAGGAGTTGACCACCACGTCCAGCTCGCCGACCAGGCCCAGCTCGGCGAGGTCGGTGTCGAGCAGGTCGGTGGCGTTGGTGCCGAGACCCACCCGGACCCCGGCGGCCCGCACCTCGCGGACGAACGCCAGCACGTCGGCGTCGAGCTCACCCCGGTAGCGCTGCCACTGCTGCACCGCCGCCCGCGCCCGGTCCGGGCCGACCGACTCGGTCAGCGCGTCAGCCACGCTGGACACCCAGTCGGCGTGGCTGACCTGACCGGTCAGCACCGGTTGCAGCCTCCCCCAGTGCATGGCGATCTCGCCGAGCACCCCGGCGGAGAGGCCGTACTCCCGCTCGATGCCGGCGGCCACCGCCGGGTCCCAGTGGCGCAGCACGCCGTCGAAGTCGAGCAGGAGCGCCGTCGGCCGTTCCCGTGCCACTACTGATTCTCCTCAGTTCGGTCGGACCGCTCGTCGTCGGTCCGGTTGAGCCGTTGGCTGATCACCTGGGTGACGCCGCTGCGCATGGTCACGCCGTAGAGCGCGTCGGCGATCTCCATGGTCCGCTTCTGGTGGGTGATGACGATCAGCTGGCTCTTCTCCCGCAACTGGGCCAGCAGCGTGATCAACCGACCCAGGTTCACGTCGTCGAGGGCCGCCTCCACCTCGTCCATGATGTAGAACGGGCTGGGCCGGGCCCGGAAGATCGCCACCAGCATCGCCACCGCCGTCAGCGACCGCTCACCACCGGAGAGCAGCGACAACCGTTTGATCTTCTTGCCGGGTGGCCGGGCCTCCACCTCCACGCCGGTGGTGAGCAGGTCGTCGGGTTCGGTGAGGATCAACCGGCCCTCGCCGCCGGGGAAGAGCACGGTGAAGACCTGCTCGAACTCGCGGGCGGTGTCGGCGAACGCGCTGGCGAAGACCTCCAGGATCCGCTCGTCGACGTCCTTGACCACGGTGAGCAGGTCACGCCGGGTGGCCTTGAGGTCCTCCAGCTGCTCGGAGAGGAACTTGAAGCGCTCCTCCAGGGCGGCGAACTCCTCCAGCGCGAGCGGGTTGACCTTGCCGAGCAGGGCCAGTTCCCGTTCCGCCTTGGCGGCCCGCTTCTCCTGCACCGGCCGCTCGTAGCGGACCGGCTCGGGCACCGGCAGGCCGTCGCGTTCGGCGGTCGCGACGTCCACCGGGGTCGGCGGGACGGGCTGCGCCGGGCCGTACTCGGCGAGCAGGGTCTCCAGGTCCAGGCCGAAATCCTCGGCGGCCTTGGCTTCCAACTGCTCGATGCGCAGCCGCTGCTCGGCGCGGGCCACCTCGTCGCGGTGCACCTGGCTGGTCAACCGCTCCAGCTCCGCGCCGAGCCGCTTCGCCGCCCCGCGTACCTCCTGGAGTTCGGCTTCCCGGGCGGCGCGTTCGCGGGCGACCGCGTCGCGGTGCTCCTCGGCGCGCGCGACGGAGGTGCCCAGCCGGGTGAGTGCCTCGCGGGCCCCGCCGACCACGGCTCGGGCGATCGCCGCACCCCGGGTCCGGGCCGCCCGCCGGGCCGCCGCCCGCTCCCGGGCCGCCCGCTCGGCGGTGGCCTGCCGGGCCAGCGAGTCGGCCCGGCCGGCGATCGAGGCGACGCGCTCCTCGGCGGTACGCACCGCGAGCCGGACCTCCATCTCGTTCTGCCGGGCCCGGGGCACCATCGCGGCGAGCTGGTCCCGGTCCTCGGTGGAGGGTTCCGCGTCGATCGGGGTGTCCTCGGCGAGCCGCAGCCGCTCCGCCAGCTCGGCGAGGGCGGTCAGGTCACGTTCCCGGGCCGCCTCGGCGCGGGACCGGCTCTCACCGAGCCGGTCGGTCTCCGCCCTGGCCGAACGGGCCGCCGCACCCAGCTCGGCCAGCCGGCGGGCGGCGGCGTTGCGGTGGCTCTCCGCCTCCCGTTTCGCGGCGGCGGCGTGCTGCACCGCCTCCTTCGCGGCGGCCACCTCGGCCCGGGCGTCGACGAGCTGGTCGCGCAGCTCCGCACCGGTCCGTTCAGCGGTGAGCCGGTTGGTGCGGGCCTCCTCCACGGCGGCCTGCACCTCGATGAAGCTGGCCGCCTTGGCCGACCCGCCGGCCGCCGCGTACGCCCCGACCACGTCGCCGTCCGGGGTGACCGCGCGCAGCTCCGGGTTGTCCGCGACCAGCTCGGCGGCGGCGGCGAGGTCGTCGACCAGCGCCACGTCACGCAGCGCCCGGTGTACGGCGGGACGCAGCTCGGGGGCGCACTCCACCAGGTCCGGCGCCCACCGGGCGGACTCCGGAAGCCGGGGGCGCAGCGCGTCGGCGGAGCCGGTCATGCCGGGTCCGGCGGGGCCGCCGACCAGCAGGCCGGCCCGGCCGGCGTCGGAGATCTTCAGCAGCCGCATCGCCTCGACGGCCTCGTCCACCCCGGTGACCGCCACCGCGTCGGCGAGCCCACCGAGCGCGGCGGCGAGCGCCGCCTCATGGCCGGCGGCGACGGTGAGCAGCCCGGCCAGGCTGCCCAGCAGGCCGGGCACCTCGTCGGCGCGGGCCAGCAGCGCCCCGGCACCGTCCTTGCGGCGCAGGCCCAGGGCGAGCGCCTCCTCGCGGGCCTTCCACGTCGCGGCGTCCTTCTCGGCGGCCCGCTCGGTGTCGGTCAACGCCCGGACGATGGCCTGGGCCCGTTCGTGGGCGGCCACCGCCTCGGCGTGCCGGTCGTCGAGTTCGGCGTTGTCCCGGTCGGCCTCGGTGGACTGTTCGGCGACCGCGTCCAGCTCGGCCTGGGCCTGGTCGGCGCGGGCCAGGGCATCGGCATGCGCGGCGGCGAGCCGGTCGATCTCCTCGCCGGCGCTGGTGGTGCGGGCCCGCGCCGAGTTCACCTGCCCGGTCAGCCGGGCCAGGCCCTCCCGCCGGTCGGCGATCGCCTTGGCGGCGGCGACGAGTTCCCGTTCGGCGGCGGCGAGCTGGCGTTCCAGCTCCTGCCGGTGCTCGACGGCCTCGGCGAGCCGGATCTGGTCGTCGGTGAGCGCCGCGCGCAGCTCCTCCTCCTGCTCGCGGACCCGCTGCGACTCGGCCTCCAGCTGGTCGGGGTCCCGGCCGGGTCGCTCGTCGTCGCCGGTGGCGCTGAGGTGGCGCAGCCGTTCCCGGGCCACCTGCTCCACCGAGCGGAACCGTTCGGCGAGGGCGGAGAGCTTGTACCAGGTGTCCTGGGCGGCGGCGAGCAGCGGCGCGTCCTCGGCGAGCGCCGCCTCCAGCTCACCGAGACGGCCCTGCACCTCGGTGTGCTCGCCCTCGATCTGTTCGCGCCGCTCCCGCAGCGCCGTCTCGTCGGCGATCTCCTTGTCCAGGGTGACCCGCAGGGTGTGCAGGTCGTCGGCGAGCAGCCGGAGCCGGGCGTCGCGCAGGTTGGCCTGGATGGCGGCGGCCCGGCGGGCCACCTCGGCCTGCCGGCCCAGTGGCTTGAGCTGGCGGCGCAGCTCGGCGGTGAGGTCGGTCAGCCGGTTGAGGTTGACCTGCATCGCGTCGAGCTTCCGCAGCGCTTTCTCCTTGCGCTTGCGGTGCTTGAGCACGCCGGCCGCCTCCTCGATGAACGAGCGGCGGTCCTCCGGTTTGGCGTGCAACATGCCGTCGAGCCGGCCCTGACCGACGATGATGTGCATCTCCCGGCCGATGCCGGAGTCGCTGAGCAGCTCCTGGATGTCGAGCAGCCGGCACGAGTCGCCGTTGATCTCGTACTCGCTCTCGCCGGAGCGGAACATCCGGCGGGTGATGGAGACCTCGGTGTACTCGATCGGCAGCGCGCCGTCGGTGTTGTCGATGGTGAGGGTGACCTCGGCCCGGCCCAGCGGCGCCCGCCCGGCGGTGCCGGCGAAGATGACGTCCTCCATCTTGCCGCCGCGCAGCGCCTTGGCGCCCTGCTCGCCCAGCACCCAGGCGATCGCGTCGACGACGTTGGACTTGCCGGAGCCGTTCGGGCCGACCACGCAGGTGATCCCGGGCTCCAGCTTCAACGTCGTGGCGGAGGCGAAGGACTTGAACCCCTTCACCGTCAGACTCTTGAGATGCACCTGTCCGATCCTCGTCCGGTGGCCACCGCAGGCGTCGCGGGCTGCGCGGACCTGGTGAACCCGCAGACTAACCCGTCGGTACGCGGTGACCGGCACGCGACCCGCCCCGGCCCCCGGTGCCGCACCCCGTACGGTTCGGAAAATGATCGGGTGTGCTACGCCACATCGAGTGACAAGATCACGAATTGACGCCCGGGAGAATTGCCGGCGACAGCACTGCGCGCCGGCACAAAAAAGTGTCGGCGCGCTATTTCGCGGTGGTGCTGTTCAGTTTTCTGCGGTGCCGAAGATCAGGTGAGCGCCGGCTCGGCCAGCCGGAGGAGGTCGTCCACCTCCGCCGCAGCCGCCGCGAGCCGATCATTGTCGGCGCGCAGGCGCGTGATCTCGAACTCCAGGGCCTGCACCCTGGAACGCAGTCGGGTGACCTCGTCGAGCAGACGCCGGTCGGGCGCTGCACCTACGTGGCCGTACAGGGCCTTCGCCATGCTAACTCCTTGATATGCGCTGCCGGAAAAGCCGGCCAACGCGCGCCCATTTCGTGTTCGCGACTACTACCGGGCCACTGAGTTCCGGGCGTGGCTGGGCGCGACTGGCGACACCTACATATTGAGCGATAATCCGCCGTTCGTCAAGTTCTCGCAGGCCGTAGATCATCTACACGCCTACCCTGACGACTGCGCCGGGGGCCGTAAGGCTCGGACACTCTCTGTCCGGACTTCTTGACTCTACGCCTTCCCCGGCGGCTACGGTGACCCTGGATGTCTGCCCGGCCTTAACTCTTCCTTAGCCGCGTTGCCGCTGTTCCCGTTGCCGCCGTAGCGTCACCCCGGCCCGCAACCGACCCGTGGAGGCGACAGGCGTGTACGGCTCGACCGATCCGAACGACCCGGACGCCGCATACCGACGGCCGCAGCCGTCGGCGGACGACCCGGCCTGGCTGACCGACCGTCCCGAGCCCCGCTCGGCGTACCTCTTCGGTGACGACCCGACGCCGGACGGCCCGGATCGGACCGGCCCCGACCCGGCCGGCACCTCCGCCGGGCGCTTCGCGGGTGGACCCGACCGCTGGGCCGCCGGACCGCCACCCGCCGGTGACCACCGGCCCGACGCGGCACCCGGCCAGCACCCGGCGGAACCGACCGGAACGTGGCGGAACGAGCCGGCGGACCGGTGGCGCGACGAGCCGACCGGCCGGTGGACCGCAGCGGCCGCCGGGCAGTGGCCGACCGCCGACCGGACCGACCGTCGGCAGGACGAACCGACCGGGACCTGGCAGGACGGACCGACCGGGACCTGGCAGGACGACCGGACCGACCGCTGGCAGGCTGACCAGACCGGTCCCACGCAGGGCGGGCCCGCCGGTTCGTGGCAGGACACGCCGACCGGGCCGTGGCACGGCGAAACCGACGGGCAGTGGCAGGGCGAAACCGACGGGCAGTGGCAGGGCGAACCGGCCGGTGGCTGGCAGGGCGGGCACGCCGACCGGTGGCCGGACACGCAGGGCGGGCAGACCGACCAGTGGCACGGCGAGCAGGCCGGGCCGCGGGGTGGCGAGCAGGCCGGGCCGTGGCACGGCGATGCCGCCGACCGCTGGCAGGACACGCACGGCGAGCCGGCCGACCGGTGGCAGGACGAGCAGACCGGGCGGTGGCAGGGCGAACCGGCCGGGACGTGGGGCGGGGACACGCACCCGGCCACCGGGCAGGACGGGCCCTGGGTGGGCGAACCGGACGGGCGGCAGGCGTACCTGAGCGGAGCCGGTTGCGGGCCCGCCGACCGGAACGCCACCGCGCTCGCCTCGGCGGTCGTGCCGGCCGGCGGACCGACGACACCCACCGGCAACGTCCGGCCGACACCCACCGGCCCCGGCCGGCCGCGTCGCCGGCTGAAGCGTCCACTGCTCATCGGCGGGGCCGCCGCAGCGGCGACCCTGGTGGTGAGCCTGGGCATCGGCGCGCTGATGCTGCCCGACGACGAGCGCACCGACCCGGCCGCCCTCGACGAACCGGTGGCCACCGCGCCGGTCATCCCGGACACCGCACCGAGCACCACCGCCCCGACCTCCCCCAGCCCGTCGCCGAGCCCGTCGGCGGCGTCGCCGAGCCCGTCGCCGAGCCGGAGCGTCACGCCGACGCCCGCCCCGAGCCGGACCCAGCCGGCGTCCCGGCAGACCACCCGGGGCGGCAACATCCCCACCGCGGCGACCACCACCCGGGCCGCGGTCAGCGGCGGCGGGGGCAGCCAGGTCCAGCAGGTCGTCGACCTGGTCAACGCCGAACGGGCCAAGGCCGGCTGCGCCGCCGTCACGGTGGACGCCAAGCTGACCCTCGCCGCCCAGCAGCACAGCCAGGACCAGGCCGACCACAAGAACATGACGCACACCGGCAGCGACGGCAGCGACGCCGGCCAGCGGCTGGACCGGGCCGGTTACACCTGGCGCACCTACGGCGAGAACGTCGCCTGGAACCAGCAGACCCCGGCTGCGGTGATGGACGCCTGGATGAACAGCTCCGGCCACCGGGCCAACATCCTCAACTGCGCGTTCACCGAGATCGGCGTGGGTGTGGCCGACAGCAACGGGCCGTACTGGACGCAGGACTTCGCCGCCCCGCGCTGACCGGGGACGGCCGGCCCCCGGCGACGACGTGACCGCGTCGTCGCCGGGGGCTTCTCGTTTGACCGGGTGAGGCGTGCGACGTACCGCACGGGACCCGGGAGCCGCCGATGCGCATCCGGCCGTCAGCGTCCGCGACGCGCGGCGGGTCGCCGCTGCCCACCCGGCCACCGCTGCGCCACCCGGCCCGCCGGGTGCTGTCGGCCACGCTGGCACTCACCCTGCTGACCCCGGTGTACGCCTGCCGTCCCGACCTCGGTCCGCCCGGCGCACCGACCCCGTGGCCGCCCGGCACGGCCCGGCAGTGGCGGTGGCAGTGGCAGCTCACCGGCCCGGTCGACACCACCGTCGACGCCGACGTCTTCCTCCTCGACCCGGTCCGGGTGAGCACCGCCGAGACCGGGGCGTTGCGTCGGCGCGACCGGCGGCTGATCTGTCACGTGCCGGTCGGGACGTACGCCGGGACGGATCCGGACGCCGCGCGCTACCCGGCGGCGGTCGGCGGCGGTGCGGCCGGGCGGCCCGGGAGCCGGTGGGTCGACATCCGGCGGTGGGACCTGCTGCGTCCCGTCCTGGCCGACCGGTTCCGGCTCTGCCGGGGCAAGGGTTTCGGCGCGGTGGCCCTCGTCGACGCCGACGGGTACGCCCACCGGTCGGGTTTCCCGCTCGACTTCGACGACCAGTTGGCTTTCAACCGGCGGTCCGCCGCGCTGGCCCGGGCCCTGGGTCTCTCCCCCGGCCTGGTCGGCGACGTCGCGCAGGTGGCCGCGCTGGCCCCGGAATTCGACTTCGCGGTCGACGAGGAGTGCGTCCGGCTGCGCCGCTGCGCCAAGCTGCTCCCCTTCGCCGACGCGGACAAGCCGGTCTTCCAGGTCGAGTACGCCGGGGACCCGGCGGGTTTCTGCGTGACGACCGTCGGCTACGGCTTCGCCTCGATCCGCAAGAACCGCACCCTGGACGCCTGGCGCGTGCCCTGTCCCACCGTCCCCGGGCCGGTCCCCGGCACGCCGGGGTGACCCGGACCGCGAGCTGCGGTCCGGGTCACCCGCGCCGCCGGCCACGGCGCTGCACCACCCGCAAGGGCGGTCACCGGCGGCGAGTGGGCAGGGCGGCGGCCCCGGGGCTGGTGGAACGGCCGGTCAGTGTGCCCCGACCAGCTCCGGCGTCGGGTCGGCCGGTGGGGTGGCGGCGGGCCGGCTGCGCCCGCGCAGGAAGCGGGGCGCCCACCAGTTGGCCTCGCCGAGCAGGGTCATCACCGACGGCAGCACCACCGCCCGGATGATCGTGGCGTCCAGCAGGATCGCCGCGGCCAGCCCGATGCCGAGCTGCTTCATGTCGATCGTGCTGAGCGAGGCGAAGATCGCGAACACCCCGACCATCACGATCGCCGCGCTGGTCACCACCCCCGCCGAGGAGGTGATGCCGTAGGCGACCGCGTCGGCGTTGGACCGGCCGGCGCGTACCGCCTCCCGGATCCGGCTGACCACGAAGACGTGGTAGTCCATGGAGAGCCCGAAGAGCACCACGAACAGGAACAGCGGCAGCCAGGAGACGATCGCCCCCATCGAGGTGAAACCGAGCAGGTCCTGCGCCCAGTCGCCCTGGAAGACCAGCACCAGCAGGCCGTAGGCGGCCCCGGCGGAGAGCAGGTTGAGCAGGATCGAGGTGAGGGCGACCACCACCGACCGGAACGTCCAGGTCATCACGAGGAAGGTCAGCGCCAGCACGAACGCCATCACCAGCGGCAGCTTCTCCCGGATGTGCCGGGCGTAGTCCTCGCTGGCGGCCACCCCGCCACCGACGGCGTACTCGACGCCGGGGATGCCACGCAGTGCGGCGGGCAGCAGGTCGTCGCGGAGTTCGTGCAGGGAGCTCACCGACCGGTCGTCCCGGCTGGCGTACGGGGTGGCCACCTCCAGCACCGACACCCGGCGGTCCGCCGACACCTCGATCTTCGGGCCGTCCGCCTCCACGGGGGCGAACAGCGGGTCGGCGGCGGCGGTGCGGGCCAGCCCGGTCAGCGCGGCGCGCACCTGTTCGGCCTGGTCGGCGGGGGCCCGGACGGCGACCGTGTGGCTGGTGCCGGTGCTCGGGAAGGCGGCGGTCAGCCGGTCGTACGCCTGCATCGCCGGGGTGGTCCGGGGCAGGTCCTCCATGCCGGGGAACTTCAGCTTCATGCCGAGCGCCGGGGCGGCCAGGGCGAGCAGCAGCCCCACCGAGACGATCAGGGTGGCCCGGGGCGCGCGCAGCGCGGGCCGCAGCACCGCCGGCCAGAACCGGGGCCGGGCCGGCTGCCCGTGCCGTCCGGTGCGGGGCGCGGTGAGCCGCCACAGCAGCGGCACCCGGGGGCGGTCCACCCAGCGGCCCAGCTTGGCCAGCAGTGCCGGCAGCACGGTCAGCGAGCCGGTCACCGCGACGGCGACCACCAGGATCGAGCCGACGGCGAGGGACGAGAAGACCACGTCGTCGGCGAGCATCAGGCCGGCCATCGAGATGATCACCGCGAAGCCGGAGACGACCACGGCGTGCCCGGAGGTCTCGGCGGCGATCTCCACCGCGTCCAGCCCGGACCGGCCCTTGGCCCGTTCCTCCCGTTCCCGTCGGACGTAGAACAGCGAGTAGTCCACCCCGACGGCCATCCCGATCAGCAGGATCACGCTGGAGGTGGTGTCGGTGGCGGGCACCAGGTGGGAGGCGAGGGTGGACAGCCCCATCGCGGCGGCCACCGAGGAGAGCGCCAGCAGCACCGGCACCCCGGCGGCGATCAGCGCGCCGAACGCGACGATCAGGATGGCCAGGGTGACCGGCAGGCTGAGCAGCTCGGCCCGCTTGAAGTCCCGGCCCAGGGTGTCGTCCAGGGCCTGGTTGATCGACGGGCCGCCGACCTGCTCGATCCGCAACTGCGGGTGGGCGGCCTGGGCGGCGGCGGTGGCGTCACGCAGCGGCTGCACCCGGTCGGCGGCGGTCTCCGGATCGCCGGCCATGGTGACCGGCACCAGCAGCGCGGCACCGTCGCGCGACGGCACCGGCTCGCCCACCGACGCCACCCCGGTGATCTGCCGCAGCCGGTCGGCCGCGTCGGTCGCCGCGGCCTGCGCGGCGGCCCGGTCCAGGGTGCCGGTACGCGGGGTGATCAGGATGTTCTCCACCGCCGGATCGGTGAACTTCCCCTCGGTGACGATCACGTCGGCGTGACCGGACTCGCCGATCGCCTGGTCCGCCTGGGTGGCCTCGTTCAGGCCGGCGGCGTTGCCACCGACGAAACACACCGCCACGAAGACCACCCAGAGCGCGATCGCGCGCCACGGGTGCTCGGCGCTCCACCGCGCCAACCGCACCGTCACCGGTCTGCCGCCCATCTCCGTCGGGCCCCCTTCCCGTCGGCGCCCTGCCGACCGTGCTGACGCTAGGGACGGCGACGCCGGGGCACATCGGGGATCGGCCCCGGCCCACCCCGGACGCCGCGGAGGCGGCCGGGCCGGGCCGCCCGGGACGACCGACCGGGTGGATCAGCGTAAATCCGGCACCGGCCCGGAGTGCCGTCGGCGCGGCACACCGGTGCAACCCCGAACCGGGTCGGGGTCACCCCCTGAGGGCACCCCGGGGGCGGGGCTGACAGCGCGGGCAGCTGTACGACGACCGGTTCATGAACGCCTCCCGGCGGATCGGCGCCCCGCAACGCCGGCAGGGTTCCCCTTCCCGGCCGTAGGCGTTGAGCGACCTGTCGAAGTAGCCGCTCTCCCCGTTGACGTTGACGTACAGGTCGTCGAAGCTCGTGCCGCCCTGCTTGATCGCCTCGGCCAGGACGTCCCGTACGTGCCCGAGCAGCCGACCCGCGGCGGGGGCGGTCACCGCGTCGGTGGGGCGGGCCCCGTGCAGCCGGGCCCGCCACAGCGCCTCGTCGGCGTAGATGTTGCCCACCCCGGAGATCAGCGTCTGGTCCAGCAGGGCCCGCTTGACCTCCGTACGCCGTCGGCGCAGGGCGGTGACGAATCCGGTGTCGGAGAATTCCGGGTCCATCGGGTCGCGGGCGATGTGCGCGATCTCGGCGGGCAGAACGGCGCCGCCCTCGCTGACCGCGAGCCCACCGAACGTCCGCTGGTCGACGAAGCGCAGTTGCGGGCCGTCGTCGGTGAACCGGAACCGGACCCGCAGGTGCAGCTCGTCGGCCGCCTCGGCCGGCTGGAGCAGCAACTGCCCCGACATGCCCAGGTGGCCGACGAGCGCGTCACCGCTGTCCAGTGGCAGCCAGAGGTACTTGCCGCGCCGGCGTACGTCGGTCACCGTCCGGCCGGCGAGCACGTCGGCGAAGTGCGCCGGGCCGGGGACGTGTCGCCGCACGGCCCGGGGGTGGCGCACCTCCACCGTCGAGATCCGTCGACCGGTGACCCACTGGGCCAGCCCCTGCCGCACCGTCTCGACCTCGGGCAGTTCAGGCACGACCCAGACCCGCCTCGGCGGTCTCGTCGGCCGCCGGCTCCTGCGCGTCGGGTGGTGCGGCGTCCGCGCGGTCCCGCTCGGCCTGCGCGGTCAGCTCCCGCCAGGCCGCGTCGGCGGCCCGCTGTTCGGCCTCCTTCTTACTGCGCCCCTCGGATCCGCCGTAGCGGTTGCCGGCCACCACCACCCAGGCGGTGAAGGTCTTCAGGTGGTCGGGTCCGGTGCCCTCGATCCGGTACTCGGGCACGCCCAGCCCCAGCGCGGCGGTCAGCTCCTGGAGGCTGGTCTTCCAGTCCAGGGCGGCGCCCCGGCCCGCCGACTCGGCCATCAGCGGATCGAACAGCCGGTGGATGACCTCCGCCGCGGTGTCCAGCCCGTACTGGAGGTAGATCGCGCCGAGCAACGCCTCCAGGGTGTCGGCGAGGATGCTCGCCTTGTCCCGGCCGCCGGTGCTCTCCTCCCCCTTGCCGAGCAGCAGGTAGGCGCCGAGCCCGTCGGGGCCGAGCCCCCGGGCGACGTCGGCCAGGGCACGCATGTTGACCACGCTGGCCCGCAGCTTCGCCAGTTGCCCCTCGGGCAGGTCCGGGTGGTTGCGGAACAACGCGGTGGTGATCACCACGCCGAGCACCGAGTCACCGAGGAACTCCAGCCGCTCGTTGGTGGGCAGCCCACCGTTCTCGTAGGCGTACGACCGGTGGGTCAACGCCCGCTCCAGCAGCTCGGGGTCGAGGGTCACCCCGAACGCCGTCTCCAGGTGGGCGACGGGCGCGCGCCGCCGCTTGTCGTTGGTCATGCTCCTACCTCTGCTCCGTTCCCGCCGGCGGGGTACGCGGACTCATGGCCCGTACGCCGGTGACCTGTTCGTTCAGGACTGCGAGGCTGGCCGGCGCACACCTGGTGCTCATGGCCGTCTCCTCGGCTCGCGGCGATCCGCACCGGGAGGATCGGACCCGGCCGATGCCTGCGGGTCCTCCTGGTCGGTGCCGCCGCCGGTCGGCAGGCCGGCGACCTGTTCCCGGACCCGGTCGGTGGCCCGGCGACGCCACAGGTGGGCGGCCAGGGCGATGCCGGAGGCGACGTCGTCGGGGGTCGCCGCGCCGTGGCAGACCACCACGGTGCCGGCCACCCCGAGCAGGGCCGCCGCCCGCGGGGCGTCACCGCCGGCGGGTGGGCCCCCGGTCATCGTGTACGCCCCCTCGATGGCCTTGAGCAGGACGTTACCGGTGAAACCGTCGGTTACCACCACGTCGGCGCGCAGGCCGAGCGTCACGTCGTAGCCCTCGACCAGCCCGACGTAGCGGGCGGCGCAGGGCAGTGGGGCGGCGGCGAGGAGGGGGTCGGCGGTGCGGCGGGGGCGGTCCCCCTTGCCGGTCTCGGTGCCCACCGAGAGCAGGCCGACCCGGGGTGCGACGATGGCGTGCGCGACGGCGGCGTAGGCCGCGCCGAGCACGGCGTGCCGGGCCAGGGTGGCGGGGCGGGGCTCCAGCGAGCCGCCGACGTCGAGCAGGATCACCGGGCCGGAGACGGCCGGCAGGCTCGCCACCAGCGCGGGCCGGCGCACGTCGGCCCAACGGCCGAAGCCGAGGGCGGCGGCGGAGACGGTGGCGCCGGTGGACCCGGCGGAGACCAGGGCGTCGGCGGCGCCGTCGCGGACGGCGGACACGGCCGCGCGGACGGTGCTGTCGGCCCGTGGCGCGTGGTCGGCCGGCCCGGCGGCGGTACGGGTCGCGCGGATGGTGATCCGGGTCCGTTGCTCCGGGGTCAGGGCGTCGACCACCCCGGCCGCGACCTCGGTCGGGCCGACGAGCAGCAGGTGCAGGTCCGGGTCGGCACGCACCGCCCGCAGAGCGCCGTCAACCACGACGGCGGGAGCATCGTCCCCGCCGAGGAGGTCAACGGCGATCCGCGCGGTGCCCGGCTCCATCGCCACGCCGGCCGGAGCGGGCCGATCGACGTCGGAGGGAGCCGGGGCACCGGGCGATCGCCGGGGTGCGCGCGCCACCCGACCTGTGGTCGGGGGTGTCACTCGGCGTCCAGGTCAGACCTCGAGAACCTGGCGGCCGTTGTACGTGCCGCAGACGGAGCACGCCGCGTGCGGCAGCTTGGGGGACTTGCACTGCGGGCAGGCCACGGTCGCGACCACAGCCGCCTTCCAGTTCGCCCGGCGGGACCGGGTGTTGCTGCGCGACATCTTGCGCTTCGGGACGGCCACGGTTCCTACTCCTCTGTACGGTTCAGTTGCGACAGGCTCGCCCAACGCGGGTCGATCTGCTGGTGGCTGTGATCGGCCGGCAGATCGTCCCAGTGCACCCCGCACTCGGGGCACAGTCCTGGGCAGTCCTCCCGGCAGAGCGGGTTGGTCGGCAGCGTGAGCACCACCGCGTCCCGCAGCGCCGGCTCCAGGTCGATCAGATCGTCCTGCATCCGGCCCACCTCGTCCTCGTCGGTCGTGATGTCCGTGGTGCTGTTCTCGTACGCGTACAGCTCCTGGACGTTCACGGTCAACGAGTAGTCGATCGCGCGCAGGCAACGACCGCACTCGCCCTGGACGGGACCGGTGATGGTCCCGGAGACGAGCACGCCCTCGGACACCGACTCCAACCTCAGGTCGAGGTCGAGGTCCGCACCCTCCGGCACGCTGATCAACTCTCCGCCGAGGTCCGCCGGTGCCGGCACGACCCGCCGATGCGTACGCAACGCACCAGGGCGACGCGGCAGGTCCCTCGTGTCGAGGACCAGCGGCGCCCTGGGGTTGAGTGATGAAGGCGAGTGTTTGGGCATAGTCAGACTCCGGCCGGTGAGAGGCCGACAAAAAAGGTTACCTGGGCGACCGCCGGATCGTCGAACCGGGGGCGACGCCCGACCCGTCCGTCGGTGCGATGAGGTGCCGCTCAGAAGGGTAGCGGGCGCTCCGCCTCGTCCCCACCGAAGGTGCCGATCTCCCGCAGCGCGTGCATCTTGTCCCGCCCACGCTCGATCGACGCCAGCGCCCGGGTGAGGAACTGCTCGAAGTTCGCCAGCGCGGTGTCGACGTAGTCGTCGACCTCCTCCCGCAGCCGCTGCGCCTCGGCGCGGGCCTCGGCGATGATCCGGGCCCCCTCGTGCTCGGCGGAGACCGTGATCTCGTTCACCGAGACCAGGCGGGCGTGTTCCGCCTCACCTTCGCTGATGATCCGGTCGGCCTCCCGCTTACCGGCATCCATGATCTTGTCGCGCTCCTCCAGGAGGGCGGCGGCGCGACGCAGGTCGGCGGGGAGGTCGGCGCGCATCTCGTCGAGCGCCGCGATCATCTCGCCCCGGTCGACCATGCAGTTGTTGCGCGACATCGGGACGGAGCGCGCCTGCTCCAGCACGCCGATCAGTTCGTCGATGCGATCGAGCGGGTCCACCGGTACCTCACCCCTGTCGTTCGTCTGCCGACCTACATGATGCGGCCTGCGCCCGACTTCGGCGCTGCACCACATGATGTCGTGCCCGGGCCACCACCGCCCTCACCACCCCGCCACGACGCGCCGCCCCGCCTCCGATCCGCCGCCCCGGCGTCGGTGGGCCGGCGGCGGGCGGTCAGGGGCGCGGGGTGGTGAGCCGGGCCGCGAGCGCCTGCCGGACGGTGTCGGGGACGTGGGAGGAGATGTCGCCGCCCCACTTGGCCACGTCCTTGACCAGGCTGGAGGAGAGGAACGAGTAGAGCGGGTTGGTCGGCATGAACAGGGTCTCCACGCCGGCCAGGCCGATGTTCATCTGGGCCATCTGCAACTCGTAGTCGAAGTCGCTGACCGCCCGCAGGCCCTTGATCAGCACACTCGCCTCCTGCGCCCGGCAGAAGTCGACGAGCAGCCCACGGAAGGACGCCACCCGCACGTTGCCGTACGAGGAGGTCACCTCGCGGAGCATGTCGATCCGCTCCTCGACGGTGAACAGGCCACTCTTGGACTGGTTCACCAGCACACCGACGATCACCTCGTCGAAGAGCCGGCTGGCCCGTCCGATGATGTCGAGGTGTCCGTTGGTGACCGGGTCGAACGAGCCGGGACACACCGCACGTCTCATGATCGGCGACCGTACCAAAGAGTGGTCTCGCCGTAACGCCGGCTGCGTTCGGCGGTGATGCCCCGCACCCAGTCGACCGGGCCGGTACGGGTGGACCGCTCGACCACCACCAGCGCGTCGGGGGCGAGCCAGTCGTGCTCCACCAGCGCGGTCAGGAGGGCGGCGATCTCGGTGTCCGGCACCGCGTAGGGGGGGTCGGCGAAGACCACGTCGTACGACGCGTCGCCGGGGCCGGCCGCGAGCACGCCGGCCACCTTGCCGGTGACCAGCCGGGCGGCCGGGGCGGCCCGGAGCGCGGCGACGTTCTCCCGGATCACCCGGGCGGCCCGGGGATCGGACTCGACCAGCAGCACGTGCTCGGCCCCCCGGGACAGCGCCTCCAGCCCGACCGCGCCGGAGCCGGCGTACAGGTCGGCGAAGCGCGCGCCGACCAGGTCCACCTCGGCGGCGACGGCGCTGAACAGGGCCTCGCGCACCCGGTCGGAGGTGGGGCGGGTGCCGGCGCCGGGGGGTGCGGCGATCCGCCGACCGCCGAGCGTGCCGGCCACGATCCGGGTCACCGTCTTTCCCTGCGCATGCCTGTGACGCTACGCGACCACCGACGCGGGCCGGCGGCGCGGTGCGCCCCGTCCGGGTGACCGAAACATCACCCCCAGTGAATCAATGATCTCAAATACATAACAACACTCCCGGTGCCCGCCGTGCACTATGTCCGTATCGACGGGCCCACTAGGGTCGGCCCGGTGCCGGTGCCGCTCCGCCGGCCAGGGCGTCGCACGGCGTCGTC
The DNA here is from genome assembly GCF_040678915.1 of Micromonospora sp. NPDC049257. Classification (NCBI taxonomy): domain Bacteria; kingdom Bacillati; phylum Actinomycetota; class Actinomycetes; order Micromonosporales; family Micromonosporaceae; genus Micromonospora; species Micromonospora sp. NPDC049257. Next base: position 168,943 of record NZ_JBFAQU010000007.1, read on the forward strand.
ACGGCGCTCCCGACACGCGCCGTGACCAGGCAACGCCACCCCCGCCGCGCCCTGACGCACCCTCACCCCGGGAGTACGCGTGATCCGTCCCCAGCTGTCGCTCCGGCGACCGCTCGCCGTGACCGCCGCCGCCCTGGCCGGCCTGGCCACGGTCCTCGCCTGCACCACCCCGGCGGGCGCCAGCTCACCCTCGCCGTCCCCCACGCCCACCACGACGGCGAGCGCGACCGCCACCACCCCGGCGGGCGGGCAGTCCACGTCGTCCTGTGTCGCCGCCGCCGACGCGCGTTACACGCACACCTTCGACGGTCCGGCGGGCCGCGCCTCGATCACCCTGACCAACGGCCCACTCTGCCGGGGCGAGGAGCAGGACCTGGCCCTGGTGTCGTACGTGACGCCGTCGGCGACGTTCGCCGTGCCGCAGTACGTGCTCGACAAGTCGATCAAGAAGTTCACCGGGGTCGCCCCGGGCGAGCTGGGGGTGGCCACCCTCGACTTCGCCGTCGAGGTGCCGAACTGCCACACCCAGGTCGACTTCGTCTTCGGCAGCAAGCTGATCGACCCGCTGACCGACACCAGTGACCGGTACGGCGACCGCAAGGTCGGCAGCCCGTCCGGCATCGGCGCCCGCTCCACCGGCCCGCGTGCCTGGTTCAACGGCGGTTCGGGCACCTGCTCGGCGGCCCCCGAGGTGATCGCCGAGTCCGACTGCGACGGCAACGTCGAACTGACCCTGGTCAACCGCAGCGGCAACGCCGCGGCGACGTTCACCATCACCGGCAGCGGTGGCTTCACCGAGAAGGTGACCGTCCCCCTGCGCAAGATCGAGACCCGCAAGCTCAGCGCCGGGGAGGCGCAGGAGATCACCGTGGCCGCCGCCGGCATGAAGGACTTCACCGGTGGGTGGCAGAAGCCCGAGGACTGCCAGCAGCCCGAGGTCGGCACGCCCGACGCCAGCTATGAGTCCAGCTGCGACAAGATGGTCTTCCGGATCAGCAACCCGGAGGACGGCACCCCGCTGACCTCGGTCTTCACCCCCAACAAGGGCGAGCCGAAGAAGCTCACCGTCGAACCGGGACGGACCGGGACGGTCAGCTTCCCCGCCACCAAGGGGCTCACCGTCACCGTCACCGGTGACCTCGACTCCGGCGGCCCGGTGAAGTGGGAGCAGCCGGAGGACTGCCCGTCCACCGGTGGTGGCGGTGGCGGCGGCGACCAGGACGGCGGCCTCCCGGTGACCGGTGCGGCGGCCGGCGCCATCGCCGCCGGCGCGGCCACCCTGCTGGTGGCCGGCGCGGTGCTCTTCCTCGTCGCCCGACGCCGACGGATCCACTTCACCGTCTGACCGCAGCACGCCCCCGGGGCGCGTCGACCGACCGGTCGACGCGCCCCGCGCGTTTCGGGCTTGACCCTGCCGCAGCGTCAACCCCGGATGCTGACGCCATGTCAGCCGATCAATCGACAATGTCGCCGGCCCGCGGGCCCGCCATCCAGGTCCGGAGCCTGACGAAGTCCTACCGGGAACTGCGCGTGCTGCGCGGGGTGGACCTCGACGTGGCACCGGGCAGCATCCTCGCCCTGCTCGGCGCCAACGGGGCGGGGAAGACCACCCTGGTACGCATCCTGGCCACCCTGCTCAAACCCGACGGCGGGACGGCCCACGTGCACGGTCTCGACGTCACCACCCGGGCGGCGAGGGTACGGGAGTCCGTCAGCCTCACCGGCCAGTTCGCCGCCGTCGACGAGATCCTCACCGGCCGGGAGAACCTGGTGCTGGTCGCCCGGCTGCGCCACCTGCGCGACCCCGGTCGGGTCGCCGACGACCTGCTCGGCCGCTTCGCGCTCACCGAGGCGGGAGGCCGGCGGGTGGGCACGTACTCCGGTGGGATGCGCCGTCGCCTCGACATCGCGATGAGCCTCATCGGCGACCCGCCGGTGATCTTCCTCGACGAACCGACCACCGGGCTCGACCCGCAGGGCCGGCTGGAGGTGTGGCAGGCCGTCCGGGAACTCGCCCGGCAGGGCACGACGGTGCTGCTCACCACGCAGTACCTCGACGAGGCAGAGCAGCTCGCCGACCGGATCGCCGTCCTGCACCACGGGCGCATCATCGCCGACGGCACGCTCGCCGAACTCCGCCGGCTGCTCCCGCCCGCCACCGTCGAGTACGTCGAGAAGCAGCCCACCCTGGAGGACGTGTTCCTCGCCATCGTCGGCGACGGCGGCGACGACGGCACCAGCACCCGCACCCGCACCCGCACCGACGACACCGTGGACGCCGTCGCCCCGACGGCACGAGCAGTTGAGGAACCCCGATGACCAGACACTTCCTCGGTGACACCGCCGCCCTGCTGGGGCGGTCACTGCGACACATCAGCCGCAGCCCGGACACCATCATCACCACCGCGATCATGCCGATCGCGTTCCTGCTGCTCTTCGTCTACGTGTTCGGCGGCGCGATCGAAACCGGGTCCGACCGGTACGTCAACTACCTGCTGCCCGGCATCCTGCTCATCACCGTCGTCTCCGGCATCTCCTACACCGCCTACCGGCTCTTCCTGGACCTCAAGGGCGGCATCTTCGAACGGTTCCAGTCCATGCCGATCGCCCGCTCGGCCGTGCTCTGGGCGCACGTGCTGACCTCGCTGGTGGCCAACCTGATCTCACTCGTGGTGGTGGTGCTGGTGGCGCTGGCCATGGGCTTCCGTTCGGGGGCCGGCGTGCTGGGCTGGCTGGCGGTCGCCGGCATCATGCTGCTGTTCACCCTGGCGCTGACCTGGCTCGCGGTCATCCCGGGCCTCACCGCCACCTCCGTCGACGGTGCGAGCGCGTTCTCCTACCCGCTCATCCTGCTGCCGTTCGTCAGCTCGGCCTTCGTGCCCACCGACACCATGCCCGGCCCGGTGCGCGCGTTCGCCGAACACCAGCCGGTGACGTCCATCGTGAACACGATCCGCGCCCTGTTCGCCGGCCAGCCGGTGGGCGGCGACATCTGGACCGCGCTCGCCTGGTGCGCCGGCCTCCTCGTCCTCGCGTACGCCGGCGCGATGGTCGTCCACCACCGCAAGGTCGGTTGACGGTGCTCCCGGGTCGGGCAGGCTGAGGCCATGTTGACGATCGGACGGTTGGCGTCCTACGCCGGGGTGACCATCCGCGCCGTACGGCACTACCACCAGATCGGGTTGCTGCCGGAGCCGGAACGCGACGCCTCCGGCTACCGGACGTACGACGCGGCTGCGGTGGTCCGGCTGGTGAGGATCCGGACCCTCGCCGAGGCCGGCGTCCCGCTGGCCCGGGTCCGCGAACTGCTCGACGCCGACGCGGAGACGTTCACCGCCGCCACCGCCGAGATCGACCGCCAGCTGCGGGCCCAGATCCGGGCGCTGCAGGAGCACCGACGGCGGATCGCCCGGCTCAGCGGCGGTGACACCCTCGCCGTCCCCGCGGAGGTGGTCGACTACCTGGACCGGCTCCGCGCCGCCGGGGTGCCACCGGTCGCCGTCGAGGCCGAACGCGACGGGTGGATCCTGATGGCGGCGCGGTGGCCGGACGCCATCAAGGGGCTGATGGCCGACAAGGTGGCCCAGCTGGACAACCCCCAGGTCATCCAGCTCTACCGGCTGATCGGCCGGGTCGCCGAGAACTGGCAGGACGAGGAGTTGCTGCGCGAGACGGCCGACCTGATGGCCGACCTGTTCGCGCAGGCGGAGGCCGCCGGGGAGCTGGAGATGCAGGAGGAGGTCACCCCGGACCCCGCGTTCGTCCGGTTGATGGACTCGTTCGCCGACGCCGCCCATCCCGTCGTCAGGCGACTGCGCAGACTCGTCGCCGACCGGGGCTGGACCGGCTGGACCGTCGTCGAGAAACGCCGCCCCTGAGCCGCCGGGCGGTAGCCCTCCGTCCGGGGGACGCCGCCGGGCGGTAGCCCCCGTCCCGGGGACGCCGGCCGACGGGTCGACCGGCACCCCGACGGCCGACCGCCGTCCCCCACGCCCGGGGGCGGCGGTCAGCCCTTCTCCAGGTATTCCGCGCGTTCCTCGTCGACCAGGGCGGCGACCGAGGCGGCCAGCGCCGGGTGCCGCGCCAACTGCGGGTCCTGCTCGACCAGGGTGAGCGCCTCGGCGCGGGCGTCCCGGATCAGGTCGGCGTCGCGCAGCAGGGACAGCAGCCGCAGGTGCGAGCGACGACCGGACTGGGTCGCCCCCAGCACGTCACCCTCCCGGCGCTGCTCCAGATCCAGCTCGGCCAGCTTGAACCCGTCGGTGGTGGAGGCGACCGCGTCCAACCGTTCCCGCGCCGACGAACCCTCGGCCGCCTCGCTGACCAGCAGGCAGAGCCCGGGGGCCGCGCCCCGGCCGACCCGCCCCCGCAGCTGGTGCAGCTGGGAGACACCGAACCGGTCTGCGTCCAGCACGATCATCACGGTGGCGTTGGGCACGTTCACGCCGACCTCCACCACCGTGGTCGCGACCAGCACGTCCAGGTCGCCGTCGGCGAAGGACCGCATCACCGCGTCCTTCTCGTCGGCGGGCAGCCGCCCGTGCAGGACGCCGATCCGCAGCCCGTGCAGCGGCCCCTCGGCGAGCAGCGGCGCCACCTCGGTCACCGCCAGCGGTGGACGTCGTCCGTTGTCGTCCTCGCGGGGTGGCTCCTCCTCGGCCGCCGGACCCTCGCCGATGCGCGGGCACACCACGTACGCCTGGTGGCCGGCGGTGACCTCCTCGCGCACCCGCCGCCAGGCCCGGTCCAGGAAGGCTGGTTTCTCCGCCACCGGCACCACGTGCGAGGCGATCGGGGAGCGTCCCTGCGGCAACTGGGACAGGGTGGAGGTCTCCAGGTCGCCGTAGACGGTCATCGCCACCGTGCGGGGGATCGGGGTGGCGGTCATCACCAGCACGTGCGGTGGCTGGTCGGCCTTGGCGCGCAGGGCGTCGCGCTGCTCCACGCCGAAACGGTGCTGCTCGTCGACCACCACCAGGCCCAGGTCGGCGAAGTCGACCCCCTCGTAGAGCAGGGCGTGGGTGCCGAGCACGATGCCGGCCCGCCCCTGCGCCACCTCGGCCAGGGCCCGCCGTCGGGCTGCCGCGCCCAGCGAGCCGGTGACCAGCTCCACTCGGGTCGCGTCGTCGGCCGCCCCCAGCTCACCGGCCTGTGCCAGCGGGCCGAGCAGGTCGAGCATGCCCCGGTGGTGCTGGGCGGCGAGCACCTCGGTCGGGGCGAGCAGTGCCGCCTGACCTCCCGCGTCGACCACCTGGAGCATCGCCCGCAACGCCACCACCGTCTTGCCGGAACCGACCTCGCCCTGCAACAGCCGGTGCATCGGGTGCGGGGTGGCCAGGTCGGCGGCGATCTCGACGCCGACGTCACGCTGGCCGGGGGTCAGCTCGTAGGGCAGCCGGGCGTCGAACGCGTCGAGCAGGCCATCCGCCTTCGCGGGGCGCGGGGTGGCCGGCGAGGACGCCGACCGCAGCTTGCGCTGCACCAGGGTCAGCTGCACGGCGAACGCCTCGTCCCACTTGAGCCGGCGGCGGGCCCGGTACAGCTCCTCCTTGCTGGACGGCCGGTGGATCTCGCGCAGCGCGGTGTCGATGCCGACCAGCTTCCGGCCGACCCGCATCGGCGTGGGCAGCGGGTCGTCCGGCGGGGTGACGGTGTCCAGCACCACCCGGACGCAGCGGGCGATCACCCAGGTCGGCACGGCTGCGGCGGCCGGGTAGACCGGAATCAGCGCCCCGGCGAACTCCTCGACCTCCTCGGAGGCCGCCACCTCACCCTCGCCCCCCTCACCGAGCAGGACGTACTCCGGGCCGTTGAGCTGCCGCTTGCCCCGGAACTCGGTGACCTTGCCGGCGAACAGCCCCCACCGGCCGGGGCGCAGTTCCCGCTCCCGCCACGCCTGGTTGCCGAAGAAGGTGAGCGTCAGCGTCCCGCCGGAGTTGTCGCCGACGGTCACCTCCAGCAGGTTGCCCCGCCGCTGCCGCATCGGGCGGACCGCCGTGCGCTGCACCTGGGCCAGGACGGTGACCTGCTCACCGACGTCCAACGAACGGATGTCGGTGTGCTCGCCGCGCTCGTCGTACCGGCGCGGGAAGTGGTAGATCAGGTCACCGGCGGTGTGCAGGTCGAGGTGACCGGCGAGCGCCTTGGCGGTCTTCTCCCCCACCAGCTTGGTGAGCGCGGTGTCCACCGTGGCCGGCTCGGACGTCGTCATTCGACCCCCACCAGGAGCGGATAGTGCGGTTGCCCACCCGAATACGCCTGCACCTCGACGAAGGGCCAGCGCCGGGTCACGTGCGCCCGGACCGCCTCGGCGAGGCCGGCGGGGGCGTCCGCGCCGGTGAGCAGGGTGACCAGTTCACCGCCGCCGCCGAGCATCCGGTCGACCACGGCGGCGCAGGTGTCGACCAGGTCGCTGCCGATCAGGTGGACCTCCCCCTCGACCAGGGCCAGCACGTCACCGGGGCGGCACGGGCCGGCCACGGTGAGCGCCTCCCGGCTGGCGTGGCACACCTCGGCGTACCGGCAGGCACCGGCGGCCTCGGCCATCGCGATGACGTCGTCGGCGAACCGGCGCTGCGGGTCGCGGACGGCGAGCGCGGCGAGCGCCTGCACCGGCGAGCGGGTCGGCACCACGCTCACCTCCACCCCGAGCCGGTGCGCCTCCCGGGCGGCGGCGTTCGCCACCGCCTGGGTGTTCGGGTCGTTGGGGAGCACCACCACCCGGGCGGCGGCGGTGGCCCGGATCGCGTCCAGCAGCTCGCCGGTGGACGGGTTGCCCGGCACCACCGTCGCGCCCTCCCCGCCGAACAGCTCGGCGATGCCGACGCCGGGCGCGACCACCACGGCCGCCCGGCCGTCGGCGGCGGGGCCGGGTCGCCGGGCCGGCGCGGCCTGGTCGGCGAACCGGGTCACCGATATCCGGTACGGCCGGCCGGCGGCCACCCCGGCCTCGACGGCCGCCCCGACGTCGTTGACGTGGACGTGGACGTTCCAGGTGCCGGACTCCGCCGGCGTACCGGCGTCACCTACCACCACCAGCGAGTCGCCCAGCGTGGCCAGCTCGGCGCGCATCCGGGTCACCGCCTCGTGCGGCGCGTCGAGCAGGAACTGCACCTCGTAGGCGTAGTCGGAGGAGCCGGTCTCCCGGACGGCGGTCAGCGGCCCACGGGCCGGACGGGTCACCGGCGCAGGCCCGGCCGCAGGCTCCCCCGTGACCACCTCGACCAGGGCGTCGAGCAGCAGGCAGAGTCCCCGGCCACCGGCGTCGACCACCCCGGCACGGGCCAGCGCGGGCAACTGGTCGGGGGTACGGGCCAGCGCGCGGGCCGCCTCCCCGGCGGCGGCCCGGACAACCGTGCGCAGGTCGTCGCTGTCGGCCTGCTCGGCGGCGGTCGCGGCGGCGGCGACCACGCTGAGCACCGTGCCCTCGACCGGCTGGGCCACCGCGGCGTAGGCGGCGGTGGTGGCGTCGCGCAGCGCACCGGCCAACGCCCGGCCGGCGACGGTGGGCACACCGCCGAGTGCCTCGGCGAGCCCGCGCAGGAGCTGCGAGAGGATCACCCCGGAGTTGCCCCGGGCACCGAGCAACGCACCCCTGGCCATCAGCCGCAGCGCGTGCCCGTGCGCGGTGTCGCCGTCCTCCGGCAGGGTGCCGAGGCCCACCGACAGCGCCTGCTGGGCCGAGGTGAGGGTGAGCACGAGGTTGGTGCCGGTGTCCCCGTCGGGCACGGGATAGACGTTGAGGTCGTCGATCTCACCCTGGTGCCGGCGCAGCGCGGCGAGACCGCTCGCGCACCAGCGGCGTACCGCGGCGGCGTCGAGGGTGTCCAGCACGGCCAGAAGCCTACTGGCGGCGGCCGACACCCGCCGGGGTCGGCCGCCGTGTCCCTGGGCCGGCCGGCGGCGACGCCTTCCGACGGTGGCCGGCCCGGTCCGCGCGCCGTGCGGGACGGTGGCGGGCTGGCCGCCACAGGGGGCCGGGACGGGCCGGTTGGGCGGGGCGGGGGTGCATCGGGTAACCTGGCCAGGTTGTCCGGGCAGCGCCTGCCGGCGACCTCATGAACGTATCAATCTCAGGAGTATCCCGTGGCTAGCGTGTGCGACGTCTGTGGCAAGGGGCCGGGCTTCGGCCACAACGTGTCCCACTCGCACCGGCGGACCAACCGCCGCTGGAACCCGAACATCCAGTCGGTGCGTACCCCGGCCGGTGGCGGCAACACCAAGAAGCTCCAGGTCTGCACCTCGTGCATCAAGGCCGGCAAGGTCACCCGCGCCTGACCAGGTAACACCACCACCGCTCCAGCTCCGACAGTACCGGCGGGCCGTCCTGGCCCGCCGGTACTGTCGTGTCCCCGCACCCGGTGGCCGACCCGTACGGAGGACGACCGTTGGACCTTGACCTGGGCCCTGACGAGATGATCGTGGTGGGCGCCTCGATCGGCATGATGCACTGGTTCGCCGAGGAGCTGCCGCCGGGCAGCGTGGTACTCGTCGAGGAGCCGGAGATCATCGCCCGGCGGGACGTCACCACGACGGTGACCCGCCTGCCGGTGGTCTCGCGCGTGGTGTCCGCCCGCTACCAGACCGGGTTGGACGTCGAGGAGTTGCTCGCCCGCGAGCCGGGGCTGACCACCGCCCGGCTGGTGATGCCCGGCCTGGAGTACGCGGTCGGTGCCGCCGCCCGGCTCGCCGACCGGCTGGGCCTGCCCGGGGCCGGCCCACAGGCCGCCGACGTCTTCTCCGACAAGCACCGGATGCGCCTGCTCGCCGACCGGGCCGGGCTGGCCAATCCGGCGTACGAGCTGGTCGACTCCCCGCAGCGGGCGGCGACGTTCGCGGCCCGGTTCGGTGGCCGCTGCGTGTTGAAGCCGACCCGCCGCTCCGGCAGCCTCGGCGTGCAACTGATCGCCCCCGGTGACGACGTGTCGGCGGCCTGGTCGGCGACCGCCGCCCCGGAGGAACCGGTGGAGGCGGCCAGCGACCTGCCCACCGAGGTGCTGGTCGAGCAGACCCTGGTCGGCCCGGAATACAGCGTCGAGCTGTTGGTCGCCGACGGCGAGGTGTGCTTCGGCAACGTCACCGACAAGCGGGTGCTGCCGGGTCGTCGCCCGGTGGAGACCGGGCACACGGTCCCCTCGGCGCTGCCGGCGGCCGGCCGGGCGGAACTGGTCGAGGCAGCCACCCGGCTGGCGACGGCGGCCGGTTTCCGCACCGGAGTGCTGCACAGCGAGTGGATCGTCGCCGACGGGGTGCCGACGCTTGTGGAGTGCGCCGCCCGGCTGCCCGGCGACATGATCTCCGCGTTGGTCTCGGTGGCGTACGAGTGCGGTTTCATCGACGCCTACCTGCGGACGCTGCGCGGCGAGCGGCCCCGGCTCCCGGCCCGGCCGTCCGGGGCGGCGGCGGTGGAGTTCCTGCTGCCACCGCCGGGGACGCTCACCGCGATCGACGGGCTGCGCGACGCCCGGCGGGTGCCCGGTGTGCTGGCCGTGCAGCTCGACGTGGCGGTCGGCGACCGGGTCGGTGACGTCACCTCGTCGGTGCGGCGCGGCGGGCACGTGCTGGCCTGGGGCGCCGACCCGGCGGAGGCGACCGCCACGGCCCGCGCCGGTGCCGACCGGTTCCGCTTCACCGTCGCCTGACACCGCCGCACCGGCCGGGTGGGTCGGGGATTCACCCGGTGGCACGGCCCTGCGGCGGGCGGGTCAGAGTGGCCGGCCGAACGACAGGCAGCCGGGAGCGTCGGCGTAGTAGCCGAAGTTGGCGATCCGCTCGTACCCCGCCGAGGTGTAGAGGGCGACCGCCTCGGGCTGCCGGTCGCCGCACTCCAGGATGATCCGCCGGCGACCGTGCCGGCGGGCCGACTCCTCGACGGCGGCGAGCAGGGCGCGGGCCGCACCGCGCCCCCGCACGGCCGGCACGGTGTACATCCGCTTCAGCTCCGCGGCGTCGTCGCCGTGGCTGCGCCACCCCGCGCAGCCGACCGGGGCACCGTCGAGGTGGGCGACGAGGAACTCACCGTGCGGTGGGACGAACTCGGTCGGGTCGATGGGGGTGTCGTCGCCGCTGCCGCCGTACCGGACGCCCAGGTCGGCCATGGTCGCCCGGATCAGCGTCTGCGCCACCGGCGAGTCGAAGCCGAGCGGCCGGATCTCGATCTCACTCACGGGTGAAGGGTACGACTGCCCCTTACCGGAAGTGCTCCCAGCCGGCCGGTCCGTCGTACGCGTCACCGTCGACGGTCACCCCGACGCCCTCGACCACCTGGCCCACCGTCCGCCACGACGACGGCAGGGTCACCGCCGGGGGGAAGGTGGCGACCAGGGCGTGATCGTCGCCACCGGCCAGGATCCAGGTGTACGGGTCGACGCCGAGCGCCTGGGCGGCGTCACGCATCTGCGGGGGCACCTCGAAGGCGTCCCGGCGCAGGTCGACCCCGACGCCGCTGGCCTTCGCCAGGTGACCCAGATCGGCCAGCAACCCGTCCGACACGTCGATCATGGCGGTGGCGCCGAGCCGGGCGGCCTCCGGTCCGGCCGGGTACGGCACCTCCGGCCGCCGGTACGCCTCGACCAGCAGGCGCGGGGTCCGGAACCCCCGGGAGAGCACGGTCAGCCCGGCGGCGGCCCACCCGGTCCGGCCGGCCAGCGCCACCACGTCACCCGGCCGGGCACCGGAGCGGACCACCGGTGCCCGGCCGGCCAGGTCGCCGAGGGCGGTCACCGCGATGGTCAGGGTGGGGCTGGCGGACATGTCGCCGCCGACCACGCCCGCGCCGACCAGCGCAGCCTCGGCGGCCAGCCCGTCGGCCAGCTCCTCCGCCCAGGCGGTGTCCAGGTCGGCGGGGATGCACAGGGCCACCAGCAGGGCGGTGGGGGTCGCGCCCATCGCGGCGACGTCGGCGAGGTTGGCCGCCGCCGCCCGGTGCCCGACGTCGCGGGCGCTCGACCAGTCCCGCCGGAAGTGCCGCCCCTCGACCAGCACGTCGGTGGAGGCGACCACCCGCCGGTCGGGGGCGGCCACCACGGCGGCGTCGTCACCCGGCCCGAGCAGGCATGACGCTCCGTACGTCAGCCGGGCGGTCACCCGGTCGATGAGACCGAACTCGCCCACGTCCGCGACACCCATGTCTTCCTTCCGACACGCTCGCTAGCTGCTTGACCTCGACCACCGATAGGGATCGCGCCTGCTCCGTAGGGTATTTTCACCCTTCGGGCCGCCCCTGGGCGGCGACGGACGGAGGTCGAGTCGTGGTACAGGCGTACATCCTCATCCAGACCGAGGTGGGCCGGGCGCGGGACGTGGCCGGTCTGATCGCGGACCTTGCCGGCGTGGTACGCGTCGACGCCGTCACCGGGCCGTACGACGTGGTGGTCCTCACCGAGGCGAACACCGTCGACGAGCTCGGCAAACTGATCGTCAGCAACGTGCAGATGGTGCCCGGCATCACCCGCACCCTCACGTGTTCGGTGGTGCGCCTGTAAGTGGACGAGAAGACTCCCTCCCCCGAGACCCCGACCGACGCCGCGCCCGGCACCGACCGGCCCGCCACCGGCGCACCCATCACCGACCGGCCCAGCACCGACCAGGGCAGCACCGGCCGGCCCAGCACCGGCCAACCCACCAGCGACCGGGACAGCGCCGACCGGCCCGCTGCGGACCGGTCGACCCGGCGGGCCGCGTTGTGGGCCACCCTGGTCGCCGTGCCGGTGACGGTGGCCGTGGCGGGGTTCACCTTCGCCAAGCTGTCCCCGGACCCGCCGGTCGCCGCGCCGAGCGCTTCGCCGACCACCCTGCGCCCCCAGTCCAGCGCCCCGGTCGAGATGGCCGCCCCGGCGTTGGCCGAGCGCCCGGGGGTGGTGTGCCGGGCGCTGGTGTCGCAGCTGCCGGCCACCGTCCGGGAACTCGCCCAGCGCCCGGTGACCGCCGGTGCCGAGCAGAACGCCGCCTACGGTGACCCGGCGTTGACCGTCGCCTGCGGTGGCCCCGAGCCGACCGTGGACGCCACCGCCGACGTGTGGACCGTCAACGGGGTCTGCTGGTATGCCGACGAACGGTCGGATGCCACGGTGCTCACCACGCTCGACCGGGAGACGGCGGTCACGGTGACGGTGCCCCGGGCGTACGAGGGGCCGTTGCAGTGGCTCACCCCGGTCTCCGACGCGGTGGTCGCCTCCGTGCCGTCCGGCGGCGACGGCCCGTCCGGGTGCCGACGCTGAGGTCCGGTCCCGGCCTGCGTGCCCGCCCGACCGGTACGTGTCCTTGCCCGCACCGGGCCGTGTGCCCGTGCCCGCATCGGTCGACCGGACCGGGGTGAGGGCGACGCGACGGTCCGGAAAATCGTTTGACGGCACCGATAATCTGATCCTCCGTACCTGCGGCTGACCGTGGGTGGCGAGGGGGCCCTGCCCCCTCACCGCCCAGGAGCCGCCATGCGTCGGACGCCCGCCCTCTCCTTCCTGCTCGTCACCGTCTTCCTGGACATGCTCGGGCTCGGCCTGATCGTGCCGACGGTGCCGGCCCTGTTGACCGCCGTCACCGCCGACGCCGCCGCCGCGGTCCGCTGGTCCGGCCTGCTCGGCTCGCTCTACGGCCTGTTGCAGTTCGTCGTCTCGCCGCTGCTCGGCCAACTCTCCGACCGGTACGGCCGGCGGCCGGTCCTGCTCGTCTCGCTGGGTTGCCTCGGCGTCGACTGGCTGGCCCACGCCAGCTCCCCCGGCCCGTGGACGCTGCTGGTGTTCCACAGCCTCGCCGGCGCCTGCGCGGGCACCTACACCGTGGTCAACGCATACCTGGCGGACGTCACGGCGCCCGAGGACCGGGCCGGTGCGTTCGGGGCGGTGGGTGCCGCGTTCGGGCTGGGTTTCGTGGCCGGGCCGGTCGTCGGCGGCCTGCTCGGCACCGTCGACGTACGCCTGCCGTTCCTCGCCGCCGCCGCGCTGTCCTTCGCCAACGTCGGGTACGGCTGGCTCGTGCTGCCCGAGTCGCGGCCCGGCGACCGCAGCACCCCGTTGACCCTGCGGACGGCGAACCCGGTCAGCGCCATCGTCGTCGTGCTGCGTCGACCGGTGCTCGGGCGGCTCGCGTACGCCCGGTTCTGCGCCGACGTCGCCCGGATGACCCACCAGTCGACCTGGACGTTCTTCCTCACCCACCAGTTCGCCTGGGGCACCGCGCGGGTCGGCGTGGTGCTGGCGGCGGGGGCCCTGGCCGGCGCGCTCTTCCAGGCCAGGGCCGTCGGGCCGATCGTGCGCCGGCTCGGGGACAAGCGGGCCGCGGTGTTCGGCGGCGTGCTCGGCGTCGCCACCCTGGCGGGTACGGCGTTCGTCTCGACGCCCTGGCTGCTCCACGTGCTCCAGGCGGTGGGTGTGCTCGCCACGGTCGGCGGCGTCGCCGCGCAGGCGTGGCTCTCCCGGATCGTGCGGGCCGACGAGCAGGGCACCGTGCAGGGGGCGTTGACCGGGATCGGGGCCGCCGCCGAGTCGGTGGTGCCGGTCCTGGCCGGCGCGGTCTTCGCCTGGTCGCTGTCCCACGCGTCGCCGGGCCTGGTCCTCGCCGGGGCGGCCGGCTGGGCGGCCGGCTCGACGCTCCTGCTGGCCACGACACCCGACCTGCACCGGCCCTGACCTGTCGACGCCGGTGTCACCCACAGGCGTCGGGCCGTCCGGAGCTGCCGGTCGGCCCACGTCGGCGGTGGCACCGGCGGGCAGCCGGGCGGCCGGGCCCGGGAGAAACTGCGCGGCCGATGGTGTCGGGCCCTGTCCACCGAGTCGCCGAGTGGGACCGCGCCGGGGATGCGCCGATCCGGCGTCTGCCGTTTCGTCCCGGCATCACCTTCGGCTCAGGACGCGCACATCTACTCCTGCATTTGCGTCCCGTGGAAGTTCCACGAAACCGATCGGATAGTAAAACGATTTGGCCCGGACGGTGCTGATAGGGGAGACAGTGGACGACTTCCAAAGGATGGGAATGGGCAACTCCTGACGCTGGGAACCGCTTCTGCCGAAACTGGCTGATTCGGCGGTCAGCGCCGTGGTATTCGCCATTTCCGGTCGAGTTCACACACCCGCAGGGTCGAGGAAACTCAACATTCTCCACTATGTGCCGCCGATCAAGCGATTGCCCGACAAAAGGCACGCCCGACCCCACCCGCACCACCGAAACAGGGATTTGAGCTGGGAAAACGTCGATCACTCCAGGTCCCGGCCCGCCGCGTACCGGCCGCACGGTGCACCGTCAACCGAAGGGATGGTCGGGTAATCGGCTGATCGGCGGGCCAGCATGGACTGATCGGCCATTCTTGCCGCACCTCAATTGCCGCAACCCGAGCGAATGGCTGAGGTAAGCCCGGTTCCACGCCCGACCACGGCCCACATTCTGGCCACCGCCGGCTACAGCGGTGTGAAGTGAACGTGAATGAGGTGTTTCGGCTCCTCTGGAAAAGAGCACGTCAGCATGGCTGGCACCGACCGGCAACACCGTCAAGATCAGCAAAAAACGCGTTACCGGAAGTCACGCCCGGGTGCCCGGCACTAACACCCGACCCCGCTTGCGTCAATGGTCCACATGCGACAGGATCATGCACGGAATCCGCACCAACAATTGCTAGCCTTCGATGGCAACCCCGTCATCCATACAGGATCGGCGGCATTGTTCACATCTCCTCATCGGAGGTCACCACATGGTCCACACCGGACCTACCCGTCGTCGCGCGAACCGATTCGCCCTCGCCGGGCTGACCGCACTCACGGTCCTGCTCGGCACCCAGACCCCGGGCCTCGCCCAGCCGCCGACCGCGCCGCGCACGCTGGCCCAGCCGCCGAGCGCACCCGGCCTCGGCCAGGTCGCGAGCAAGAAGGAGTCCCGCCCCGGCCCGCTGCCCACCCGGGCCGGCACCGTCAAGGTCGCCCCGTCGTCGTCGGGTGCCCGCAGCGGCGGCGTCGGCACCCAGGCGATCAACGACAAGGTCGCGCTCCGGACGCTGATCCTGGCCACCGACCCGGCGGACTTCGGCGTGGCCACGCTCACCACCACCCTCAACCGCGTCGGCGCGAGCTACGACATCCTCTACACGACCACCCAGACGCTCTCGGCGAGCACGCTCGTCGACGGCAACGGGGTGGGCAAGTACAACGCGGTCATCCTCACCAACAGCATGCAGCTCTACGAGTCGGGCGGTAACTACCTCAGCGGCCTGACCAGCACGGAGTGGAACACCCTCTGGTCCTACGAGCGCAACTTCGAGGTGCGGCAGGTCGCCCTCTACACCAGCTACGGCACCTGGCCGGAGGACTACTGCCTCAACTCCGTCAGTGAGGGCGCGGTCGGCGAGACCCCGCTGCCCGTCTCGCTGACCAGCAGCGGCGCGGCGGTCTTCGACTACCTCAAGAGCACCGCCCAGATCCCGATCACCCAGTCGTACGTCTACCGCACCTCGATCCGGGCCGGCTGCAACGCCGAGGCCCTGATGACCAACGGCTCCGACGTGCTGGCCGTGCGCACCACCTCGACCGACGGCCGGGAGCGGATCGCGCTGACCTTCACCGCCAACCAGTACCTGTTCCACGCGGACCTGCTGGTCTACGGCCTGTTCCGGTGGGCGACCAAGGGCCTGTTCCTCGGTGAGCAGAAGCACCACCTCAACGTCGACATCGACGACTGGTTCGCCGCCTCGGCCCACTACATGGACGACGGCACCGTCGACTACGGCCCCGCGATCCGGGTCACCGGGCACGACGCGGTCAACCTCGACGCGAAGCAGACCGCGCTGCGCACCGCGCACCCGCTGGCCTCGGGCTTCACCTTCAACATCCCCTACAACGGCGCGCAGATCGACCCGTTCGCCGGCAACACGTGCAGCCCCAACGGGGATGCCAACACCCTCACCGCCACCACGAAGTGCCTGAAGAACAACTTCCGGTGGATCAACCACACGTTGAGCCACCCGGCGCTGAACACCACGGACTACGCCACCAACCACGAAGAGATCAGCGAGAACCAGACCGCGGGCACCGCCATCGGGCTGAACCCCCCGGCCACCGTGCTCAAGACCCCCGAGTACTCCGGTCTCGGGGTCTACAACAACTCCAGCGGCGTGCTCACCGACCACGGCCTCACCGCGTCCAACCCGGACCTGATCGAGGCGGCGGCGGATCTCGGCGTCACCACGGTGGCCGGCAACATGTCGTTCGCCAGCCACGTGCCGGCGAACTTCAACGGCTCCACCGCGCACCCGCTGGACCCGAGCATCGTGGTGGTGCCGTGCTGGCCGACGAACATCGCCTACCACACCACCAACCAGGCGGAGGAGGCGCACTTCTACAACTCCTTCTACGGCCCGACCGGCGTCTTCCCGTACTGGCCCACCGACCGCACCTACGCCCAGGTCCTGGACTACGAGTCCACGGTGGGCCTGCAGCACGTGTCGTCCGGCTCGATCTACTCGCACACGTTCCACATCGCCAACGTGCGTGACTACGGCTCGGGCAACACGCTGCTCACCGACTGGGTCGGCGCCGTGCTGACCAAGTACGACTCGTTCTACTCGGTGCCGCTGCTCAACTCGGCGTGGACCGACATCGCCGCCTACACCAGGACCCGGACGGCCCACTTCGCGGCGCTGAGCGCCGGGGCGTCCGCGATCTACGACCGGACCACCGGGGAGATCACGGTGACCTCGCCGGCCGCCGGCTCGCTGCAACTCGGTGGCGTGACCGCGGCCACCGCCGGTGCCGGCTCGTACGGCACCGACGTCACCGTCCCGGTGACGCTGGCGGCCAACACCGCCGTGACGTTCAACGCCGCTCCCCGCGCGTAGCGCGGGACGGCTCAGCCAAGCACAGAGAAACGGGGGGAACCGGTGCGGATCGCGCTGGTCTCGGAGGGCACCTACCCGTACGCGATGGGTGGGGTGAGCATCTGGTGCGAACAGCTCATCCGAGGAATGCCGGACTACCGGTGGGAGGTCGTGGCGCTCACCGTGGACGGCACCGAGGAGCCGGTGTTCGACCGGCCGGCGAACCTCGACCGCGTGCACTCGATCCCGTTGTGGGGCGGCCGGCCGACAGGCCGCCGCCCCCGGCGGGGGGTGCTGGTCCCCTCCGGGCGGCCCGGCGCGGAGTTCATCGAGTCCTACGAGGTGTTCCTGCGGGCGCTGGTCACCCCCCTGGAGTCGACCCGCTCCCAGGCCGGCGCGGTCAACCGCAGCACCTTCCTGCTCGCCCTGCGCGGCATGTTCGAGTACGCCTCCGGTGGCGGCGACCTGGGCGCGGCCCTGCTGTCCAACGAGGCGCTGCGGATGATGCTGGAGGCCTGGCACACCCTGCGGGTCGAGGAGACCGGGCCCGCGCCCACCGTCGCCGACGCGCTGGAGGCGGCCTGGCTCATCTCGCACATGCTGCGGCCGTTGAGCGCGCCACCGGTACGCGCCGACATCGTGCACTCGTCGATGAACGGTCTCGCCACGCTCGTCGGCATGGCGGCCACCTGGACGTACGGCACCCCGCTGGTGCTCTCGGAGCACGGCATCTACCTGCGCGAGCGCTACATCTCCTACCTGCACGACGACGCACCGCACCCGGTCCGGGTGCTGGTGCTGAGCTTCTTCCGCTCGCTGGCCGGCGCGGCCTACCTGATCACCGGCGCGCTCGCACCGCACTCGCAGTACAACCGGCGGTGGCAGCTACACAACGGCGCCGACCCCGAGCGGATGTGGACGATGTACAACGGCGTCGACCCGGACGAGTTCCCACCCGCGGCCGGCGAGCCGGACGTGCCGACCATCTCGTTCATGGGCCGGATCGACCCGCTGAAGGACCTGCACACCCTGATCCGGGCGTTCGCGCTGGTACGGGCCGAGATCCCCGAGGCCCGGCTGCGCATCTTCGGCGGGACCCCTGCCGCCAACAAGGTCTACCACGAGAGCTGCGAGGCGCTGATCGACGAACTCGGGCTCACCGGGCACGCGGTCCTGGAGGGCCGGGTCGGCAGCGCCGTCGAGGCGTACCACGCCGGCAGCCTGGTGGCGTTGACCAGCATCTCCGAGGGTTTTCCCTACACGGTGGTGGAGGCGATGGCGTGCGGCCGGCCGACGGTGTGCACCAACGTCGGCGGGGTCGCCGAGGCGGTCGGTGACACCGGGTTCGTCGTCGCGCCGCGTGACGTTCCCGCGATCGCCGCCGCCTGCGTCACGATGCTCAACGACCGGGAGCTGCGGCTGCGCCTCGGGGTGGCCGCCCGGGGCCGGGTGCTGGAGCGGTTCACCCTGCAACGCTCGTTGCAGGCGTACCGCGACATCTACGAGGGACTCGCCGCGCCCCGGACCACCTCCCCCGCGCCGAAGCGGCTGCGCGGTCAGGCCCAGGGCTGGGTACGCGTCCCGAACCGGCCGACCCGCCCCGGGGTGGCGTCCGTCACCGCCCGCCCCGCCGCCGGGTTCGCCGCCCCACCCGAGGTGGCCCCCGTCGCCCGGCCCGAGCCGACGCCCGTCGCCGCCCGGCCCGAGCCGACCCCGGTCACCGTCCGGCCCGAGATGTCTCCCGTGGCCGGGCGGGTGCCCCGCCAGCGTGGACCCGAGCAGTACTCGTCGGCCGCATACCGGACCCACCACGACCCGAACTCGTCCGGGCCGGAGCTGCCGCAACCGACCACGCCGGGCCCGGACGACGAGCAGACGATCGCCATCCTGCGCGGTGGCCGCTGATGACCGGAGCCAACGACCCGGACGTCACCGACCCGTTGTTCCGCCCCGCCGCCACGATGACCACCGAGCCGGGGCCGTCCGACGGGCGGGCGGACAACCCCGAGCGCACGATCCTGCTGCCCCGGATCTCCACCGACCCGGTCGACGACCTGGTCGAGCGGGTCCGGCCCCAGCTGACCCGGGCGGTGGACGCGCTCCAGGTCGCCGCCGCCCTGGAGGCCGACGGGCACACCGACCGGGCCGCCCAGGTCGAGTACGGCTACCGGGACGTCTTCGTCCTGGCCCTGGAGGTGTTCCGGCGGCTGGGGCCGACCCCGGAGATGGTGGACGGGCCGCGCACCACGTCGGCGACCGACCGCGACCGGTGGGCCGACCTGCGGACGATCTCGCACGGCCTGCTGTACGTGCTGCCGAGCGCCGCGTTCCCCGCCGTGTTGTCGGTCGTGGGACGACCGGGCCTGGTGGTCGGCCTGATCCTCGCCGGGACGGTCGGCTGGATCTGGTCGGGGATGGTCGCCTACGCGGCGTTCCGCCTGCTCGGCCTCGGTCGGGCCCGCTCGGCCAGCCGGGTGCTGCGGATCGCCGCGTTGACCGCTCCCCTGCTCGGCCTGACCGCCGGTGCGGTGATGCTGCCCTACGGTGGCCTGCCGCTCGCCGCGATGATGCTCTGTCAACTGACGTACCAGCTGGCCAGCACGTTGCTGATCTTCTACCGGCGGGAGGGCTGGCTGGCCGGGGCGATGGTCCCGGCCGTGCTGGGCAGCGCGGTCTTCCTGAGCACCGGCGGTGCGACCGAGCGGCGCTGGGCGGTGGGCGCGGCGGCCCTCGGCGTGCTGGTCGCCTTCGCCGCCGGGCTCTGGGCCACCCGCTCCGCCGCCCGGTCGACGGAGCCGGCGCCCCGGGACCCGCTCTGGCCACCGGTGTCCACCCTGCTCGGCGTCGCCGGTTACGGGTTCTGCTCGGCGGCGTTGCTCTTCCACGCGCAGGCGCCGTACCTGCTGGGGCAGTGGGACGTCGCGGCGTCGGCGGTGCCGCTGATCCTGTCGATGGGGTTCGTCGAGTGGCGGACCAGCCGGTTCTGGGCGGCCGGGGTGGCGTTGTCCCGGCGGGCCCGGCTCCCGCGCAGCTTCGTCGTGGGGATCTGGCGGGCGATCGGCCGGGAGGTCGCGGCGTGCCTCGCGGTGCCGGCGGCACTGGGGGTGCTGCTGCTCGCCGGGCTGACCCAGCTGGGCGTGCTCTCCACCGCCGGGGTGGTGATGACGGCCGCGCACGTCGCCCTCGCCGGGGCGTACTACCTGGCCTTCCTGCTGGCCGGGCAGGGCCGGTACGGCTGGTTGTGCCTGTCCATGACGGTCGTGGTCGCGCTGCACGTCGGCCTCGGCGCGCTGCTCGGCGTCGCCCCGCTGCTCGGGCAGGGCGGCAGCCCGGTCACCGACACCTCGCTGTACCTGGGCAGCGTGCTGCTGCTCCAGGCACTGTTCGCGCTCGGTCTGATTCCGGTGATCGGGCAGGTTCGGCACTACCGATAGTCCACTCGAGACCTATGGGGAGGTCCGGTTGCACGCGGTGATCCTTGCCGGCGGCAAAGGGGTGCGGCTGAAGCCGTACACCACGACGCTGCCGAAACCCCTGATGCCCATCGGGGACAGCCACTCGATCCTGCAGATCGTGCTCGACCAGCTCGCCTCGCGCGGGTTCACCTCGGTGACCCTGGCGATCAACCATCTCGGCCCGCTGATCCGGGCCTTCGTGGGTGACGGCAACCGGTGGGGCCTGACCATCGACTACATCGAGGAGGACAAGCCGCTGTCCACGGTGGGCCCGCTGTTCGGCCTGAAGGACCGGTTGCCCGACGAGTTCCTGGTGATGAACGGTGACGTCCTCACCGATCTGGACTACGGCGACCTGCTGCGCAGCCACCAGCTCTCCGGCGCCGGCCTGACCCTGGCGACCTCCGAGCGGGTGCACCGGATCGACTTCGGCGTGCTCGACGTGGACGCCGGCCGGGTGGTCGGGTTCCGGGAGAAGCCGGCGCTGCGCTACCCGGTCAGCATGGGCGTCTACGGAATGTCGCTGCGGACCCTGGAGCCCTATCAGGCCGGACTGGCCCTCGGCTTCGACCAACTGGTGCTGGACCTGCTCGCGGGCGGTGACCCGCCGATGACGTACCCGTTCGACGGGTTCTGGCTCGACATCGGCCGGCCGGAGGACTACGACGAGGCGAACCGCTCGTTCCCCCAGCTCAAGCCGATCCTGCTACCCAGCCGGTCGGGGCCGGTCGAGGTCGCCATCGGCGAGGGGACGACACCGCTGGCCGTTGCCGAGGGGACCGAGCCGCTGGCCGTCGGCGACCTGTCGGGCGTCGCGGACCTGCCGGGCGTCGTGCGGGCCGGGGAGCTGACGTGACCCGGGTGCTGCTGTTCGGGGCGTCCGGCTTCATCGGCGGGCACGCCCGCGACGCGTTGGCCGCGGACCACCGGGTGACCGAGGTGATCTGCCCGGGGCGGGCCGCCCACGACCTGCTCGACGGCACGCCGGCCGCGCTCACCGGATTGCTGCGCGAGGTCGCCCCGGACGCGGTGGTCAACTGCGTGGGCGCCCTCACCGGCACCGCCGCCCAACTGGTCACGGCGAACACGCTGGTCGCGGCGAAGTTGCTGGCGGCGACCGCCGACGCGGTGCCGCAGGCCCGGCTGGTCCGGCTCGGCTCGGCCGGGGAGTACGGGCCGGTGCCGCAGCGGCTCCCGGTCACCGAGGACGCCCCGGCCCGGCCGGTCAGCGCGTACGGCGTCAGTCACCTGGCCGGAACCCGGTTGTTCCAGCTCGCCGGGGAGGCCGGCGAGGTCGACGCGGTCTCGTTGCGGGTGTTCAACCCGATCGGCCCCGGCATGTCGCAGGAGAACCTGCTCGGTCGGGCGGCGGACCGGTTGCGGGCCGCGCTGGCCGACGGGGCCACCGAGATCACCCTGGGGCCACTGTCGGCGTACCGGGACTTCGTCGACGTGCGGGACCTCGCCGCGCTGATCGTCGCGGCGACGCTCGCACCCGAACTGCCACACCGGGTGGTCAACGCCGGCAGCGGCCGGGCGGTCACCGCCCGGGAGGCGGTCGGGTTGCTGGCCGGCGCGGCGGGCTACGACGGCCGCATCCGCGAGGTGGGCGTCGGACCGCAGCGCTCGCAGGCGGTCGACTGGATCCAGGCCGGCATCGGCCGGGCCGGCGAGCTGGGCTGGTCGCCGGTACGCGACCTGGAGACATCGATCAAGGACATCTGGGCCGCGGGCGCGGCGCGGTGAGCCGCGCCGACCGCTCCCCCGTCACGACACACCCGCACAACTGAGAGGACACGCATGAGCATGAAGATCGGGGTCGTGGGCCTGGGCTACGTGGGGCTCACCCTCACCGCCGCCCTCGCCGACAAGGGCTTCACGGTGTACGGCGCGGACGTCTCACCGGCGGTGCTGGACGCGCTCTCGCACGGCCGGCCACACATCTTCGAACCCGGCATCGACGACGTCTTCGCCGCCCACCTGGGCAAGAACATCCATGTCGCCGCCGACCTGCCGAAGGACACCGTCGACGTGGCGGTGATCAGCGTGTCGACGCCGGTGGACAACATGACCCACCGGCCCAACCTGGCGAACCTCGCCGCCGCCGCCCGGGTGGTGGCCGGCAGTTGCCGCCCGGACACCCTGGTGGTGGTGCGCAGCACCGTGCCGGTCGGCACCAGCCGCCGGGTGGTGCTGCCCGAGTTGCAGGCCGCCTGGGGTGAGCGGGTGAAGCTGGTGATGGCCCCGGAGCGCACCATCCAGGGGCAGGCGCTGCGGGAACTCGTCGAGCTGCCGCAGGTCGTCGGTGGCCTGGACGAGGAGAGCCTCGCCGCCGGGATCGCGTTCTTCAACGGGCTGGCGCGCACCGTCGTCCCGGTGTCCGGGTTGGAGACCGCCGAGCTGGTGAAGCTGTCCAACAACTGCCACACCGACCTGATCTACGCGTTCGGCAACGAGATCGCGCTGATCGCCGAGCGGCACGGCCTCGACCCGTTGGAGGTGATCCGGGCGACGAACGTCGACTACCCGCGCCCGGATCTCGCCAAGCCCGGGTACGTGGGCGGTGGCTGCCTCTCCAAGGACCCGTACATCATGATCGACAGTGCGGGTGACCGCCGGCCGTTCCTCGTCGGCAAGGCCCGCCAGCTCAACGAGTACCTGCCGATCCACGTCGGCGAGACCGTGGTCCGGATGCTGGTCGAGGCGCGGGGGCGCAGTCTCGGCGCCCGGCTGGCGGTGCTGGGGTGGGCCTACAAGGGTTGGCCGGCCACCGATGACATGCGCGGCACCCCGATCGAGCCGATGATGCGGGTCTTCTCCGCCGCCGGGGTCACCGTCCTGGGGCACGACCCGATGGTCACCGACGACGTGATCAGGCAGTACGGCGGCGAGCCGGTCAGCCTGGACAAGGCGTTCACCGAGGCGGACGCCGTGCTGATCATCAACGACCACCCCGACTACCGGGCGCTGCGGGTGCCGGAGGTGCTCGGGGCGACGCCGCCGGCCTTCGTCTACGACTCGTGGCGGGTACTCGACGGCGAAGCGGTCAGGGCTGCCGGGGTCCGCTACGCCGGACTCGGCTACCTGCCTCCCGCGCCGACCGGTCCGGGCGACGGCGGTGCGGCCGGCACTGCCGCCGGTGCGGGCACGTCGGCCGCCGCGGCGGTGTCGGCATGAGGGCCCTGCTGCTCGGCGGCGCCGGCTTCATCGGCCTGCACCTCGCCCGCCGGCTCGTCGCCGACGGTCACCAGGTCACCATCGTGGACGACTTCTCCCGGGGCCGCGACGACGCCGACCTCGACCGGTTGCGCGCCGATCCGGCCGTCCAGGTGATCTCCGGCGATCTGACCAGCCCGGACACCTGGGCCGCCCTGCCCACCGGATGGGACCAGATCTACCTGCTCGCCGCCGTGGTCGGGGTGCGCAACGTGGAGCAGGACCCGGCCCGGGTGATCCGGGTCAACACCCTGTCGGCGCTGCACCTGCTCGACTGGGTGACCCCGGGTGAGCGGGTCTTCTTCGCCTCCACCAGCGAGGTCTACGCCGGGGGCGTGACGGCCGGGGTGGTGCCGGTGCCGACGGCCGAGACGGTGCCGGCGATGATCTCCGACGTGGCGGCCCCCCGCTTCGCGTACGCGGCCAGCAAGCTGCTCGGTGAGGCCGCGTTCCTGCACACGGCCCGCGCCAAGGGCTTCGAGACGGTGGTGGGCCGGTTCCACAACGTGTACGGCCCCCGGATGGGCGCGGACCACGTCATCCCGGAGATGTCCCTGCGCGCCCTGCGGGGGGCCGACCCGTTCCCGGTCCCCGGCGCCGACCAGTACCGGGCGTTCTGCCACGTCGACGACGCGGTCGAGGCGATGCTGCGGCTGATGGGGGCACCGGCCGCCGCCGGTCAGATCGTGCACATCGGCAACGACCGGGAGGAGACCAACATCGGCGACCTGGCCAAGCTGGTCCTGCGGGTGGCCGGGGTGAGCCCCGCCATCGCACCCGAGAGCGCGCCGCCGGGATCGGTCGCCCGCCGCTGCCCGGACCTGTCCCGGCTGCGGGAGCTGACCGGTTACGAGCCGGGTGTCAGCCTGGAGGAGGGCGTCCGCAGCACGTTCGCCTGGTACCGGGAGCACGGGTGGGCGTGATGAGCCGACGTCCCATCTGCTTCTACTACGGCGACGGCCGACTGCCCGAGCTGTCCAGGTACGTGCGGGTGGTCCTGCAACCGGACTTCTACCGGCCGGCCGAACTGCGCTACCTCGCGGCGCAGGACGTGCAGACCCTCGGCTACCTGTCGCTGTCGGAGGATCAGGGGCCACCCGCGCCCTGGCAGCGGCGGGAACGCAACCCGGACTGGGGTGGCGCGTTCGTCCACGTCGACCACCCGCTCTGGGTGGCGCACGTGATCGGGCAGGCGAAGCAGGCGATCGCGCAGGGATTCGCGGGGCTCTTCCTGGACACGCTCAACGTCGAGCTGACCTTCCCGGAGGACGTGCCGCACCTGCTCACCCTGGTCGCCGCCATCCGGGAGGAGGCCCGACCGGCGTACCTGCTGGCGAACCGGGGCTTCGGGATGCTGCCCCGGCTGGCCGAGATCGTCGACGGGATCGTCTTCGAGTCGTTCTCGGCCCGGTGGACCGACCAGGGCTACGCGCCGTGGCCGCCCGACGTGCTGGAGTTCCACGCCCAGATCGCCGAGCAGCTGCTCCAGTTGGAGCTGGACCTCTACAGCCTCGACTACGCCGACAGCCAGGGGCTGACCGATTTCGCGGAGCGCCGGGCCCGCCAGTTCGGGCTCCAGTCCTCGGTCAGCGACCGCGCCCTGTCCCGTACCTGATCATCCGGCGGGGGCGTCTGCCCCGCCGGTCCGGGGCCGGTCCGGTCCCACCTCGAACACCCGCCCCCGTCGGGCCGGGAGCGGGTCGCGCGTCGGCACCACGCGCGACCGGCTCCGCCCGGTGGGGGCGGGCTCGCGTGACGGCAGCCCGCCCACCGCCACGGCACAGCGGATGTGGCGGTCCGCCCCCGGCGACGGCACGGCGGGTGGCTGCCAGCCACCGCCGAGGGCACAGCGGCGGCGGCCCGGCGGGGCGCGACGTCGCGGCAGGTCAGGGCGTCGCGGCAGGTCAGGGCGTCGCGGCAGGTCAGGGTGTCGCGGCGGCGAGGGCTGGGGTGAGCGGTGCCAGGGCGGCCCGGACGAGGTCCGGCAGCGGCCGGGACGGGACCACGAAACCGACCATCGCCGGCACCTCGTTCGTGCCGTGCAGCCACTGCCGGAGCGCCACTCTGACCGCCGCGCCGACGGCGGCGGCGAGCACCTGGGCGGTCAGCCGGTCGAGGCCAGGGCAGCGGGCGGTCAGCGCCTCGGCGAGCGGCTCCTCGATCGTGGTGACGGCGTCGACGTAGCAGGCTCGCAGCGCGGGACTGGCGGCGATCATCAGCAGCGCGGCTGGCGGGTGGTCGCCGGGGTCGGTGTAGAGACCCACGACGGCGTCGACGACCGTGTCGCCGAGGCTGACCCCGGCGGGCCGGGCGAGCACGGCGGCCGTGACCGCGGCCGCGCGGTCCGCGGCGACCCCGGCGACGATCGCCTGCTCCCGGCTGGCGAAGTAGTTGTTGTAGGTCCGGGGCGACACGCCTGCGGCCTGGGCGATCTCCTCGACGCGGACGTTGTCCGGTCCGCGTTCCAGGGCGAGGCGCAGCGCCGCCGACTGGAGCGCCTCCCGGGTGGCCCGTTTCTTCCGTTCCCGCAACGTCGGTGGACCGGTCACGGTGCCACTGTCGCACACACGGTTCGTGCACGCAAAATTGCGCGCACGCAAAATTATGCTACGGTCCCCCCGAACTCCGCAGCACCACGACGGAAAGGGACCGACATGCGTGCCAGAGGCATGGCCTACGACACCGGCTTCGTCACCGACGGCGTCAGCTCGGTGCCGCACTGGGACCCCGAGGTGGTCCGGCGGGAGCTGGCGATCATCCGGGACGACCTGCACTGCACCGCCGTCCACCTGGTCGGCGGGGATCCCGGGCGGCTGGAGTCCGCCGCCCGTACCGCCGCCGCGCTCGGCCTGGAGGTCTGGTTCTCGCCGTACCCGCTGGAGCTGGAACCCGACCTGATCCGCGCCCTGTTCCTCGACTGCGCCGAGCGGGCCGAACGGCTCCGCGCGGCCGGGGCGGAGGTCGTCTTCGTCACCGGCGCCGAGCTGAGCCTCATGAACCGTGGATTCGTCGACGGGGACCGCCTCGCCGACCGCCTCGACCACCTGTTCGCCGACCCGGACGGCCGGGCCGAGCGCATCGCCGAGGCAGGCGTCCGCCTCGACCGGTTCCTACGCGCCACCGTGGCGGCGGTCCGCGAACGCTTCCACGGGCGGGTCACCTACGCCGCGATCCCGTTCGAGGGCGTCGACTGGGACCTGTTCGACGTGGTGACCCTCGAACTCATCCGCTCCGCCGAGGTCGCCGACCAGTTCCGCGCCGGCGTACGCCGGCTGGTCGACCAGGACAAGCCGGTCGCCGTCACCGGCTTCGGCACCGCGACCTGGCGCGGCGCGGGGGACGTCGCGCCGCGCAGCATGGAGATCATCGAGTACGACGCCAGCGGCGCCCCCCACCGGCTGAACGGCAGGTACGAGCGCGACGAGGAGGGGCAGGCCGCCTACCTGCGCGAACTGCTCGACATCTTTGACAGCGAGGGGGTCGACAGCGCTTTCGTCCACCTCTTCGCGCTGCCCAGCCTGCCGCACCGGCCCGACGGCGATCCCCGGTACGACCTCGACCTCGCCAGCCCCGGGATCGTCAAGGTGCTCGACGGCCGCACCGGCGAGACCTACCCCGGGCTGCCCTGGGAGCCGAAGGCCGCGTTCGCCGCCGTCGCCGAGCACTACGCGCGCCGGCCCACCGCCGCCGAGCACCATGCGCGCCGGCCCACCGCCGAGCGGCACGGCTGAGCGGACGCGGTCGCCCGAGGGGTGGCGCGTGCCACCCCTCACCGCAGGCGCAGCCCCGCGACGAGGAGCCCGACCATGCGGCGGGCGTCGTAGTAGGGGGCACGGCCGGCGCAGAGGTTGCCGACGGCGAACAACAACTCCCGGGCGTCGACGCCGGGACGGATCTCGTCGGCCGCGACGGCGGCGTCGAGCAGGCGGGTGCACGCGGGCACCAGGTGGTCGAGGAAGTAGCCGTGCAGCGTGTCGAAGGCGGCGGTGTCGGAGTTCAACGCTCCGGCCAGGCCGTGCTTGGTGACCAGGAAGTCGACGAAGAGGTCGATCCAGGCGGTCAGGGCGGCGTGCGGGGTGCCGCTGGTGGCGAGCAGGGCCGGCGCGGCCGCGGCGCACGCCTGCACCTGGTGCCGGTAGACGGCGACGATCAGGTCCGCCCGGGTCGGGAAGTGGCGGTAGATGGTGCCGACGCCGACGCCGGCCCGGGCGGCGATGTCGCGTACCGGCACGTCGACACCGGCGGCGAGGAAGGCCGCGGCGGCGGCCTCCAGCAGGGTCGCCTCGTTGCGCCGGGCGTCGGCCCGTTTCCGGGGTGCGCCGGTGCGCCCGGGTGGGGTGGGCGGCCCCGGTTCACCGTCGACCATCGCGCCATCACCTCCGGGCACCCTTGGCAAACGGAACAGCGTTCCGTATAGTTCAGAGCGGAACACCGTTCCGCTTGCCCCATGATGCCAGAGCCGGACGGCCGGCCACCAGCCCCGTCCCTCGCCACCAGCCCACGGCGCGTCCGCACGCGCCGTGGTTCCCGGCGGCACCGGCCCACCCGACCGGCCGCCACCCCGTCACCCCGTGGAGGAAACCATCATGCAGTACCGCACCCTCGGCCGCACCGGCGTCCAGGTCAGCACCCTCGCGCTCGGCGCGATGAACTTCGGCGCCATCGGCCGCACCGGCCAGGCCGAGGCCACCGCGATCATCGACGCCGCCCTGGAGGGCGGGATCAACCTGATCGACACCGCCGACCGGTACAGCCAGGGCGAGTCGGAGGAAATGGTCGGCCTGGCCATCGCCGGCCGCCGCGACGACATCGTGCTGGCCACCAAGGCGACCATGCCGATGGGCGACGAGCGCAACCACCAGGGCAGCTCCCGACGCTGGCTGGTCACCGCGCTCGACGACAGCCTGCGTCGGCTCGGCGTCGACCACATCGACCTCTACCAGATCCACAGGTGGGACCCGACGACCAGCGACGAGGAGACGCTGTCCGCGCTCACCGACCTCCAGCGGGCCGGCAAGATCCGCTACTTCGGCTGCTCGACGTTCCCCGCGTACCGGCTCGTGCAGGCCGAGTGGGCCGCCCGGGAGCACCACCTGGGTCGGTACGTCACCGAACAGCCCAGCTATTCGATCCTGCAACGCGGCATCGAGGCCCACGTCCTGCCCGTCACCGCGCAGTACGGCATGGGCGTGCTCGCCTGGAGCCCACTGGCCTCCGGGTGGCTGTCGGGCGCGGTCCGGGCGGGTCGGGAGATCACCACCCACCGCGCCGACGTCCTGCCCGAGCGCTTCGATCTCACCATCGCCGGCAACCGGGCCCGGCTCGACGCCGTCGAGCAGCTGACCAAGGTCGCCGAGGAGGCCGGGCTCACCCTGATCCAGCTCGCGCTCGGCTTCGTCACCGCACACCCCGCCGTGACCAGCGCGATCATCGGCCCCCGTACGCCGGAGCACCTGCACAGCCAACTCGCCGCCGCCGACACCGTGCTCACCGCCGACGTGCTCGACGCCATCGACGCGATCGTCGCCCCCGGCGTCGACCTCGCCCCCGGCGAGAAGCACGACACCCCGCCGGCCCTGCTCGACCCGGCGCTACGCCGCCGCTGAGCGTCGGCGCGCGCACCGGTCGACCGGCCCGGGGTCAGCTCACGCAGAACACGTTGCCCTCCGGGTCGTGCATAGTGACGTAGTAGTAGAGGTCCGCCGGGTCGTCGCCCCGGGTCCGGCGCTGCACGGTCGCGCCCAGGGCGACCAGTTCGGCCACCTTCGCCTCGACGATCTCGATCCGCCGCGCCTGGGGCAGGGCATCGTCCCGACCGGTGGGGTAGAGGTCCAGGTGGAGCCGGTTCTTCCCGGCATGCTCCTGCGGCACCCGCTGGAACCACAGCGGCGGACGCAGCCCGGCCGGATCGAACAGCCGGTCCTCGAACGCCGCCGCCCCACCCAGCCGGCCACGGAAGTGCGCGTTCCAGGTGGTCGACGGCTCGGCCGGCGGCGTCGGCTGGTAACCCAACGCCCGGGCCCAGAACCGGGCCAGCCGGGCCGGGTCGTTCGCGTCGACAGTCAGTTGCCAGAACACCATGGCCCCACCCTAACCACGCGCCGCGCGGTCACCGGGTCGACGCCACCGCTCCCGACCGGCCGGCCCGCCCGGAACGCTTGACCAGCACCGCACCCCCGACGACGAGGACGACACCGAGGACGATCCCGACGACGTTGCCCTGGGTCAGCGAGGCAAGCACCCCCAGCACACCCACCACGACCAGCAGCACACCGAGAACCCGCAGCAGAAGACCACCGACGTTCTTCACCTGTCCGTTCGCCATACCGGCCCTGTTCCCCGGTCGGACCGTCCACAAACGACGAGAGGACTCATCCCCCCGTCGAGGTGGTCGGAGCGCAACCTCAGGGACGAGATCCGGGTTCCTCCGCATATGACTCGGGTCGGCCGGGGGGCCAGGGTGGACGGATAGCCACAGCCCGGGAGGTCCGCCGTGTTCCGTCGTACCGTGACCGTCGTCGTCGCCGTGCTCACCGTCCTCGCCGCTCTCCCGGCGGTGGCCCAGGCGCGTCCCGGGCCACCGCCGGGCCTCACCTGGGGTGAGTGTCCCGACGATCTGCCCGACGTCCCACCCGACCCGCGCGTGCGGTGCGCCCCGCTGCGCCTGCCGGTGGACTGGGCCAGGCCGGACGGGCGCACGTTCACGCTCGTCGTGGCCCGCCGGGCCGCCCGGGTGGCGCAGCAGCGGGTGGGCACGCTGGTGTTCGGACCGGGCGGCCCCGGGGACTCGGGGGTGGAACGCATCCGCCGGGGGGACCGGTTCAGCGACGAACTGCTGGACCGGTTCGACCTGGTCAGCTTCGATCCACGTACGGTGGCCCGCAGCGCCGCCCCGGTCTGCACCCCCGACCCGGAGCTGCGCAGGCCGCCCGTCGTGCTGACCGGCCAGGCCGATTTCGACGCAGCGGTGGCCTACAACCGGGCGCTGTGGAACCGGTGTCGCCCGACCAGCCCGGTGTTCGCGTACGCCGACACGCTCAGCACCGTGCACGACCTGGAGGCGCTGCGGCGTGCGCTGGGTGAGCGGCGGCTGACCTTCCACGGCAGCTCGTACGGCACGCTGCTGGGTCAGCAGTACGCCGAGCGGTATCCCGACCGGGTACGGGCCGTGGTGCTGGAGGGCGTGTTCGACCACAGCCTGGACGTGCGGTCCTTCGTCCGTACCCAGGCGGCGGCGCTCCAGGACGCCTTCGACGAATTCGTGGCCTGGTGCGACAGTTCGCCCGGGTGCGTGCTGCACGGCCGGGACGTCCGGGCGGTGTGGGCTGCGGTGCTGGCCCGCGCCGACAACGACGGGTACGCCCCGCGCACCGCCTTCGACGTCACCGCCGTGGCCCTCGGGATGCTCGCCGGCCCCCGCTTCCCGCAGCTGGCCGAGGCCGTCCGGGACATGGCCGCCGGCATGCCGCCGCCCGAGGTGAAGCTCCCGGTGGCCGTGGCGGTCTTCTGCGCGGACTGGCCGGCAACCGTCCGCGACCACCGCGAGTACGCGGCCCTGGTCCGGGCTGCCGGGGCCGTCGCGCCGGACGTCCGTTACGGTGCCGGCCTGCTGGCCGTGCACACCTGTCTGGGCTGGCAGTCCCCGGTCCGGAATCCACCGCACGAGCCACGGGTGCAGACCCGCACGCCGTTGCTGCTGCTCAATGCCCGGCACGATCCCCGCACCGGCTACGCCTGGGCCACCCACGTCGCGCGGCAACTGGGCCGGCACGGACGCCTGGTCACCTACGAGGGCTCGGGCCACGGGACCTACCTGCGCAACGCGTGCACCGTCGCCGTGGTCGACAGGTACCTCGTCGACCTGACCCTGCCCGGTGTCGACGCCCGCTGCCCCGCAGGGTGAACCGCCCCGTCGGCGACCAGCGGGTCCGGCCCGTGCCGCCGACGGTCACCTACCGGGTGGGCTGGGCGGCGAGCGGGAAGCTGACGCCGGTCAGTTCCTCGGAGACCGTCCACAGCCGACGAGCGACGGCCGCGTCCCGGGCGGCCTTCGACCGGCCAACGAGCTTGGGCGCACCACGCCCCTCGAAGAGGCCGTCCGGCCCGGCGTAGCTGCCGCCCGGCACGTCGGCCACCGCCGCGTAGAGGGTGGGCAGCGCGCCGTCGTCGCCGCTCTGCGCGAAGCGGTGGACCAGGGTCGTCTGGAGCCGGTTCCACAGGGAGCGATCCTCGTCGAGGTGCCCGAGCAGGTTGGTGGCGGCCAGGCCGGGGTGGGCGGCGGTCGCCAGCACCGGCGAGCCGACCTCGGTGAGGCGGCGGTGCAGTTCGGCGGTGAACAGCAGGTTCGCCAGCTTCGACTGGGCGTACGCGGGGAACGCCCGGTAGGGCCGGCGCTCCCAGTTCAGGTCGGCGAAGTCGATCTTTCCGCCCCGGTGCGCGGAGGAGGCGACGGTGACCACCCGGCCCCGGATCTGCGGCAGCAGCAGGTTGGTGAGCGCGAAGTGCCCGAGGTGGTTGGTGCCGAACTGGAGCTCGAACCCGTCGGCGGTACGGCCGAGCGGCGGGATCATCAGCCCGGCATTGTTGATCAGCAGGTCGATCGGCCCGGTGTGACCCTCGGCGAACTCCCGCACCGAGGCTAGGTCGGCCAGGTCGAGCCGCCGCACCTCGACGTCGCCGGTCATGCCGGCGGCGGCGGACCGCCCCTTGGCCAGGTCGCGGACGGCGAGGACGACGCGGGCACCCCGGGCGGCGAGCACCCCGGCGGCGACCCGGCCGATGCCGCTGTTCGCGCCGGTGACAATGACGGTACGGCCGGTCATGGTGGGAACCTGGGCACTCGTGAATGTTGTCATGGCCAACAATGTATACGGCGACAACAATGTCGGCAACGACGACATTTTTTCGACTACCATGACCGTCGTGCCCGCGTACCACCATGGAAACCTGCGCTCGACGCTGCTCGCCGCAGCCGAGCGCAGCCTGCGCCAGCACGGCGCCGGCCAGCTCTCGCTGCGCGAACTGGCCCGGGAGGTCGGCGTCAGTCATGCCGCGCCGCGCCGGCACTTCGCCGACCGGCAGGCGCTGCTGGACGCCCTCGCCGAGGCCGGATTCGCCCGGCTGCACGCCGAACTGCACGCGGCGCTCGTCGCCGCCGGGGACGACTTCGCGCCGCGCCTGCACGCCATGGCCGCCGCCTACCTGCGGTTCGCCACCGAGGACGCCGCCCTGCTGGAGCTGATGTTCGCCGCCAAGCACCGCGAGGGGGCCGGCCATCTCGTCGCCGCCGCCGCTGGCCCGTTCGGTCTGATGCACGATCTGATCAGCCAGGGGCAGGCCCAGGGCGTGTTGGCGCCCGGCCCGCCGGAACTCGCCGGCATCGTGCTGTTCGCCACGTTGCAGGGCATCGCCACGCTGGTCAACGGCAACATGGTCGCACCGCAACTGCTCGACGGGATCACCCGGACCGCCGTCGACCAGTTCCTCCGGGGGTCCCGCCCCCGTTAGCGGGCGACGTCAGCCGCCGAGCGGCGAGACGCGGGTCACGTTCAGCTGTGTCACGGGGAGGCGGGCCACCCCGTCCGAGGAGGTGCAGCCACGAACGACCGCAGAGGAGCACACCATGGACGCCCGACTGAACTTCCTCGCCGACCCGACCGCCGGCAGGGCCTTCAAGCACCTGATGTCGGCAGGCAGGGCGCTGAAGGAGTCAGCGCTGCCGGCCCCCACCCAGGAACTGGTGGCGCTGCGCGTGAGCCAGATCAACGGCTGTGCCTTCTGCGTCGACATGCACACCAAGGACGCCGCTGCGGCAGGTGAGACGTCGGTGCGGCTGAACCTGGTCGCGGCATGGCGGGAGGCCACGGTGTTCACCGAGGCCGAACGGGCCGCGTTGGCACTGGCCGAGGAGGGGACCCGGGTGGCGGACGCGGCCGGCGGGGTCAGCGACGAGGTGTGGGCGCACGCCGCGAAGCACTACGACGACGAGCAACTGGTCGCGCTGGTGCTCCTGGTCTCGTTCATGAACCTGGCGAACCGGATGAACATCATCACCCGGCAGCCGGCCGGCACCTACCAGCCCGGACAGTTCCACTGAACGCACCACGCCCACCGGCCCGGGGACCCTCTGGCGGGCCCCGGGCCACCGGGCCGGAGGCCCGGTCCGGCGCGGACGGGTGAGCCGGGTGGGTCGGTCAGTGGTGGCGGTCGATGGTGGCGAGGAAGCTCCGCCACGCCTGAGGGGAGAACACCAGCACCGGGCCGGCGACGTCCTTGCTGTCCCGCACTCCCACGGCAGCGGACAGGTTGTCGGCGACCTCCACGCAGTTGCCCTGGTCACTACTGCGGCTACTCTTACGCCAGGTCGGCCCGCTGATTTCAGTCACCGAACTTCTCCTTGATCTCCTGCATCAGCTTGCCTGACTCCTCCGCGCCCAGCGCCTGGACATCGAGCGTGTTCCACACATGGGCGTAAGCCTTGACCTCTTCGATGCGATCAAGGTAAAGCGCCCCGGACAGCCCTTCGCTGTAGACCGTCGTCGGTTCGGCGGACCGGGCTCCCCTGGTGGGAAAATCCAGGATGACAAAGCTCCCTGCGATCGCTGCCCGACTCAGCCCCGAGGCGAGCGGAACGATCCTGACCGTGATGTTCTGGGCCTGATTAGCTTCGATCAGCCTGTCCAACTGCCCAGCCATGCAGGGCACCCGCTTGCGCAATACCGCTTCCTCGATGATCGCCTCGAACTCGGGAGCCGCCGGCCGCTTCCTGGTGAGCAGGCGTTGACGTTCCTGTCGAAGTTCGACGAGCTTCACCACGTCCTCATCCGCGATACCGGGTCTGGTGCGTGCCACCTCGGCGACGTACTCCGAGGTCTGGAGCAGGCCCGGCACCAGCGCGTGTTCGTAGGTGCGGAGGCGGCTGGCCGCCACCTCCAAGCCGACGTACAACTGGAACCAGCGTGGGATGACCTCGCCATAGGCGTGGTACCAGCCCTTACTCTTCGACTCTTTGGCCAGGCTCACGAGGACTTCGGTCAGCTCGGACGGGGTGCCGTAGAGGCGGCACATCTGGTCGACGTCGAGTGCGCGCAGCGGCGTCTGCCCCGCCTCTATTCGGTACATCTTGGCGCGTGACCACTCCAGGTCGGATGCGGCAGCCTCCAAGCCGAAGCCAGCCACTTCCCGGGCCTGTCGTAACAGTCGGCCGAGTTCCCTTCTCGGCACGGTCGAGCCGATCTCCGTCACGGACACCATCCTTCCCGTCTCACCACGACACGTCATCAGGCACGCCGTGCGACGCCCTTCGCTTCGTCACCCGCAAGGTGTGCCTCACGGGTGAATGTCTCACCAGGAGCATTGCACGGGTCGCCGCTGTTCTCGGATCGTGGCTGATAGAGCGCCTGTCGACGAGCAGTGGAGGTGGCGCGTGGCCCGATGGAAGTGGTTTCAGCGAAAAGATCATCCGATTGATGGCGTGGGCCGTCCGCCCCTTGCCCGACGAACAGACCCGCCTGATCCACCGACCGGAGTGGACGCCTCGGCCGGAGCCGGCCGACCGCGATCTGCGCTGCTGCGAAACAGCGGTATCGCCGCGCCAGGAAACCGCAATATCGCCTCACGTGAGTCGATCACGCCGGACGGCCTGCCCGGCACACGGTGCGGGGAGCCCAGGAAAGGCGGGACGGGACGGCCGGCGTGGAACAGCCCGACGGTGATCTTCGCGCGGGACCGACCACTGATGACCCTGGCCGCGCGGTGGCGGGCCCGGCACGCGGTCGAGGAGCACCGCCGATGAGGCCGTCGCCCCGGCGCACATGGTCGAGCGGGGACGAGGGACGACACGTCCAGCGGGGCACCCGCCATGCTTGAGGGGCGACCCGAACCACCGTTCCGCGTCCTGATGGCCGGCTACGTGGTCGACTTCCACCACCGCAACGCCTGCCCCCGCTGCCAGCCCGACGGCTCCTGCCGCCGCCTCACCGCAGCCGCCGAGACCCTCCGCGCCTGGCGCGACCGGCCCGACCACCCACCTCGCCACCACACCGCCCCCGATGCCGGCCCCGATGCCGGTGAGCAGCAGCGGCCGGCCGCGCCGTGAAGCCCGGTGACCTGCTGCTGATCACCCGGGCGGCCAGCGTGCAGTTCATCCGCCCGATCAGGTGCCGGCTGATCCGTATCGACGACCGGCCGACGTACGACGGGTGGGTCTGGCTGGACGTCTACCAGCTCGACGCCCGGGACCGGGCGGTGGCCCGGCGGAGCATCTTCGTGCAGCGCGCCGGGGTGCGGCCGGCGGACCAGGGGCGGCAACCGCCGCAGCGCGCCACCCCGCGTCAGCCCACCCGCACGACGGCCCGCACCCGGATTACGCCGGGGCCCTGACAATTCGTATTCCGGGGGCCGCACGGCACGACAGCGCCCCGGCCGGTGGCCGGGGCGCTGTCCGGGGAGGGAATTACGCGGGAGAGCCGGCTTCTGCGTAGTCGTAGAGGCTCTTGATGTCGTCGTCGTAGTACGGGCCGTCGAATTGCCCGTTGCCGGGATTGTCGCCGTGGCTGACGGTGCTGTTGATGTAGCCGGCACCGATCGAGTCGTTGTATTCCTGCAACCACGGCCCGCCACTGGAACCGTAGGTCATGTTGCAGTACATCCGGATCTGCTGGCCGCCCGCGTCCCAGGTGGTGCTCTGGCAGTATTGCTGGCTCTCACCGCCGCCGAGGTTGGACGGATAGCCGAGGGCGGTGACCGAGACGCTGTAGCCCCAGTTCCACCGGAGCCCGTTGCCGCCGACGGTGTCGACGACCTTCGCGTTGTAGATGCCGCCGTTGGACATCACCGCGATGCCCATGTCCTCGGCATAGCTCGACGAGCTGGCCCAGGCGCCACGGGTGGAGAGGCTGTAGGCCACGAAGGTGCCGAACGGCCGCACCCCGTTGCGGTACCGGGGGACGAACTGCCAGTTGGTGTACCACTGACCACCGCCGCCCTGGTGCACGCAGTGGCCGGCGGTCACCACGAGCCGCCGCTTGGCGCTGGCGACGGTGCTGGCCGAGCAGGAGGCGGTGCCGCCGCCGGGGACCGTGAAGTAGACCTTGCCGACGGTCACCGCCTCGTTCAGCATCGTCCTGGGGCCACTGGCGACGCTCGGTGCCACCGGCGCGACCGTACCGGCCGGTCCGGTGGGCTTCGGCGCGTGGCTCGACGACGCGGCGGCCCTGCCCGACTTCGGGAAGTCCAGGTCGACGGCGGACGCCATGCGCTGCGGGGTCCAGAAGTCGGCGACCTCCTGCGCGATCTTCTCATTGGCGATCGCCCGGCCGTCCAGGGTACGGGCAATTGCCGTGATGTTTCCCTTCTGGTCGACCGTGGTCGAATTCGCCTCGGCTGCCGGCGCACCGGTCAGGATCAGGGTGAATGCCGCACCGGCACTCACGGACCAACGCAGAGCGGATTTCAAGAGGACCTCCAATTTGCCCCTTGCAGGTATCCGAACTCCGGCAGCATATTGAGTTTTCACTATTGATCACAACGCCGAACAATGGTTGTCAGGAATCCGTGCCACCCCACCAAAATTGCCATAACCACCATCGGATTTATTGCCCGTGGGATATGCCGGTGGATTACTCTCACTCATTGACAGAATGGCCCCGGCCAGGACCGCCCGAATCAGGGACCGACAACATGGTCGACCGACGTCGGGAGGATGCCCGAACGCCGGTCTGCGGGAGGGCCGGCGGCGGAGGTCAGTGCCGGCACGGAGGTCAGTGCCGGCGCAGGGGTCAGTGCCGGTGCAGGGCGGTCCGGATCAGCCGGTTGACCAGCTTGGGGTACTCCAGGCCGCTGGCCGCCCACATCCGGGGGAACATCGACGTCGGGGTGAACCCGGGCATCGTGTTGATCTCGTTGAGGTAGACGTCCAGGTCGGGGGTGACGAAGAAGTCGACCCGGGCCAGGCCGGCGCAGTCCAGCGCGGTGAAGGCACGGGTGGCGTACTCCTGGACCTGACGGGTGACCCGGTCGGGCAGCCCGGCGGGGACGTCGTACTCGCAGACCTCGTCGGCGAAGAGGTACTTGGCCTCGAAGTCGTACCACTCGCGGTCGCCGACCATCCGCACCTCGGCCAGCACGGACGCCTCGGGCGCCCCGCCGGCCTCGCCCTCCAGCACGCCGCACTCGATTTCCCGGCCGACGATCGCGGCCTCGACCAGCACCTTGGTGTCGATCTCCCGGGCGGTGGCCACGGCGGCGTCGAGCTGCGCCCAGTCGTCGACCTTGGTGATGCCGAACGACGAGCCGGCACGGGACGGCTTGACGAAGACCGGCAGCCCCAGCCGCTGCTTGTCGGTCTCGCTCAGGGTCATCCCGTTGCGCAGCACCGCGTACGGGCCGACCGGGATGCCCTCGGCGACGCAGAGCTTCTTGGTGAATTCCTTGTCCATCGCCGCGGCGGAGGCGAAGACGTTCGCGCCGACGTACGGGATGTCGGCCATCTCCAGCATGCCCTGGATGGTGCCGTCCTCGCCGTATGCGCCGTGCAGCACCGGGAAGACGACGTCGACGTCGGCGAGTGCCCGGGGGCCCTCGGTGGGGTCGAGCACCAGCAGGCCCCCTGCGGTCGGGTCGGCCCGCAGCACGACCTCGGCCCCGGCCCCGGCGGTGATCTCCGGGAGCTTGCGGGCCCGGATCGCCAACTCGCCCGGGTCCCCGCTGGTCAGCACCCACTGGCCCTGCCGGGTGATGCCGACCGGCACCACGTCGTACTCGTCGGGGTCGAGCGCGCCGAGCACACTGCCGGCGCTGACGCAGGAGATGCCGTGTTCGGGGCTGCGGCCGCCGAAGACGATCGCCACGCGGGTCTTGCCTGGGGTGGTCACTCGGGTCACCTCTCGGTACGCGCCTGCGGAGCCGTCAGTTGCGCTCACCCGACTGACCTTACTGTGGGTGGCGACACCCCGATGGTGATACCCGGCAGGACGCGAACCGCCCTCGCAAACGGTCATCCACCCCGATACGGTACGTGACGCTCAGCCCGGGTCGGCGGGCAGGACGCGACGGCGACGCCCGACGGCGATCACCTTCACCCGCTGCCGCCCGGCCCGGACCATGCCCAGGGCCATGAACGCCCCGGCGATCCGGTCGGCCGCCTCCCGACTGTTCGCGCCGACGACCTGGCGACGGCGCTCGGGGCAGGCCCGTTCGTCGCGCACCTGCGCCTCCACCGGCCGGACGTCACTGAGCACCACCAGGAACCGCGTCATCGCCGTCATCAGGCCCCTCACAGTCCGAAGTCCTTTCCAGACGATGGATGGCGGCGGCGGCACGTGGCGATCGGGAACGGGGGAGTAAACCCGATCGCCACGCGCCTCATCCCCTCCGGTCACTCACCACCGCCGTCGCCACGACAACCGTTGGTGAGGACTCCGTTACAGATTGACAGGTGGACAGGCGTGAATGCAACTCTCATCGACGTTCTCTCATGCACAAGTTCCCAAAGACATATGCCACCATCGACGTATGGCTCCCAAGACCGCTCGGGCTCGCCGCCTGGGCATCGCCCTACGCGCCCACCGGGAAGCGGCCGGCCTCACCCTGGAGGCCGCCGCCGACGAGATCAACAGCACCCGCAGCACCCTCAGCCGCTACGAGAACGCACAGACCCTGGTCAACCCGGCCACCGTCCGCGCGCTGCTCAGCCTCTACGGGGTACGGCCCGAGGAGATCGCCGCAGCGGTCCAGCTCGCCAAGGACACCCGTAAACCCGGCTGGTGGGTGCCCTACTCACACCTGCTGGACAAACGCACGATCGACTTCATCGCGCTGGAGGCCGAAGCCACCGCGATCGCCAACTTCGAACCCTCGATCGTGCCCGGCCTGCTCCAGACCGCCGACTACATCCGGGGCGTGATGCGGGGCGGGCCGCACACCCTCACCGACGACCAGGTCGAGCAGCGGGTCAAGCTCCGGCTGGACCGGCAGCAACGGATCACCGCCGCCGAACCCCCAATCTTCGACGCGATCATCGACGAGGGCGCGCTGCTGCGTCCCGTCGGCGACCGCACGGTGATGGAGGCGCAGCTGAGCCACCTGCTCAAGACGGCGGAGCTGCCGAACGTCACCGTCCAGGTGATCCCGCTCTCCGCCGGCTACCACCGGGGCACCCGGGGCTCGCTGCACATCCTGGAGTTCGCCGACCCCGAGGACCCGCTGATCGCCTCGGTGGAGACCGTGGCCGGTCAGATGGTCCTGGACCGGCCGGGTGACCTGCGGACCTGCACCAAGATCATGGAACATCTGCGGACCGTCGCGCTCAGCCCGGCGGACAGCCGCGACCGACTGCTGCAACTGATGAAGGGACGGTAGGAGACCGATGACACCGACGATCGGCGTGGCCCTGTCCGGGGCCGCCTGGCGCAAGAGCAGCCACAGCGGGGACGAGGGGGCCTGCGTCGAGCTGGCGTCACTGCCGGGCCGGGTCGCGATCCGCGACTCCAAGGACCCGGGCGGCCCGGTGCTGCTCTTCCCACCCACGGCCTGGGCCGCCTTCGCCACCGCCCCGCCGCCGGCCCCACAGCGCCACTGACCCGGCACCGCCCCCGCACCGAAGCGGTGCGGGGGCGGACGGGTCAGTCGATCAGGGCGGCAGGCGGGGCGGCGGCAGGGCGGACCGCCTCGGCCGCGGCGATGGCCACCCCACGCGCCCCGGCCATGTCCCGGTCCGGGACCAGGGCGAAGGTGACCAGCGCGGCCTGCTCCGCCCGGAGCACCGTGTGCGCCCGGACGGTGTCGAGGAACCAGTCGCGGAACTCCGGCGTCGCCTCCACCACCCCACCACCGACGAAGTACGCATGCGGGTCGGCGAAGTTCGCGGCGATGGTGAACAACCGGCCGAGTGCCGCCGCCTGCTGGGCGAAGACCTCCCGGGCCAGCGGATCACCGCGCTCGGCGTACCCCCGCAGCAGCCTGGCGGCACGCTCGGGCGGCTCCTGCGCCAACGGATGCTCCGGCTGCCGGGACAGCCGGTACGGCAGCAGGTTGCGGCCGATCGCGGTCAGCGAGGCGACGCTCTCCGCGTCCCCGACGAAGCCGCAGGCGCACCGCGGTTCGGGTTGACCGGGGGCGAGCAGCCCGGCCAGCGGGATGTGCACGTGGCCGAACTCCCCGGCCATCCCGGCCGCGCCGGTGACCACCCGGCCGTCGATCACCAGCCCGCCGCCGAGACCGGTGCCGACGATCGCCGCGACCGACGACCGGGTCGCCGCCTCGGCTCCGAAGTGGACGTGGTGGGCGTAGAGCGCGGCGGCGTTGCCGTCGTTGTGATAGATCACCGGCAGGCCGAGACGTCGCTCCAGCGCGCCCCGCACGTCGAACCCGTGCCAGGCGGGCTGGGCGAAGTTCGTCGACCCCCGGGACGAGATGACGCCGGTGGCGCTGGCCGGCCCTGGGGTGTCCAACCCCACCGCCCGGACCTGCTCGCGGGGCACACCGGTGTGGGCCAGCACCCCGTCGAACGCGTGGGCCAGCGCCTCGATCGCCACCTGCGGCCCGGCGGTCACCTCGCTGGGGGTCTCCACCAGCCCATCGACCAGGAACCGGCCGTCCAGGCGGAGCACGGTGGCATTGTTGCTGGTGCCACCGTTGTCGAGGCCGACCACCACCGGCACGTCCACGCCGACCATCCGCCACCTCCACCTGGGTCTGCTGCGAGGTTAGTTCCCGTTCCCGCCGCCCGTCACGCCCCCGACCGGGGCGAACCCGCCGTCGGGTCGCCCCGGTCGGACCCGACCGGCCGTTCGACCTCGGAGCGGTCGTCGGCGTCGAAGAGCACCCGGTCGGCGGCGGGGCCGCTCAGTCCGGGCGGCGGGCGAGGACCCCGGTGGCCTCCCACTCCTCGGCGCGCAGCACCGTCGGCAGCAGACCCAGCCCGGTCATCGCCTCGCACAACGCCCCGGCCTGCCCGGCGCTGACCTCCACCACCAGGTGACCGCCGGGCCGCAGCCAGTCGACCGCACCGGCCGCCACCCGGCGCAACACGGCCAGCCCGTCGCTGCCGCCGTCCAACGCCACCGACGCCTCGTGCAGCCGTGCCTCCGCCGGCATCAGAGCCACCGCCGGGGTGGGCACGTAGGGGGCGTTGGCGACCACCACGTCCAACCGGCCCCGCCACTGAAGCGGCAGCGGGTCGTACAGGTCGCCCTGCACGACGGTGACGTCCCGGCCGGCCAGGTTACGGCGGGCGCAGGCCACGGCGGCCGGGTCCACGTCGACGGCGGCGAGCCAGCGGGGGGCGAGCCGGTCGACCAGCGCGACGCTGATCGCGCCCGAGCCGCAACAGAGGTCGACCAGCGCCGGGGCCGGCCCGGCGACCGACACGGCGGCTTCCACCAGCAGCGCGGTCCGGGCCCGGGGTACGAACACCCCCGGGTCGACGGCGACCCGACGGCCACAGAACTCGGCCCAGCCGAGCAGGTGTTCCAACGGTTCACCGGCGACCCGCCGGTCGGTCAGGGCGGTCAACACCTGCGGCGAGTCGGCGGCGGAGACGAGCAGCGTCGCCTCGTCCTCGGCATAGACGCAGCCGGCGGCGCGCAGCCGGGCGACGAGGGCGGCGTGATCGTGGGGAAACAGGTCGGATGCCATGGTGATGCCTTTCGGGAGCGCACGTCGGCGCTCCCACCGTCGCTACCGCAGCGACGGGGACTCGACGGGGAGCGCCGGTCCTGATGTCTGGTGGATCGGACTCACCTCCTCCGGTCGGGGCCCGTACGGGCCGGCATCACGATAGCGGACCGGCCGCCCCCGCGCTGTCCAGTGCGGCGGCCACGTCGGCGACCAGATCGGCGGTGTCCTCCACCCCGCAGGAGAGCCGGACGAAGCCGGGGGCCGTGTCGTCGCCCCACTGCGCCCGCCGGTCGGCGCTGGTGTGCAGGCCACCGAACGAGGTCGCGGCGGTGACCAGCCGGGACGCGACGATGAACCGGGCCACCCGGTCGGCGTCCCCGAGGTCGAACGAGAGCACCCCGGGCATCCGTCGCAGCTGCCGCGACGCCACCGGGTACGCCGGGTCCTCCGGGCGGCCCGGCCAGCGCAGCCCGGTCACGTCGGCCCGGCCGGCGAGCAGCTCGACCAGTGCCGCCGCGTTGGCGGACTGCCGGGCCAACCGCAGGTCGAGGGTGGCCAGCGACCGGTGGGCCAGCCAGGCGTCGAACGCCCCGGGCACCGCACCGGTGGTGGTCCGCCACCCGGTCACCGTCTCCAGCAGTTGCGCCGACCGGGAGGCCACGTAGCCCAGCAGCAGGTCCGAGTGGCCGGTCAGCGCCTTGGTGCCGGAGGCGACCACCAGGTCGGCTCCCAGGTCCAGCGGGCGCTGCCCGAGCGGGGTGGCGGTGGTGTTGTCCACCGCGACCAGCGCGCCGGCCGCGTGCGCCGCGTCGGCCACGGCGGCGATGTCGGCCACGTCCAGGCCCGGGTTCGCCGGGGTCTCCAGCAGCACCAGCCGTACCCCGTCGAACGACGGGTACGGCCCGGCGGTGGGCACGAAGCTGACCCGTACCCCCATCCCGGCGAGGGTGTCGGTGGCGAACGCCCGGACGGGGAAGTAGCCGTCGGCGGGCAGCAGCACGGTGTCGCCGGGGCGCAGCACCGCCAGCAGCATTCCGGTGATGGCGGCCTGCCCGGAGGCGAAGACCCGGCAGTCGCCCCCTTCCAGTTCCCCGATGGCCGTCTCCAGCAGCCGGCGGGTCGGGTTGTCCGGGCGGCCGTAGCCGTTCGGCGCCCCGGCCGGCCCCTGCCACGGGTCGAGGTGATAGGGCGCGGCGAACACCGGGCCGGGCAGGAACGGCTGCCCCGGCGCCGGCTCCGGCAGCCCGGCGTGCACGCACCGGGTCCCGTCGTGCCAGTGCCCGTGCTCCCCCGGTGGGACCGGCTGGCCGCTCACTCGTACGACTCCGGCTTGGCGGTACGGCTCATCAGGGTGTCCACTGCCAGCCTCGGGTCCATCCCCTCGTGGCAGATCCGTTCGATCTGCTCGGTGATCGGCATCTCCACCCCGTGCGCGCGGGCCAGGTCCCGGATGGCCAGGCAGCTCTTCACGCCCTCGGCGGTCTGTCGGGTGGCCGCCTGCGCCTGCTCCAGGGTCTCCCCCCGGCCCAGGTGCTCGCCGAAGGTGCGGTTGCGGGCCAACGGCGACGAGCAGGACGCTACCAGGTCACCCATGCCGGCCAGGCCGGCGAAGGTGATCGGGTCGGCGCCGAGCGCCACGCCCAGGCGGGCGGTCTCGGCCAGCCCCCGGGTCATCAGCATCGCCCGGGTGTTGTCGCCGAAGCCCATCGCGGTGGCGATCCCGTAGGACAGGGCGATCACGTTCTTGACCGCCCCGCCCAGCTCGCAGCCGATCACGTCGTCGTTGGTGTAGGGCCGGAAGTACGGGGTGCGGATCGACTGCTGCACCAGTTCGGTGCGGCGGGCGTCGGTGCCGGCGACCACCGTCGCGGCCGGCTGCTCGACGGCGATCTCGGGGGCCAGGTTGGGGCCGGAGACGACCACCACCCGGTCGGCGGTGACCCGGGCGGTCTCCACGATCACCTCGCTCATCCGCCGGGTGGTGCCCAGCTCGATCCCCTTCATCAGGGAGACGAGGGTGGCGTCCGGGGCGAGGTGACCGGCCCACTCGGCGAGGTTGCCGCGCAGCGTCTGCGACGGCACCGACAGCACCACCAGCTCCGCGCCG
The DNA here is from genome assembly GCF_040678915.1 of Micromonospora sp. NPDC049257. Taxonomy (NCBI): domain Bacteria; kingdom Bacillati; phylum Actinomycetota; class Actinomycetes; order Micromonosporales; family Micromonosporaceae; genus Micromonospora; species Micromonospora sp. NPDC049257. Next base: position 213,134 of record NZ_JBFAQU010000007.1, read on the forward strand.
GAGATCGCCTTGGCCGCGTCGCCGGTCGCGGTGACCCGGTCGGGCAGCCGCAGCTCCGGCAGGTAGTCGGGGTTGCGCCGGTGGGTGCGGATCGCCTCGACGACCTGTTCCCGCCGGGCCAGGATGGTCACCTCCCGGCCGGCGTCGGCGAGGATCTTGGCGAACGCCGTCCCCCAGGAACCGGCCCCCAGCACCGCCACGTGGCCACTCACGCCGTCGCCTCCCCACCGTCGGTGACGCCGTACGCCCACGCGCCGGTCCGCCCGGTCCGTCCGCTCATGCCCCTGCCGTCCGTGCGTCGTGCCGGTCGATCCACTCGCTCATTCGGTCACCTCGGGAGTACGCGGACTGACGGGACGTTCCCACAGCGGCGGCGGTGTCCCGCCCCGGATGCCGGCGAGCAGGTCACGCAGGGTCAACATGATCTGGTCGGTCATCTCCTCCAGCACCACCCGGCCGGGGGTGGCCCCCGCCCACCGGCTCAGGTCGACCGGCGGACCGGCCACCACCGTCACCGGGGTCCGGGGCCGCAACCCCACCCGGCGGGTACGCGGGTCGAAGAGCCGTTCCGGGCCCCACAGCGCGACCGGGATGACCGGTGCGCCGGTGGCCAGGGCCAGCCGGGCCGCGCCGGTCTTGCCTCGCATCGGCCACAGCTGCGGCTCCCGGGTGATGGTGCCCTCCGGGTAGATGACCACCGCGCCGCCCGCGTCCAGCGCGGCGACCAGCCGGTCCAACGACTTGACCGCGACGGACGTCTCCCGTTCCACCGGGATCTGCCGGCAGCGGTGCAGGATCCAGCCGACCACCGGGACCCGGAACACGCTGGCCTTACCGAGGAACTGCGGCCACCGGCCGGCGTCGTAGATGAAGTGCGCGCAGACCAGCGGATCGGTGTGCGAGAGGTGGTTGGGGACGATGATGACGCCCCCCGGACGGCGCAGCTCCTCGGCCCCGTGCCAGGTGCGCCGGGTCCAGGCCAGCATCACGGGCTTGACCAGCGCCACGGCGAACCGTCGCCAGAAACCCAGCCTGCGCCGTGTCACCCCTGCCTCCTCGTCACCCCGCCCGCGCGCCGCACCCCCACCGTTGCGGCCCGCAGCGGAAATCATGCCTGCTCGTCCCCGGTACGGCCAGTGAGGGGTACCGCCGTCGGCGCTGGCAGGATTGTCGACGTGGGCCAGGCGAGGTGGGTGGTGGTGGTACCGGTGAAGCGGCTCCGTGCGGCCAAGAGCCGACTGCGGGGGGCGCTGCCGGTCGTACCCCACGAGGAGCTGGCGCTGGCGTTGACGGCCGACACGGTCGGCGCGGCGCTGGCCTGCCCGGCGGTCGCCGAGGTGCTGGTGGTCACCGCCGACCCGCAGGTGGCGGCGGCGGTCGGCGCGGCGGGCGCCCGGGTGGTGCCGGACCGCCCGGATTCCGGGCTGAACGCCGCCCTACGGCACGGCGTCGAAGTGGCGGTCACCGACGGTGACGACCCGGCCGGAGGTGGGTGCGGGACCTGGGTGGCGGCGCTCACCGCGGACCTGCCGGCGTTGCGCCCGGCCGAACTGGCCGCCGCACTGCACGCGGTCGGCACCGGCCCGGCGGGGGTACGCCGGTTCGTCTCCGACGCCCCCGGCACCGGCACCACGCTGCTCGCCGCGCCTCCCGGGGTGCCGCTGGACCCCCGGTTCGGGGTCGACTCGGCCGCCGCCCACCTGGCCTCCGGGGCGGTGCCGCTGCCGGGCGGTTGGCCGAGCCTGCGGCGCGACGTCGACACCGCCGCCGACCTGGCCGACGCGGCCCGGCTCGGCCTCGGCCCGGCCACCGGCGCGCTGACCGGCGTCGTCCCGGCCGGCCCGGCTGAACCGGCCGGCGGCCCCGGACCGACCACCCACCCCGGCGACACCACAGGTGTACGGTGCTGACATGCAGGGCACCGTGGCGACCTTCGACGCGCAGACCCGCACCGGCGTGCTGCTCCTCGACGACGGCACCGAGCTGCCCTTCCCGGCCCGCGCCTTCGACGCCTCCGGGCTGCGCCTGCTCCGCCTCGGCCAGCGGCTCCGGGTGGAAACCGATCCGGACGGCGGCGTCGTCCGGGTGACATTGCCGACGATGGCCTGAACAACCCGGCCCAAGTTCATTTTGCGTTAACCGTAATCGGGTGATTATGAGCGGGTGAGCACCCCTCGCGAGCACCCCACCAACCCGTCCGCCGCCACCGACCCGACCCGCAACGGCACCCGCCGCCGGGGCGGTTCCCGCACCCGCCGCGCCCCCTCCGACGTCGCCGCCACGGCACCCGACTCCCCCGCCGCCAGCGCCGCCGGGGCCTCCGCCGGCCTGGACGAGGTGCTCGACACCGGCGACCGGCCCACCGCCGACGGCACGTCCACCGCCACGGGGTCGAGCACCGCCGACGGGGCACCCGCCGTCGAACCGCTGCCGGCGGACCGGTTCCTCAACCGGGAGCTGTCCTGGCTCGACTTCAACGGCCGGGTGCTGGCCCTGGCCGAGGACCCCGGCACGCCGCTGCTGGAACGGGCGAAGTTCCTGGCCATCTTCGCCAGCAACCTCGACGAGTTCTACATGGTGCGGGTGGCCGGGCTCAAGCGCCGCCTCTCCGCCGGTCTGCCGGTACGCGGCGGGGACCGGCTGCCGCTGCGTACCCAGCTGGAACGGATCACCGAGTGCGCCGCCGGCCTGGTCGCCCGGCAGGCCGCCTGCTTCGTCGACGAGCTGCTGCCGCAACTGGCCCGGGAGGACATCCGGATCCTGCGCTGGGCGGAGCTGGACGACCCGGAACGGGAACGGCTGCGCACCTACTTCCGCGAACACATCTTCCCGGTGCTCACCCCGCTCGCGGTGGACCCCGCGCACCCGTTCCCGTACATCTCCGGGCGGTCGCTGAACCTGGCCGTGGCGGTTCGGGATCCGGACGGCGGCTCGGAGCTGTTCGCCCGGGTCAAGGTACCCAACAACGTGCCCCGCTTCGTCCGGGTGGCCCGCGACCAGCCGGGGCTGCGGATGCTGCCCGTCGAGGAACTCATCTCGGTGCACCTTGGGCAGCTCTTCTCCGGCATGCAGGTGGTCGAGTGCCACCTGTTCCGGGTCACCCGCAACGCCGAGGTGGAGGTCGACGAGGACCGCGACGAGGACCTGCTCCAGGCCCTGGAACGGGAACTGGCCCGGCGACGCTTCGGCCCCCCGGTCCGGCTGGAGGTGGCCGCCTCCATCTCCGACCACATGCTGGAGCTGCTCGTCCGCGAGCTGGACATGGACGGGCACGACGTGCTGCGGGTGCCCGGCCTGCTGGACCTGTCGGCGCTGTGGCAGCTCTACGGCGAGGCGGACCGCCCCGACCTGAAGGACAAGCCGTTCGTGCCGGCCACCCACCCCCGGCTGGCCGAGGGCGAGGTGCCGCGCAGCGTCTTCGCCACCCTGCGCGACGGCGACGTGCTGGTGCACCACCCGTACCACTCGTTCGCCACCAGCGTGCAACGCTTCGTCGAGCAGGCCGCCGCCGACCCGAACGTGCTGGCCATCAAGCAGACCCTCTACCGCACCAGCGGCGACTCCCCGATCGTCGACGCGCTGGTCGACGCCGCCGCCGCCGGCAAGCAGGTGGTGGTGCTGGTGGAGCTGAAGGCCCGCTTCGACGAGGTGGCCAACATCGGCTGGGCGCGCACCCTGGAACGGGCCGGCTGCCACGTCGTCTACGGACTGGTCGGGCTCAAGACACACTGCAAGACCGCCCTGGTGGTACGCCAGGAGGGCAACCAGATCCGCCGGTACTGCCACATCGGCACCGGCAACTACCACCCCAAGACCGCCCGACTGTACGAGGACTTCGGCGTGCTCACCGCCGACCCGGAGATCGGCGCCGACCTGACCGACCTGTTCAACGTGCTCACCGGCTACAGCCGGCAGACCGCGTACCGGCGGTTGCTGGTCGCCCCGCAGGGCATCCGCAGCGGCCTGATCGAGCGGATCGAACGGGAGATCGCGCACGTCCGGCTGGGCATGCCGGGGCTGGTGCAGTTCAAGGTGAACTCGCTGGTCGACGAGGAGATCACCGACGCGCTCTACCGGGCGTCGCGGGCCGGCGTGCACGTGGACCTGCTGATCCGGGGCATGTGCACGCTGCGGCCGGGGGTGCCGGGGCTGTCGGAGAACATCCGGGTCCGCTCGATCCTCGGCCGGTTCCTGGAACACTCGCGGATCTTCCGGTTCGGCAACAACGGCGACGCCGAGTTCTGGATGGGTTCCGCCGACCTGATGCACCGCAACCTCGACCGCCGGGTCGAGGCGCTGGTGCAGGTCAGTGACCCGGTCGCCCGAGCCGAACTGGACCAGGTGATGACCACCGCGATGAGCCCGGACGTGGACGCGTTCGAGCTGGCCGCCGACGGCAACTGGACCCGGCGTACCGGCAGCGCCGAGCAGCCCCTGCACGACCTGCAGGAGCTGCTGCTGCGCCGGGTGGGCAGCTCCGCCGGCTGACCGTCAGATCGCCCGTCCGGCGGGCCGGGCGGGCGGCAGGCCAGACGGGCGGGCGGCGGGCCAGACGGGCGACCGGCACGACCGATTCTCCGGACGTAGGGTGACCAGATGGTGGACGAGGAGGCGGCCGGGATCCGGGCGGCCGGTGGGGTGGCCTGGCGGCCAGCCGGTGACGGCGGGGTCGAGGTCTGCCTGGTGCACCGACCCCGCTACGGCGACTGGTCGCTGCCCAAGGGCAAGCTGGAACGCGGCGAGCACCCGCTGCTGGCCGCCGTCCGCGAGGTGGCCGAGGAGTCCGACGTGCGGGCGGTGCCGCAGGTCCGGCTGCCCACCGTGCGGTACCGCAGCGAGGGCCGGCCGAAGGTGGTCGACTACTGGTCGATGCGGGCCGTGGCCACCGGCGGGTTCCAGCCGGACACCGAGGTCGACGACGTGTGCTGGCTCGACGTCGACGCCGCCGTCCGGCGGGTCAGCTACCCGCACGACGCGCAGGTGCTGACCGCGTTCGCCGCCCTGCCCAGGGTCACCGGCACGGTGGCGCTGGTCCGGCACGCCCACGCCGGTAAGCGGGCGACCTGGTCCGGACCGGACACCGGCCGGCCGTTGGACGCCGAGGGGGTCACCCAGGCGCGGGCGTTGGCCCCGCTGGTCGCCCTGGTCCGCCCGGTACGGCTGCTGTCGGCCTCGCCCCGCCGCTGCGTGCAGACCCTGGACCCGGTGGCCGACCTGCTGGATCTGCCGATCGAGGTGTGCGGGGACTTCGACGAGCCGCAGCCGGGTCAGCAGGTCGACGAGTGCGCGTTGGCCGCCGCCGGCCGGTTGGCCGAACTGGCCGCCGGTGGGCAGCCGGTCGGGGTGTGCAGCCAGGGCAAGGTGATCCCGGGGGCGTTGGCCCGGCTCGCCGGGCGCGACGACGACTTCGGCACCGCCAAGGGGGGCGGGTGGCTGCTCGCCTTCACCGCCGACCGGCTACTCGCCGCCGACCGCCTCTGAACACCCACCCCCGACCGGCCCCGGACACTCGCCGCTGCGCCCTCGCGGCCGACCGGGTGCAGGACCCTAACGGTCGGCCGACGCCGGACAGCCGCGGCCGGAAACCGCTGCGCCCTCGCGGCCGACCAGACGCAGGACCCTCACGACCCGGCCGACGCCGGACAGTCACGGCCGGCCCCCGGTTGGAGGTCGGAAACGGGCGCCCACCGTGACGGTGGGCGCCCGTTTCGTCGTACCGGGAAATCAGCGCTTGGCGGCGGTCCGCTTCGCCGGCGCCTTCTTCGCGGTGGTGGCCTTGGCGGTGGTGGCCTTGGCGGTGGTGGCCTTGGCGGTGGTGCTCTTGGCCGCAGCGGTCTTCTTGGCCGCCGTGCTCCGGGCGGGAGCCGACTTGGTCGCCGTGGCGGTCTTCTTCGCCGGAGCGGCCTTCTTCGTGGCCGCCTTGGTCGCGGTGGCGGCCTTGGTGGCCTTCGCCGCGGTGGTCTTGGCGGCACCGGTGGCCTTGCTGGCCGCGGTCGTCTTCTTGGCCGCGGTGGCCTTGACGCCGGTCGCCTTCGTCCCGGTCGCCTTGCTGGCCGCGGTCGTCTTCTTGGCCGTGGTCGCCTTGGCCGTGGTCGCCTTCGCGCCGGTGGCCTTGGCGCCGGCCGCCTTGGCGGCGGTGGCCTTCGTGCCGGTGGCCTTGGCGGCCGCCGTGGTGGTGGTCTTCTTCGCCGGAGCGGCGGTCTTCGGCACCTTGCCGGTGGCCACCATCTCCTTGAAACCGGCGCCCGGCTTGAAGGCCGGCACGGATGTCTTCTTGACCTTCACCGCCTCACCGGTACGCGGGTTGCGCGCTGTTCGCGCCGCCCGGACACGCTTTTCGAACGATCCGAATCCGGTGATCGCCACTTTGTCGCCCTTGGTGACCGCCGCCTGGACCTCGGCGAGGACCGCGTCGAGCGCCGCCGTCGCCGACTTCCGGTCCCCCAGGCGAGCGGCGAGCGCCTCGATGAGCTCGGCCTTGTTCACGACTTCCTCCCGATTGTGCAACTGACTCGACGCGAGCCATTCTGCGCGCACCGTATGCCCTGTGCTGCCTGGACACAAACATTCGGTGGAAAAAAGCCCTTGTGTCGTAACGGATTCGCCCCCACCGGATGAACCGGTGGGGGCGAAAACGGTGCCGTGGCCCGGCGTACGGCTAGACCACGGCGGGGGTGAACGACGGTCGGCCGGCCTCGTACGCCTCAATGTCGGCGACGTGCCGCAGGGTGAGTCCAATGTCGTCGAGGCCCTCCATCAGCCGCCAGCGGCTGTGGTCGTCGAGCGGGAACGGCCAGGTGGAATCCCCGACCCGGACCTCACGGGTGGTCAGGTCGACCGTCACCGGCGTGGTCGGATCGGCCTCCACGAGGTCCCAGATCTGCTCGACCGCGGCCAGTTCCAATTCGACCGGGAGGAGCCCTTCCTTGAGCGCGTTGCCCCGGAAGATGTCACCGAACCGGGGCGAGACGACCGCCTGGAAACCACCGTCGCGCAGCGCCCACACAGCGTGCTCCCGGGACGACCCGGTGCCGAACTCGGGCCCCGCCACGAGGATGCTGGCCCCGGAATACGCCGGGTTGTTGAGCACGAATGCGGGATCGTCGCGCCAGGCCCGGAAGAGCCCGTCGGCGAAGCCCGTCCGGGTCACCCGCTTGAGATACACGGCCGGGATGATCTGATCGGTATCCACATTGGAACGCCGCAAAGGCGCGGCGGTGCCGGTGTGGGTGGTGAACTTGTCCATCTCTCGGCTGCCCTTCTACAGATCGGCCGGGGCGGCGAGCCGGCCGGTCACGGCGGTGGCGGCGGCGACCGGCGGCGACACCAGGTGGGTACGCCCGCCCCGGCCCTGCCGGCCCTCGAAGTTGCGGTTGGAGGTCGAGGCCGAACGCTCGCCCGGCTTCAGGGTGTCCGGGTTCATGCCCAGGCACATCGAGCAGCCGGCGAACCGCCACTCCGCTCCGGCGTCGGCGAAGACCTTGTCCAGGCCCTCCGCCTCGGCGGCCTCCCGCACGGCGGCGGAGCCGGGCACCACCAGCATGCGTACCCCGTCGGCGACCCGGTGGCCACGCAGCACGTCGGCGGCGGCCCGCAGGTCCTCCAGCCGGCCGTTGGTGCAGGAACCCACGAAGACCACGTCGACGGCGAGGTCGCGCAGCGGGGTGCCCGGGGTGAGGTCCATGTACTCCAGGGCCCGGCGCGCGGCGGTCCGCTCGGCGTCGGTGGTGAACTCCTCCGGGTCCGGCACGGCCGCGCCGAGCGGGACGCCCTGACCGGGGTTGGTGCCCCAGGTGACGAACGGGGTGATCCGGCTCGCGTCGAGGGTCACCTCGGCGTCGAAGGTCGCGTCGTCGTCGGTGGGCAGCGTCCGCCAGTAGGCAAGCGCCGCGTCCCAGTCCGCCCCGGCCGGCGCGTGCGGCCGGCCCTTGAGGTACGCGAAGGTGGTCTCGTCCGGCGCGATCAGGCCCGCCTTGGCGCCCCACTCGATGGACATGTTCGCCACCGTCATCCGGCCCTCCATCGACAGCGCCCGGATCGCCTCGCCCCGGTACTCCACGATGTGACCGCGTCCGCCGCCCGTGCCGACCTGGGCGATCAGCGCGAGGACCAGGTCCTTGGCGGTGACGCCGGGGCCGAGCTGACCGGTGACGTTGACCGCCATGGTCTTCGGGCGGGCCTGCGGCAGGGTCTGGGTGGCCAGGACGTGTTCGACCTCACTGGTGCCGATGCCGAAGGCCAGCGCGCCGAACGCGCCGTGGGTGGCGGTGTGGGAGTCGCCACAGACGATCGTCATCCCCGGCTGGGTCACGCCCAGCTGGGGGCCGATCACGTGCACGATGCCCTGGTTCTCGTCGCCCAGGGGGTGCAGCCGCAGGCCGAACTCGGCGCAGTTGCGGCGCAACGTCTCGATCTGGGTACGCGAGGTCGGGTCCGCGATCGTCAACAGGTCGCCCCGGCGCAGGCGGAACGCGGGATCGTCGTACCCGGTCGGGGTGTTGTGATCCTCGGTCGCGAGCGTGAGATCGGGGCGGCGGACCCGCCGGCCGGCCTGGCGCAGCCCGTCGAACGCCTGCGGGCTGGTCACCTCGTGCAGCAGGTGCAGGTCGATGTAGAGCAGGTCCGGTTCGCCCTGGGCGGTCCGTACGACGTGTGCGTCCCAGACCTTTTCGGCCAGGGTCCTCGGTTGAGTGACTCCCACCATCTGGACATCCTAAATTCTGGGAGGTAAATTTCGGCTTGTGGGACACAGTATGAGCGGTGTCGGCGTGCTCGACAAGGCGGTGGTCATCCTGGCCGCCTGTGTCGACGGCGCCAGCCTGGCCGAACTAGTCGAACGCACCAAGCTGCCCCGAGCCACCGCACACCGGCTGGCCCAGGCACTGGAGATCCACCGGATGCTGGTCCGGGACACCCAGGGACGATGGCGTCCCGGGCCCCGGCTCGGCGAGTTGGCCAACGCCGCCCCGGACGTCCTGCTGACCGCCGCCGAGCCACTCCTGGCCGCACTGCGCGACGCCACCGGGGAGAGCGCCCAACTCTACCTGCGCCGGGCCGACGAACGGGTCTGCGTGGCCGCCGCCGAACGGGCCAGCGGCCTACGGGACACCGTCCCGGTCGGCTCGGTGCTGCCCATGACGGCCGGCTCCGCCGCGCAGATCCTGCTCGCCTGGGAGCCCCCCGAGGCGGTCATGCCGCTGCTGCCCCGGTCCAAGTTCACCGGCCGCACCCTCGCCGAGGTACGCCGCCGGGGCTGGGCGCAGAGCGTCGCCGAACGGGAGGCCGGTGTGGCGAGCGTCTCCGCCCCCATCCGGGACCGCACCGGCCGGGTGATCGCCTCGATCAGCATCTCCGGCCCGATCGAACGCCTCGGCCGCCGCCCCGGCGAACGCCACGCCATGGCCGTCGTCCGCGCCGGCCAACGCCTCTCCGGCCTCTAACCCCCACCCACCCCCACCCCACCCTCCCCCACCCCGCCTCGCCCCGCCTCGGTGATCAAGAAGTTTGCGTCATGTTTAGAGATCAAAGTGACGCAAACCTCTTGATCAACTGACGCAAACCTCTTGATCACCGAGGCGAGACCGGCGGGAGCGGGGAGGGGAGGGGAGGGGAGATGGCCGGGAGCGGGGCCGGGGCGGGGAGCGGGAGCGGTAGAGATGGCGATCGGCCCGCCTCGCGGGGCGAGACGGGCCGATCGTGTGGTAGCCCCGACCGGATTCGAACCGGCGCTACCGCCTTGAGAGGGCGGCGTCCTGGGCCACTAGACGACGGGGCCAGGCACTTTTCCTGCTTCACCGCCCCGGGGAGCGGCGCGGGATTAGTCTAACGGCACCGACGTCCGGCCCCCAAGACGGGGGTCGGGGCCCTACGGTCGTGCGCCGATCGGGCCATCGCCGGCCAGCATCGGGGACGCGGGCACCCCAGGGGCACAAGCGCCCCGGGGATGTGAGCGCCCCGGGGCAAAGTAGCGGTGCCTGGTGGCTGGGATGGCGCAACAGCGCCCCACGTGCGGGTCTGCCCGGCCGGGCAGACAGGACGGCCCGGGCGGACAGGCGGGCAGGCGGGCGCGGAACGGCCGGCGGACAGGCGGCGCAGAACGGCCGGGCGGGCAGAACGGATGCGAAGAAGCCCGCCCCAGCGAGGTGGGACGGGCTGTCAGCGTTGTAGCCCCGACCGGATTCGAACCGGCGCTACCGCCTTGAGAGGGCGGCGTCCTGGGCCACTAGACGACGGGGCCAGAACATAGCTTGTGCTTCCCTGCCCTGCCGGGCGGGGAAGCTGCACTCTATCAGAGATCAACTCGACTCCCGTGGCGGGAGCGGTGTCGATCACCGTCAGAATCCAGCGTCCGCAGATTCGGGTGAACCTGTGGTTGCGCTGGGGTACCAGGACTCGAACCTAGACTAACTGAACCAGAATCAGTTGGGCTGCCAATTACCCCATACCCCATTGGCCCCTTGTGGCGCCGGGAAGGAACTTTACCCTCCCCGCGCCAACAGGCCAAATCCGATCCCCCAAACCGCCCTTGAACTGCGGAAACAGGGGGTGTCGTACGGCTCAGGCGACCGGGACCACCGAGTTGGTGAGTTCGCCGATCCCCTCGATCCGCACGGTGACCGTATCCCCGTCGGTCAGCGGACTAACCCCGGCCGGGGTGCCGGTCAGCACCACGTCCCCGGGCAGCAGCGTCATCACGTGCGAGATGTACGACACCAGCGCCGGCACGTCGAACACCATGTCCTTGGTCCGACCGAGCTGGCGTACCTCCATCTCGTCGGGGTTGCGCCCCACCTCGCAGCGGACCTCCAGGTCGGAGACGTCCAGGCCGGTGGTGATCCAGGGGCCGATGGGGCAGAACGAGTCGAAGCCCTTGGCCCGGGTCCACTGCGAGTCGGAACGCTGCAGATCCCGCGCGGTGACGTCGTTGGCGCAGGTGTAGCCGAAGATGGCCCGCTCGGCGGCGGCCCGGTCGGCCCGGCGGGCACCCGGCGCACCGATCACCACGGCCAGCTCCGCCTCGTGCTCGACGTGCTTGGAGAAGATCGGCAGCCGGATCGCGTCCCGGGGGCCGATCACCGAGGTGGACGGCTTGAGGAAGAGCAACGGCTCCTTCGGCACCTCGTTGCCGTGTTCGGCGGCGTGCTCGGCGTAGTTACGCCCGACACAGACCACCTTGCTCGGCAGGATCGGCGAGAGCAGCCGAACGTCGGAGAGCGCCCAGCGGGCGCCCGAGAACTGGATCTGCCCGAACGGGTGGCCGTCGATCTCGGCGATGGTCAGGCCCTGCGGCCCGGCCTCCGACTCGCCCTCGACGACCCCGAACGACATTCCCTTGGCATGAGCGAAACGAGCGATACGCACCCGGCCAATCTATCCCCCACGGCGGCGTCGCCCGTCGGCCACCGGGAAACGTCGGCGCAGCGTAGGCCATCGGTCGGCGCTGCGGGCGGGGTTCGGGGCTTCGTACCCGCCCGGAGGGTCCCCGCTCCTAACGTCGGCTCCGGAGGTTCGTTGGTATGCCTGCATCGAGACGACACCACAGGGCCCTCGCGGTTTTCGTGAACTGCCTGGGCATTCTCGCCGCCGTACCGGCGCTGCCCGGCACGGACCCCGCGCCCCGCGCGCCGGCGACGACCACCCCGGCCGCGGCCACCCCGGCGACGACCGGCACGCCCGTGGTCCGGGCACCGGCCGCCGAGCCCGCCACCGGGGCGGGACGTACCACGGCACCGGGCCGGGCACCGGCAGCAGACCCGGCCGGCGCGGCGGATCCGGGCCGCGCCCCGGCGGCACGCCGGGGCCGTGAGTTCGACCCGGCGGTCGCCGCACCGGCCCGTCTCGCCGCCTGGGCCACGCCGGTGGCGGCGGCCCGGGAGACACCACCACCGGCGGTACGCCCACGGGCCGCCCCGGCCGCACCCGGGGTGGCGGCCAGCGGCGCGGTCGTGCCGGTCACCCCGACGGCACCCGCCCCGGGGATGACCACCGCCGGCAACCCGGGCGTACCCCGACCGGCTCCGCAGGTCACCGTGGCCGTGGCACCCGCCGCGACGTCGGTGCCGGGCTACCGGATCATGGTGCGCAACACCGGCAGCGCGACGGTGCAGACCATGGTCCGGCAGGAGGTGCCGGCGGGCGCCTCGATCACCGCGGTCAGCGCGGGTGGGCTGGCCACCCGGCCGGGCGGGGCCACCGGCGGCGGGGAGGTCACCTGGCGGCTCGTCGTGCCGGCCGGGTCGACCCGGACCCTGGACACCGCCCTGGCCGCCACCGCGCCGGGCCAGGCGCTGACCGCACCGGCCTGCGCGTACACCAGCGACGGTGACCAGCCGTACGACTGCGCGACCGCCACCTGGCGCAGCGCAGCGGTCCCGGAGGCGGCGGTGCCCGCGACGCCGGCCTGGCGGCAACCGCCGATCCTGCTCGGGGCGGCCGTGGTGGTGCTGGCGCTGCTGGCCGGCGGTTCGTGGTGGTGGCTGCGGGCCCGACGACGGGTGAGCGGTGTCGAGCCGACCGGCACCGCGCCGGTAGCCGCAGGTCACCCGTCGTACGCCGGCGGGCCGGCGGCCCCGGGTGGCGGGACGGTGTACCCGCGCCCCGCCGCCCCGGGACAGCCCGCGCGACGACGTAACCCGTCGGTGTGGCTGGTGGTGGGGGTGGCCGCGACCGTGCTGGCCGGGGTGGTCTTCGCCGCCGCGTGGACGGCCACCCGGGAGGTCGCCGCGATCGACACCACCAAGCAGCCGACCGCCGGGGCCTGGACGGGCACCACCATGTCCGGTGCCGTGGGGACCCCGCTGCGGGAGAAGGCGTTCGAGTTCACCGTCTACCGGGTGGCCTGCGGCACCGCGAACGCGGCGAGCCAGCAGTGCCAGGCCACGGTCGGGGTCCGCAACGTCACAGCGGAGCAGCAGAGCTGGCACGGTCAGCTCCAGCGGGCGTACCTGCCGGGGGGCACCTGGGTCAGCACCGACGAGGACGCCACCCGGCTGGCGAACCTGGGGCGGGACGTCTTCGCCCAACCCGTGTCGGCGGGCAGCCGGGTGGTGCTGCCGCTGGTCTTCACCGTGCACGGGATGCAGAAGCCGGAGCAGTTGGAGCTGCGCAGCGGGGTGTTCTCCGCCGGTGTCCGGGTGGACGTGCCCTGACCCGGCGGGACACGCCGGACGGCAGCGACGTGCGCTGACCGGGGGCGGGCGGCGGTCGTACCCTGGTGGGTGTGACCGCCGCCCTCGCACCCGCCGCTCTCGACGCGGCCGACTGGCGGGCCCGGCGGGCGGCCCACGAGGCGCGGGTGGCCGGCTGGCTGGACCCGCACCTGGCCCGGCGTCGCACCGGCGGCCGGCACCCGGTGGAGGACTTCCTGTTCACCTACTACTCGCACCGCCCGGCGCAGCTGCGCCGCTGGCATCCGGGTGCGGGGGTGCTGCTGCGCGACGCGGACCCGGCCGAGTTCGGCCGGGACTACCGCGCCGGCCCCGCCGGGGTCACCCTCGACACCGACGGGGTACGCGACCGCCGCGCCGACTCGATCGCCTGGATCAGGGGTCTGCTGGCCGCGACCGCCGGCCGGCCGGCGCACCTGGGCTGCTTCGGGATGCACGAGTGGGCGATGGTCTACCGGCAGACCCAGGAGGAGGTACGGCACAACGCCTGGCCGTTGCGGCTCAGCCCGGACGACACCGCCGCCGTGGTACGCGAGCGGGGCGTGCGGTGCAGCCACTTCGACGCGTTCCGGTTCTTCACCGCGCCGGCCCGGCCGCTGAACCTGCTCCAGCCCACCCGGGAGACCCAGCACGCGCTGGAGCAGCCGGGCTGCCTGCACGCCAACATGGATCTCTACAAGTGGGCGTACAAGCTCTCCCCGCTGGTCGCCTCGGAGCTGGTCGCGGACTGTTTCGCGCTGGCCCGGCAGATCCGGGCGCTGGACATGCGGGCCAGCCCCTACGACCTGGCGGCCCTCGGCTATCCCCCGGTCCGGGTGGAGACCCCCGAGGGCCGGGCCGAGTACGCGGCGGCGCAGCGGGGTTTCGCCGAGCAGGCCGCCGTGCTCCGCGCCCGGCTGCTGGCCGCCCTGGACCTCGCCGGGGCTGTCCACAGCTGACCGTCCGACGCGTGCCTCGACTGCCGGCTGCCCGCCCGTCTCCTGCGTGATCACGCTCGAACCACGAAGTAGTGGCCTCCGTCGTCCGGGAGGCCACTACTTCGTGGATTCAGCACGATGTTGCGGGTGTTCTTCGGCGAACGGGTGGGCCGGTCAACTGGCGGTGCAGGTCGCCGTGGGGGCGGTGGCGGTGCCGGTGTGGGTGCCGAGGAACCCGAAGGTGGCCTCGGCTGCCGGGGCCAGCGCGCCGTTCCAGTTGACGTTGCGGGCGGTGACCGCGCTGCCGGTCTGGGTCAGCTCGGCGTTCCAGGTCTGGGTGATCTGTTGCCCGGCGGGCAGAGTGAAGGTGACCCGCCAGCCGGTGGTCCGCACGGTGCCGGTGCTGCGCACGGTCACCTCACCCTGGTGCCCGCCCTGCCACTGGTTGGTGATCCGGTAGCTGGCGGTGCAGGCGACGCCCGCCGGCGGCGAGGTGGTCGGCGGGTCCACCGTGGGTGACCCGGTGGGGCTGACCGTGGGGCTCGCCGTCGGGGTGGGCGGGGTGGTGGGGCTGACCGTCGGGGTGGGCGAGGCGGTCGGGGTGGTGCCGCCGAGGGCGGCCACCAGCGCCGGGTACCACCGGTCGGACATCTTCTGGTCGCCGGCCGCGTTGGGGTGCACCCCGTCGTAGGTGTCGGTGCTGGTGCTGAATCCGGTCCACTGGTCGACCACCACGATCGGCGACGCGGCGGTGGTCTTCCCCGCCGCCCAGCCGTCGATCACGGCGTTCAGGGCCACCGCCCGCTGCCCGCACTCGGCGCAGCTCGACGGGGCCATCGGGATGATCTTCGCGACGATGATCCGCATCGCCGGGTTGCTGGCCCGCATCTGGTCCACCAGCTTGGAGTACGCGGCCAGGATGGTGGCCGGTGCGATGTTGCTCCACACGTCGTTGGTGCCGAAGTGCATCAGCACGACGTCGGGGCGGGTGGCGGCGAGCCAGCCGGGCAGCAGGTTCTGGTTGGCGACGTTCGTCACCAGGTAACCGCCGTGGCCCTCGTTGTCCCCGTCGTACGGCTGGCCGCAGCCCTGCGGGCCGAGGGTGCCGACGAAGTCGACGTCGGTGTGACCGGTGGACTGGAGACGGTTCCAGAGGATGGACCGCCAGCAGCCGGGCGAGCCGGTGATCGAGTCGCCGAGCGGCATGACACGGACCGGGGTGGCAGCGGCGGGCCGGGCCGGGGTGGCGGCGACCAGCCCGACGAGCAGGGTGAGGGGGACCGCCGCGAACGCGGCGAGCAGGGCGGAGAGGAACGGCCTTCGGAGCATGGTGAGGGGACTCCTGTCACGTGACGACGTGCGGTCGGTGACGGCCCGGTTTGCTCCCACGGACATCCCAGCAGACCGGGTGCCCCGACTCAACGCCCTCCCGCATCCTGGCGAAGCGCTTCGACGCGCAGCCGCTCCTCCAGCGCGGCCAGGGTGTCGACGAACCACAGCTGGCCACCCCGGTTGGCTTCGACGACGAAGTCACGCAGCGCGGTACTCCGTGTGACGTGCCCGGAGATGTCACCGACCACGGCCAGCCGCAGCCGGTAGTTGACGAACTTCTGCACCACCTCGCCCGCCACCCCGGTGCGCAGCGTGAAGAACTCGACGGCGAGCCGGCGTACCGGCAGCACCACCAGGCCGACCCCGTGGCCCAGGGCCGCGCCGATCACGCCGGTGGCGTCGTCGCCGCCGCAGATCCTCGGCCCGTCGGCGGCTCCGGCGAGCGCGGTGGTGCCGGCGAGGGTGACCAGGGTGTCGGTGGACATGCCCGCCAGCCTAGGCAGCGCCGGGCCACACCGGCCCGGGTTTCGCCGTGCACGGCCGGTTCCGGTGGGGGCGGCTCAGTCCCCGTCGGCGCGGCGGTCCCGCTTGCGCTGCGACTGCCGCTTCTTGTCGGCGAGACGGCGTTCCTTGGCACCCCGCGAGGGCCGGGTGGGACGGCGGGGCGGTGGCGGTGGGGCGACGGCGGCGCGCAGCAGCGCCGCGAGGCGTTCCCGGGCCGCCTCCCGGTTGGCCAGTTGCGCCCGGTGCTCGCTCGCGGCGATGGTGAGCACCCCGTCGACCAGCCGGCCGGCGAGCCGCTCCAGCGCCCGTTCCCGCAGCACCGGGGGCAGGCTGGTGGTGCCGGCCAGGTCGAAGCTCAGCTCGACCCGGGAGTCGGTGGTGTTGACACCCTGCCCGCCGGGCCCGGACGAGCGGGAGAACCGTTCCCGCAGCTCGGCGGCGGGCACGGTCCACCGATCGGTCACCCGCAGTCCGTCGTCCACCCCGCGAGGCTAACGCCCCCGCCCGACGCCGCGCGGCGCGGTCACCGGGGCCGCGGCCCGCCGGACCCGCACGGGAGGCTCAGCCGCCCTTGCCGATGATCGTGTCGGCGGTCTGCTGCACCTGGTCGATGGGGATGGCGAAGCCGATGCCGATCGACCCGCTGCCGTCGATGGTGGCGATCGCCGTGTTCACCCCGACCACCTCGCCCCGGGCGTTGACCAACGGGCCACCGGAGTTGCCCGGGTTGATCGACGCGTCGGTCTGCACCGCGCTGCGCCGGTTGGTGCCCAGTCGTACCTGCCGGTTGAGGGCGCTGACGATCCCGGCGGTCACCGTGCCGGCCAGGCCGAGCGGCGAGCCGACCGCGAGCACCGGCTCACCGACGCGGGTGGACCGGGGCTTGGCCAGGGGCAACGGGGCCAACCCGGCGGCCGACGGCACCTTCAGCACGGCCAGGTCGCTGCCGGGTTCCCGGCCGACCACCTCGGCGGCGTACCGGCGGCCGTCGGGCATCTCCACGGTCACCGCGCCACCACCCCCCTTGGCCAGGATGTGGTCGTTGGTGACGATGTGCTGCTCGTTGTCGATGGCGAAGCCGGAACCGGTCGCCGACTGCCCGGTGGCACCCCCGCCGACCAGCACGGACACCACCCCGGGGACGGTCTTCTGGGCGGCGGTGACCAGTTCCGCCGGCACCGGGGCGGCGGAGGCCGCCGTCGGGCCCGCCCCGCCCTGGCCGGCCACCCAACCGCCGGCCGCCGCCCCGGAGACGGTGGACAGGGCGACCACCGCCACGGCGGTCCACAACCGACCACGCCAGCGCCGCCGGGACGGGTCCTCCCCCGGATCCGGTACGTCCCACCGGTGCCGGCCGTCCGGCCCCAGGTCGGGTGAGAGGAACCAGGGACCCCGGGGTTCCCCCAGACCGGTCTGTACTGCCATACGTCCGCTCCTCACTGTTGCGACGGATCAGGGGCAGGTGGGCCCGCGTCGTCCCCCTCAGGGCAGGCGGGAGAACCAGCGCATCGACCCGGCCGCCGCCCCCATGGCGAAGACCAGCCCGAGCCCGATGAACCGGGCGGAGATGTCCTGACGTTCCTTGCGGTAGCCGACGGACGAGCCGATGTCCTCGTAGACGTCGCGCAGTTCGGCGCTGCTGCCCGCCTCGTGGAATCCGCCCCCGGTCTGGTCGGCGACCGCCCGCAGGGTCTGCCCGTCGACCGGCACCTGGATCGGGCGGCCACCCCGGTCGACGAACCCGCCCGGGGTGCCGAACGAGATGGTGTGCACCGGCACCTTCGCCTCGACGGCCGCCGAGGCCGCCTCCATCGGGTCCGCGCCGGAGGTGTTCGCCCCGTCGGAGAGCAGGATGACCCGGGCCGGCGGCGGTTGCTTGGCCGCCTTGTCGTCGAGGCTCTTGACCGCGCCGAGACAGGCGCTGATCGCCTCGCCGATGGCGGTGCCCTGCACCCCGGTGATCCCCTCGGCGAGCCGGTCGATCCCGTCGTGCAGGGCGCCCCGGTCGGTGCTCGGCGGCACCAGCACCGCCGCGCTGCCGGCGAAGGCGACAAGTCCCACGTTGAATTCGTCGGGCAGCCCGTCGACGAAGGTCCGGGCGGCCTCCTTGGCGGCGGTCAACCGGTCCGGTTCGACGTCGGTGGCGAGCATCGACGTGGACACGTCCACGGCGACCATCACGGTGGCCCGCTCGCGGGGCACCCGTACCTCGGCGGTGGGCCGGGCGAAGCCGACCACCAGCAGCGCCAGCATGGCCAGGAAGAGCCCGGCGGGCACGTGCCGCCGCCAGGCGGGCCGCTGCGGGGCGACCCGGTCGAGCAGTCGCAGGTTGGTGAAGCGGACGGCGTACCGGCTGCGTCGGCGCTGCGCCAGCAGGTAGCCGGCGGCCAGCGCGACCACCCCCAGCAGCAGCAGGAGCCGGACGGGTGACTGCCAGTTCACGCGAGACCTCCCCGGGAGGCGGCGGGCGCGGCCGCCAGCCGACGCTGGGTGTGCACGTGCCGCACGATGTCGGCGGTCCAGTCCCGGTCGGTACGCAACGCCAGGTGACCGGCTCCGCTGCGGCGCAGCGCGCGGGCCACCTGGGCGCGTTGCGCGGTGGCGGCGTCGGCGTACCGGCGGCGTAGCCCCGGGTCACCGGTCCACACCTCGCGCCGCCGGCCGGTCTCCGGGTCGACCAGGGTGATCAGGCCGACGTCGGGCAGCTCCAGTTCGCGGGGGTCGGTCACCTCGACCGCGAGCACCTGGTGCCGGGCGGCGAGCCGGCGCAGCGCCGGTTCCCAGGGTGCCGGGGTGTCGTGGTCGTCGGGGAGCCCGTCGAGGAAGTCGGAGACCACCACCACCAGCCCCCGCCGTACGGCGGTCCGTTGCACCGCCGCGAGGGCTGCGGCCAGGTCGGGGCCGACCGGCGGGGTGGCCGGTGGCTCGGCGTCCGCCCGGGGGGCGTGCAGCAGCGCACGGAGCAGGCTCAGCAGGTGGGTACGCCCACTGCGGGCGGGGAACCGGCGCAGCCCGTCGGTGCCGAGCACCTGTGCGCCGAGCCGGTTGCCGGTGCCTGCGGTGAGGAACCCGATCGCGGCGACGGCCGCCACGGAGAGTTCCCGTTTGTCCAGCTCGGCGGTGCCGTACTCCATGCTGGGGCTGGCGTCGACCAGCAGCCAGGTGGTCAACTCCCGGTCGGCGTCGACCTCGCGGACGTGCGGGACGGTGGTGCGGGCGGTGACCGCCCAGTCGATCCGGCGTACCTCGTCCTCGCCGGGGCGGTACTCGCGGCTGCCGGCGATCTCGCTGCCGGGGCCGGGCAGCAGGCCACGCAGCTGGCCCTGGAGCAGCCCGTCCAGTCGGCGGGTGACGGTCAGTTCGAGGCGGCGCAGCCGCTGTTCGGGGGCGAGGTCGGCCAGGGTCGGGCCGGCGGGTGCCGGGGCGGTCCGGGGTCTCACGCCGCCGCCAGGTCGGGCGTGTACTCGGGGTGGCCGGTGGCGAGCACCGGGGGCGGCACCGCCTGGACCAGCCGGTGCACCACCGCCTCGGCGCTGACCCCGTCGGCGACCGCGTCGAACGAGAGCACCAGCCGGTGGGCGAGCACGTCGACGGCGAGTTCGCGGACGTCCTCGGGGAGCACGTACTCGCGGCCCCGCAGCAGCGCCTGGGCGCGGGCGGCGGCGACCAGGCCGAGGGTGGCCCGAGGGCTCGCCCCGTACGCCAGCAGCGGGGCGATCTCCGGCAGCCCGAAGCGGCCCGGGTCGCGGGTGGCCAGGATCAGCCGGACCACGTACTCGGCGAGCGCGTGGTGCACGAAGACGTGGGCGGCCCGGCGCTGGTAGTCGCGCAACCGGACCGGGTCGAGCACCCGACGGGGGCGGGGCCGGTCGCTGCTCATCCGGTAGAGGATGGCCAGCTCGTCGGCGTCGCCCGGGTAGTCGACGACGATCTTCATGAGGAACCGGTCGCGTTGTGCCTCGGGGAGCTGGTAGACCCCCTCGGACTCGATCGGGTTCTGGGTGGCCAGCACCAGGAACGGCTCCGGCACCGGCCAGCTCCGGCCGCCGATGGTGACCTGCCGTTCGGCCATCGCCTCCAGCAGCGCGGACTGCACCTTGGCCGGGGCCCGGTTGATCTCGTCGGCGAGCACCAGGTTGGCCATGATCGGGCCCAGCTCGACGTCGAACTTCTCGGTCGAGGCGCGGTAGATCCGGGTGCCGACGATGTCGGAGGGGACCAGGTCGGGGGTGAACTGGATGCGGGTGAAGGTGCCGCCGACGACGGTGGCGAGGGTCTGCGCGGCCAGCGTCTTCGCCACCCCGGGCACCCCTTCCAGGAGGCAGTGCCCGTCGGCGATCAGCGCGGTGAGCAGTCGTTCGACGAGCCGGTCCTGCCCGACGATCACGCGTCTGACCTCGAAGAGGGTCTGTTCCAACTCGGCGCCTGCCGCGTCGGCTTCGACCGGGCTGGGCAGGCTGGCCAGGGTGTCCGAGATGTCCGTCACGGTGCTTGCTTCCCGGGGCGGTGGGTAGGCAAACGTCGGAATTTCCGCCCCTGGCAGGCCCTTTCCCGGCCGGACCGGGACGACCCGCCCGTAGGGGCGGCAACACCGTGGGACGGCAGGACCGGTACGTCAGGTGCCGCGCGTCGACCCCCGCCCGGCGGCGGGAAACCTGCTCCACAACGGACGGTGCCGACCCCCGGGCTGGGGGCCGGCACCGTCGACGCGGCCGCGCGTCAGTTGGCGACGAACAGGTGGAACGGCTTGTTCGAGGCCGATCCGCCGGAGCTGTACGTCTGGATGAAGACGCCGTTCGGGGTCTGGTTGCGGGGCGCGACCGAGATCTCACCGGCCGGCGGCACGTTGAACTGGTCGTTGGTGCCGATGGTGGCCTGGAACGCCTTCCCGACCACGCTGTAGTCGAGCAGCACCTGGTACTGGCCGGTGCCGTACTTGGTCGCCGAGACGACGTTGGCCGAGTGCTGGAGCAGGGTGCCGCCGCTGGTGACGACCGCCCAGGCGACCGAACCCGCAGCCGGCGGGGCGAGCGAAACCTTCAGCGCGGCGCGGGCCTGCTTGGCTTCGGCTGCCGTCACCGGCGGCTGACCGGTGGCACCGGCCAGCCGGGCCCCCGGCTGAGCCACCTCGGCCGGGGCCTTGGTCGTGGGCTGGGCGGCGGCGATCCCGCCGCCGGCCAGGGTGAGCGCCAGGACGCCGAGCGTCACCGCCGCCGCCTTACGCCTGAAGAATGTGGCCATGACAGGTCTCCCTCTTGTGACCGTGGCGATACGGCCGGCCCACCGTTCGGAGAGCCGGATGGGTCTGGTGCGGACGGGCCGGAAATGACGCGGACAGAAGAGCTCCATCCGCGTCGGAAATGTTGACCGATCAACACTCCCGACCGGCCTGAGCTGGGATTACTACGCTCTGTTGTGGCACCTCAACGAGGAGGAACCTAACACCGACAAAAGCGGAGCGTCAATAGCGGACCAACCCGTTTTGCCATCTCGAAAACGATGTTGAAAATTGCGAAAGATGAACTCTCGACCATTCACGAATGGGTGCCGGGGCGCTGCGGACGGCGTCGGTCACTAGGCTGACCGCCGTGCTCACGAGCCTGACGCCGCCCACCACCCGTCGCCCCGCAGCCACCCTGCTCTGCTGGCTGGCGGTGGCCCCCGGCCTCGCCTGGGCGGTGGTCCGCCTCGCCGGGCTGGACCGGGGCCCGCTGGTGCAGGCGCTCGCGTTCACCCCGTACGTGGCGGGGTGGAGCCTGCTGGTGTTGACGCTGACCCTCGCCCTGCGACGCCGGTGGCCGGCGGTGGCCGCGGCGGTGGCGGCACTGGCCCTGGTCGGGGCGGTGGCACCCCGCGCCCTGCCCACCGGGCAGCCGACGGTCGACGGGCCCGAGCTGCGGCTACTCACCGCCAACCTGCTCAAGGGCGGCGCCGACGCGGCCACCCTGGTCGAGCTGGTCCGCCGGCACCGGGTGGACGTGCTCACCGTGCAGGAGTTCACCCCGGCGGCGCGCGACGCCCTCGACCGGGCCGGCCTCGCCGGCCTGCTCCCCCACCGCCAGCTCAACCCGGAGGTGGGCACCACCGGCTCCGGGCTCTACGCCCGTTTCCCGCTCTCCGACGGCGGCTTCCGCCGCAACGCCGGCTTCGCGTTCACCCAGGCGTACGCGACGGTGGCGGTGCCGGACGCACCCCCGCTGCGAGTGGAGTCGGCCCACCCGGCGGCACCCTGGTCGGTCGAGGTGGTCGGCGAGTGGCGCACCGACCTGGCCGGCCAGCCGCGCGCCACCCCCGACGGGCAGCTCGGCATCCTCGCCGGGGACTTCAACGCCACCCTCGACCACGCCCCGCTGCGCGCCCTGCTGGCCAGCGGCTACGTGGACGCCGCCGACGCCGTCGGGGCCGGCCTGGTGGGCACCTGGGGCCCGTACGACGGCACCCCGATCCCGCCGGTGACCATCGACCACGTCCTGGTCGACCGCCGGATCGCCGTCAGCGCGGTCACCGTCCACCGGGTGCCCGCCACCGACCACCGTGCCGTGCTGGCCACCCTGCGGCTGCCCACCCGCTGAGGCCGGGGCGGCGGCTCAGACCCGGGCCCGGTCCAGGCCGTAGGTGAGGGCGTCGACCAGGGCGTGCCAGGAGGCTTCGACCACGTTGGGGTGCACACCGACGGTGGTCCAGTCGCGGCCGGTCCCGTCGGCGGTCTCCACCAGCACCCGGGTCACCGCCCCGGTGCCGTGGGTGCCCTCCAGGATGCGCACCTTGTAGTCGGCCAGCTCGAAGTGGCGCAGCTCCGGGTAGTACCGCAACAGCCCGACCCGCAGCGCCTCGTCGAGGGCGTTGACCGGTCCGTTGCCCTCGGCGGTGGCGATCACCCGCTCACCGCGTACCCGGATCTTCACGGTCGCCTCGGAGACCACCGCACCGTCCTCCCGGTGCTCCACCAGCACCCGGTACGACTCCAGCGCGAACGGTCGCACCGGGGCGGCGTCCGGCAGCTCGGAACGGACCAGCAGCTCGAACGACGCGTCGGCGGCCTCGAACGACCAGCCGCCCGCCTCCAACTCCTTGACCCGGGTGGTCACCTTCGACACGGCGTCCGGATGGCCGGCCAGGTCAAGACCCAGCTCGCGGCTCTTCAGCTCGATGCTGGCCCGGCCGGCCATCTCGGTCACCAGGATCCGCATGTCGTTGCCCACCACCGACGGGTCCACGTGGTTGTAGAGCAACGGGTCGACCTTGATCGCGCTCGCGTGCAGCCCCGCCTTGTGGGCGAAGGCGGCGGCCCCGGCATACGCCTGGTGGGTGTCGGGGGCGATGTTGGCGATCTCGGCGATGGCGTGCGAGACCCGCACCATCTGTTCCAGGCAGCCGTCGGGTAGGACGGGCAGCCCGAGCTTGAGTTGGAGGTTCGCCACGACGGCGAAGAGGTCGGCGTTGCCGGGGCGTTCGCCGTACCCGTTGGCGGTGCCCTGGACGTGCCGGACCCCGGCCTCGACGGCCGCGATCGTGTTGGCCACCGCGCAGGCGGTGTCGTTCTGGGCGTGCATGCCGAACAGCTCCGGGGCGATCCCGGTCCGCGCGGTCAGGTCGGCGATCGCGGCGGTCACCCGGGACGGGAGCATCCCGCCGTTGGTGTCGCAGAGCACGAACCGTTCGGCCCCGGCGGCGAGCGCGGTCTCGACCACCGAGGCGGTGTACGCCGGGTCGTGCCGGAACCCGTCGAAGAAGTGCTCACCGTCGACGAAGACCCGCCGCCCCTGCGCGACCAGGTGGGCGACCGTGTCCCGGACCATCGCCAGGTTCTCCGCGCCGGTGGTGCGCAGCGCGCGTTCGACGTGCCGGATGTCGGCCTTGGCGACCAGGGCGACGGCCGGGGTCTGCGCGTCGAGCAGCGCGCGCACCTGCGGGTCGTCGGCGACGGCGATCCCCGCCTTGCGGGTGGCACCGAACGCGACCAGCAGGGCGTGCCGCAGGTCCAGCTCGGTGCGGGCGCGGCGGAAGAACTCGGTGTCCTTCGGCACCGCGCCCGGCCACCCGCCCTCGATGAAACCGACGCCGAACTCGTCGAGCAGCCGGGCCACCGCCAGCTTGTCGATCACCGAGTAGCTGAGCCCCTCGCGCTGGGCGCCGTCGCGCAGCGTGGTGTCGTAGACCTGGAACGTCATCGCGAGTCCCTTTCTTCGGACCGTCGAACCTTGCGGGGGGCAACAAAAAGACCCCCCGCGGATGCGGGAGGTCTGCGCGCTCGGCGGAGGGGAGGCCGGCGCGCTAGCTGCCAATAATGCGGGCGGAGCTGGTCACGGTGGCCACTCTGCCACTCCCACCCGAATCTGGGAGACAGAATCCACATCCCGGGACGGGATGTGTGGGACGTCTCCCCTCGGGTACCCCAGATGCGGACACGAAGCGCTTTTCTCCGATAACGACTACCACAGTCGAGGCAGGAGTTCCGATGGACAGGCTCGATCCGCACACCGCCCACGGCACCACGGACCCGATGGTCGACGACGGTCAGGGCGCGATCGCCGGCGGCGCCCCCGGTGGGGCGTTCAACCCGTGGAGCTACCGCGACGAGGCCGGGGTCACCGACGCCGACCTGGTCGGCTACAAGGTCGAGGCGACCGACGGCGGCATCGGCAAGATCGACGAGGCGAGTCACGAGGTCGGCGGCAGCTACCTGGTCGTCGACACCGGGCCGTGGATCTTCGGCAAGAAGGTGATGCTCCCCGCCGGCACCATCAACCAGGTCGACCACGACGACCGCAAGGTCCACGTCGACCGCACCAGGGACCAGATCAAGGCCGCCCCCGAGTACGACGAGACCAGCCACAGCGACCCGGCCTACCGGGACAAGCTGGGCGGCTACTACGACGACACCTACGGCAACCTCCCCCCGGGCACCGCCCGGTAGGCGACAGGCGGGCGGTCCGACGCACCGGCAGACCCCGGACACCAGACCCGTCGATCGACGACGACGGCCGGCGGGGCGGCATCCACGCCCCGCCGGCCGTTACCGTGTCCGGGTGAACCCCACCGAGGACAGCCGCCGTATCCCGTTCTCCGCGATGTTCAACTTCCGCGACGTCGGCGGCTATCCCGGCCACGACGCCCGGACCGTCCGCTGGGGGCGCCTCTACCGGTCGGACTCCCCACACCGCATCGACGGCACCGACCGGGAGGCGTTCAGCGCCCTCGGCATCCGCACCGTGATCGACCTGCGCCGCCCGACCGAGGTGGACCGGGACGGCCGGGTGCCCGACCTGGACGGCCTGGCCTACCGGCACATCCACCCCGAACACGCCGACTGGGCGCTGACCCGCCACGAGCCGGAGTCCAGCCTGGCCCGCTACCTCGCCGACCGCTACGCCGACCTCGCCGAGACCGGCACCGCCGGGCTGGCCGAAGCCGTCGGCCTGATCGCCGACAGCGCCAACGCCCCCGTCCTGGTGCACTGTGTGGCGGGCAAGGACCGCACCGGCATCGTCTGCGCGTTGACCCTGGCGGTGCTCGGCGTCGACGACGACCGCATCGCCGAGGACTACGCGCTGAGCAGCGAGGCGTCCCAGCGGTTCAGCGCCTGGCTGGCGGCGTCCATGCCGGAGGCCGAAGCACCGCCCGCGCCCTTCCTGGGCTCCCCCGCCGAAGCGATGTCGCTCTTCCTCGTCGAGCTGCGCCGACGGCACGGCTCGGTCGAGGACTACCTGCGCCACGCCGGCGTCACCGACGCCCAGCTCGCCGCCCTGCGCGACCACCTGCTGGAGCCGCCCACGCCGCAGTGACCCCCTCGGGGGGCCGCCGGTCAGCTCAGGTGCGTCACCCAGCCGTGCGGGTCGGGGGCGTCGCCGCGCTGGACCGCCACCAACTGCTCCCGCAGCGCCGAGGTGGACCGGCCCGGCTCACCGCCGCCGATCACGAACTCGCCGCCGGGGTGCCGCACCCGGGCGACCGGGGTGATCACCGCGGCGGTGCCGCAGGCGAAGACCTCACTCAGCCGGCCGCTCTCGGCGTCGGCCTGCCACTCGTCGAAGCTCACCCGGCGTTCGACGACCCGGTGCCCGGACGCGGCGGCCAGGTCGAGCAGCGCGTCCCGGGTGATGCCCGGCAGGATCGTGCCGGTCAACGGCGGGGTGACCAGGGTGTTGTCGTCATAGACGAAGAAGACGTTCATGCCGCCGAGTTCCTCGACGTAGCGGCGCTCCACCGCGTCCAGGAAGACCACCTGGTCGCACCCGGCCTCGATCGCCTCCGCCTGGGCGGACAGCGACGCGGCGTAGTTGCCGCCGCACTTGGCCGCGCCGGTGCCGCCGGGGGCCGCCCGGGTGTAGTCCGGGGAGACCCACAGAGTGACCGGCTTGACCCCACCGGCGAAGTACCCGCCGGCCGGCGAGGCGATGACGCAGTAGAGGTATTCGTTGGCCGGGCGGACACCGAGGAAGGCCTCGCTGGCGAACATGAACGGCCGCAGGTAGAGGCTGGTGTCGGCGCCCTCGGGGATCCAGTCCCGGTCGATCTCGACCAGCTTGCGCAGTGACTCGACGAACAGCTCCGCCGGCAGCTCCGGCATGGCCAGCCGCCGGGCGGAGGCGATGAACCGGGCCGCGTTGGCCTCCGGGCGGAACATGGTGATCGAGCCGTCAGCCGTCCGGTAGGCCTTCAGCCCCTCGAAGATCTCCTGCGCGTAGTGCAGGACGGCGGTGGCCGGGTCCATCGGGATCGGCGCGCGGGCCTCGACCCGGGGGTCGTACCAGCCCTTGCCGTCGGCGTACCGGATGGTGACCATGTGGTCGGTGAAGACCCGGCCGAAGCCGGGGTCGACCAGCAGGGCGGCCCGTTCGGCGGCGGATACCGGCGCGGGATTCGGACGGATCTCGAAATCGAGCATGTCACCACCGCTCATCGCGCTGACCTCCCTGCGGGTTGACGGCACGCGGGAACCACGCACCGAGCTGCTGTCCAGAAACCTACCCCGAACGGTCGTTCAGTGGATAGGGCCGCTACCGGCGGGATCAGGCCACCGCGTGCGCGGCGAGCCGGTCCCCCACCTCGTCGGTCCGCAACGCCACACCCGGGGTCCGGGCGACCAGCTCGGCGGCGACCGCGTCGGTCACCCGGGCGGCGGCGTCGGCGTGACCCAACTGGTCGAGCAGGAGCGCGGCGGAGAGCACGGCGGCCACCGGGTCGGCGACCCCCTTGCCGGCGATGTCCGGCGCCGAGCCGTGCACCGGCTCGAACATCGACGGGTACGCCCCGGTGGGGTTGATGCAGCCACTGGCCGCCAGGCCGATCCCCCCGGTGACCGCGGCGGCGATATCGGTGAGGATGTCGCCGAACAGGTTGTCGGTGACCACCACGTCGTAGCGCTGGGGCTGGGTGACCAGGAACATGGCGGCCGCGTCGACGTGCTGGTACTCGGTGGCGACGTCGGGGTGCTCGGCGGCGACGGCCGCGAACGCCCGCGCCCACAGCGAGCCGGCGTGGGTCAGCACGTTGGTCTTGTGCACCAGGGTGACCTTGCGCCGCTCCCGGCGGGCGGCGCGGGCGAAGGCGTCCCGGATGACCCGTTCCACCCCGTGTCGGGTGTTCAGGCTCTCCTCCGTGGCCACCTCGGCCGGGGTGTCCCGGTGCAGGCTGCCGCCGGCACCGGCGTAGAGGCCCTCGGTGCCCTCCCGGACGACGACCAGGTCGACCTCACCCGGCTTGACGTTGACCAGCGGGCCGGGCACGCCGGGCCAGAGCCGGGACGGGCGCAGGTTGACGTACTGGTCGAAGGCGAAGCGGAGCTTCAGCAGCAGGCCGCGCTCCAGCACGCCCGGCGGCACGGTGGGGTCGCCCACCGCGCCGAGCAGGATGGCGTCGTGGCCGGCCAACTCGGTCAGCACCGAGTCGGGCAGCACCTCGCCCGTGCGGTGGTAGCGCGCCGCGCCGAGGTCGTACTGCGTCGCCTCGACCCCGGGGAGCACGGCGTCGAGGACCTTGAGGGCCTGCGCGACCACCTCGGGTCCGATCCCGTCCCCGGCCACCACCGCGATCCGTGCCACCTGCCGCTCCTCACCTCGTCCGCTGGGGTGAACGGTACGTCCCCGTCCCGGTTCCCGGTACGAGCCTTCCATTATCTGGGAGGGCGAAATGCTCAGCAGGCTCCCAGCCAGCATTCATGGTGCGGTCATCTCCACTGCCTAGGGTCGGTGCAGGACGGGTCGTGGGGCCCGGGACGGACCGGTCGCGACGCCGCGGCACCGTCGGTGAAGGAGCAGTGTGATGCGGACCGAGCAGCAGCGGGGGCCAGGCCGACTGGACGAGCAACCGCGCACCCGCTGGGTGGACCAGGCGACATTCTCCCGCCGCCGCCCCGACCTGCGCCTGGGCACCCGCAGCCACCGCCTCGACCGGGCCGGTGAAGCGTCCGGCGGCCGGATCGCCGTGCAGCACGCCGTCCGGACCGGCACCGCCGAATACTCGCTCCTGCTCAACGCCCCCGAGGACCTGGGCCGGCGGGTGGTCGGTGACGCGCTGCGCGACGCCGTCGCCGAGCTACGGGCCATCGACCTCACCTACGGGCCGAACCGGCCGGAGAGCCTGGTCTCCCGGCTGCGGCGCGGCGAGATCAGCCCCGAGTCGTACCCGCCGCTGACCGACCTGGTGGACCGCTGTGCGGCCATGCGGGCCGCCACCGACGGCTGGTTCGACGCCTGGGCCGTGCCCGGCGGCTTCGACCCCGGCGGCCTGCTCAACGGTTGGGCGGTGGAGCGGGCCGCGGCCCGGTTACGCGCCGCCGGCATCACCGACTACGCGGTGCTCTCCGGCGCCGACCTGACGGTACGCGGCCACGCCGCGCACGGCGGCCCGTGGCGGGTGGCGGTGCACCACCCGACCGACGGTCGACGGGCCCCGCTGGTGCTGGAGATGACGGCCGGCGCGGTGGGCACCTCCGGGGTGACCGGCCGGCAGGGGCACGTCGTCGACCCGCACACCGGTGAGTCGGCCCGGCAGTTGGTCGCCGCGACCGTCGTCGGGCCGGACCTCGCCGTCGCCGACGCCTACGCGACCGCGTTGTACGCGGCCGGGCCGGTGGGGCTGGCGTGGTTCCGCACCGACTCGGCATATCAGGCTCTCTTCGCCCACCGGCGCCGCTGAGCGGTGCCGCGGCGCGTCGGCCGACCTGTGGAGGGGGTCCATGGGGTGGCGCGGTCGACGGGCCGGCGATCGGCCCCCACGGTCTCGGCAACGACCGTGGGGGCCGGTCAGCGACGAGTGCGCGTGGCTCGCGCATTCGAGGGGTGCAGGCCGGCCGGCCGGACGTTCGGCCTCGTCACCCGAAGACGGGTCGACGTCCAACGCTGCCGGTGACCGCTCCGATACGCTAGCGAATCGACGCAACTCGACGCAAGAGTCTCCACAGCGGACCGTGTCCTCCGGACACTCGAACCACCTGCGGGAATCACGGCGGGTCAGTGTCGCCCGCAGGAGCGCGTGATGGCACGCTGTCCGCCGTGAGTTTCGATCTGAGCGTGTGGGCCCTCCACGACGGGGCCACGCCCGAGGACGTCCGGGCGGCGGTGCGGCGGTGCCGCGAAGGGCAGCACGGCGAGCGGTATCCGGACCCCCGGGTGGTGGGCTTCTACCGGGCCCTCACCGCGTCCTACCCCGACCGGCCCGCCCACCAGGGCACCCCGTGGGAGGTCTCGCCGTTGCACGCGGCGTCCGACCATGTGGCGTTGCACCTCGTCCCGACCTGCGACGACCAGGTGCTGCTCGACATCGAGCGGTTGGCCGGCGAGTACGACCTGATGCTCTTCGACCCGCAGGACGGCTCGGTCTACCCGCCACCCTCCCGCGTCACCCGCTGACCCGACGCCCGCTCCTGCCGCGACCCGGCGCACCCGCACCGGCTCGATCCCGCGCGGCAGTCCGTCGGGTGTGGACGGCGCAGGGCCCGGCCGGGTGGCCGGGCCCTGCGCCTGCGTGCGGGTGCGACTACTCGTCGCGCAGGTCCGCCGCGCTGGCGGCGGTCGCGCCGATCGAGTCGGCCGCGGAGGTGAGCAGGTCCGCGCCGAGCGCCTGGTCGACGGTGAGGGTCATCAGGGTCTCACCGCCGGCCTCCCGGCGGGCCACCTGCATCGCGGCGATGTTGATGCCGGCCTCACCGAGCAGCGTGCCGACGGTGCCGACCACGCCCGGCCGGTCGGCGTAGCGCAGGAAGAGCAGGATGCCCTCGGCGCCGATCTCCACGTCGAACCCGTCGACCTCGGTCAGCTTGAGGACGTCCCGGGCACCGGCGTGGGCGACCGTGCCGGAGACGCTGACCGTACGGCCGTCGGGCAGCGCACCCCGGATGGTGACCAGGTTCGGGTGGTCCGCCGTCTCGGCCTGGGTGACCAGGGCCACCTCGACGCCCCGCTCGGCGGCCAGGTGCGGCGCGTTGACGTAGGTGACCTGCTCCTCGACCACCGAGCTGAACAGCCCCTTGGTGGCGGCGAGCTTGAGCACCGACACGTCGTGGTTGACGATCTCGCCGCGCACCTCGACGGTGACGCTGGCGGCCACCCCGCCGGCCACGGCGGTGAACGCCCGGCCCAGCTTCTCGGCCAGCGGCAGCAGCGGCCGGACGTCCTCGGCGACGACGCCACCGGCCTGCACGTTCACCGCGTCCGGCACGAACTCGCCCTGCAACGCCAGCTTGACGCTCTTGGCCACGGCCAGGCCGGCCTTGTCCTGCGCCTCGTGGGTGGACGCGCCCAGGTGCGGGGTGGCCACCACGTTGTCGAAGGCGAACAGCGGGGACGAGGTGCACGGCTCCTTGGCGTACACGTCGACGCCGGCGCCGGCGACCCGACCTTCGGCGATCGCGTCGGCCAGCGCCTGCTCGTCGACCAGCCCGCCCCGGGCGGCGTTGACGATCCGGACGCCCGGCTTGACGATCGCCAGCTCCTTCTCGCCGATCAGGCCGACCGTCTCCGGGGTCTTGGGCAGGTGGATCGAGATGAAGTCGGCCTCCCGCAGCAGCTCCTCCAGCCCCACCAGGCGGACGCCGAGCTGGGCGGCGCGGGCCGGCTGGATGTAGGGGTCGTACGCGATCAGCCGGGTGCCGAAGGCGGCGATGCGGGACGCGAAGAGCACGCCGATGCGGCCGAGGCCGACCACGCCGACGGTCTTGCCCTGCAACTCGACGCCGGTGTACTTCGACCGCTTCCACTCGCCGGCCTTGAGCGCGGCGCTGGCGCTCGCGGTGTTACGTGCGACGGCGAGCAGCAACGCGACGGCCTGCTCGGCGGCGGAGACGATGTTGGAGGTGGGAGCGTTGACGACCATGACGCCCCGCGCGGTGGCGGCCGGAACCTCGACGTTGTCCAGCCCGACGCCGGCCCGGGCGACCACCTTCAGGCGCGGCGCGGCGGAGATCGCCTCGGCGTCGATCTGCGTGGCACTGCGCACGATCACCGCGTCGGCCTCGGCCAGCGCGGAGAGCAGGGCCGGGCGGTCGGTGCCGTCGACGTGGCGCACGTCGAAGTCGTGCGCGAGCACCTCGATGGCGGCGGGGGCGAGTTCTTCGGCGATCAGTACGACAGGATTCATCGGTCCTCGTAGACGTCGTATTTTAGGTCGGCCGGGGCGACCGGGCGCCGCGATGCGCCCTGCGCCGATCCGTGCCATGGCCGTCAGGTGCCGGTCACGCACCTCACCAAGGATCGTAGGGGGCACCCCGGTCGGCATGTCCCGGTCTGCGGGGTGAGGGCCCTCACACAGCGTTGTCGCACGCCTGTCATCCCCCGTTCATCCGGCCCGGAGCGCGTAATGCCGCCCGATTCGGCCCGATGAGGCGTCGCTCACCCCATCCCGCCAGGTGAACCCGGCACTACACACGGCGCACGGCGGCGCGGGCGACGTCACCCGGGCAGCACGCGTCGGTGGCGGGGTGGCAACGACGGTCGCGGCGGCAGCAACGACAGTGGTGGCGGCGGCGGCCACTCGACTCTGTTTACCCAGAAAGCGTTATGACTGGGCGGCATAAATATGCCACCCAGTCATAACGCTTCACTCGACAACATAGCCAGCCTGCGACACACCCGGCGGAGTCGACGGCCCCCAGCGGCCCCACCGCAAGTTCGACGCCGTCGAAGGCTCAGCCCACCGGAAACCCCGCACCGTCGGAGCCTCAGCCACGGCACCTCAGCCCACCGGCCGCTCAGCGCCGCTGGAGGCCCTGGCCGCACCGGCCGGATCGGCGACCGGGACGACCCCAGCCGGCCGGCCCGCCGGGGACGGCCAGAGACGGCCAGCGACACCCGGGACCACCCGGAGACCGCCCGGGGACCACCCGGAGACCGGACGATCCCCGGTGCGGGGCGGGTGCGGGTCAGGCGGTCTCGGTGAGCGGGCGGTCCACCCAGCTCATCATCGAACGCAGCTTCTGACCGGTCTCCTCGATCGGGTGCGCCGCGCCCTCGGCACGCCACTTGGCGAAGTTCGGCCGGCCGGCCTCGTCCTCGGCCACCCACTCGCGGGCGAACTCGCCGGACTGGATCTCGCCGAGGATCTTGCGCATCTCCTCCTTGACCCGGGAGTCGACGACACGCGGGCCCCGGGAGAGGTCGCCGTACTCGGCGGTGTCGGAGATGCTGTAGCGCATCCGGGCGATGCCGCCCTCGTACATGAGGTCGACGATGAGCTTCAGCTCGTGCAGGCACTCGAAGTAGGCCACCTCGGGGGCGTAGCCGGCCTCGGTGAGCACCTCGAAACCGGTCTGCACCAGGGCCGCCGCGCCGCCGCAGAGGACCGCCTGCTCGCCGAAGAGGTCGGTCTCGGTCTCCTCGGTGAAGGTGGTCTTGATGGCGCCGGCCCGGGTGCCGCCGATGCCCTTGGCGTACGCCAGGGCGAGCGGGAAGGCGTTGCCGCTGGCGTCCTGCTCGACGGCGACCAGGCAGGGCACGCCCTTGCCGTCGACGTACTGGCGGCGGACCAGGTGGCCGGGGCCCTTCGGGGCGACCATCGCCACGTCCACGTCGGCCGGCGGGGTGATCAGGCCGTAGCGGATGTTGAAGCCGTGACCGAAGAAGACGGCCTTGCCGGGGGCGAGGTTGGGGGCGATCGACTCGGCGTAGATGGACCGCTGGGCGGTGTCCGGCGCCAGAATCATGATCACGTCGGCCTCGGCCGACGCCTCGGCCGGGGTGAGCACCCGCAGGCCCTGCTCCTCGGCCTTGGGCCGGCTCTTGGAGCCCGCCGGCAGGCCGATCACCACGTCGACACCGGAGTCGCGCAGCGACAACGCGTGGGCGTGGCCCTGGCTGCCGTACCCGATCACGGCGACCTTGCGGCCCTGGATCAGGCCCAGGTCGGCGTCGTCGTCGTAGTACACCTCAACGCTCATTGACTTCCCTTTCGTACGGCGGTCTCGTCGGACCGTCGTGGACTGTGTGCGGTGGCGGGTGGGCGCGCGGTCAGGCCGCGCGCAACGAGGGGCCGGCGGTGATCGACCGCGAGCCGCGCCCGATCGCCACCGTGCCCGACTGGACCATCTCCTTGATCCCGAACGGCTCCAGGTCGCGCAGCAGCGCGTCGAGCTTGTCGGGGGTGCCGGTGGCCTCGACGGTGAGGGTGTCCGGTGCCACGTCGACCACCCGGGCCCGGAACAGGGCAACCGTCTCCAGCACCTGCGCGCGGGCCGCGCGGTCCGCGCGCACCTTGACCAGCAGCAGTTCCCGGGCCACCGAGACCTGCGGGTCCAACTCGACGATCTTGAGTACGTTGACCAGCTTGTTGAGCTGCTTGGTGACCTGCTCCAGCGGCGACGAGTCGGCGTTGACCACGATGGTGATCCGGGAGACGTCGGGGTTCTCGGTCTCACCGACGGCCAGGCTGTCGATGTTGAACCCGCGCCGGGAGAACAGGCCGGAGACCCGGGCCAGGACACCGGGCTTGTTCTCCACCAGCACGGACAGGGTGTGCAGGGTCATGCCGCCGTCTCGCTTCGCTCGGTCGGGCCGTGCCACCGCACGGTCCCGGGGATTCGGGCACTCATCTCAGATGTCGTCCTCGTCGAACGCCGGGCGGACACCCCGGGCGAACATGATCTCGTCGTTGCTGGTGCCGGCGGCGACCATCGGCCAGACCATCGCGTCCTTGCCGACCGTGAAGTCGATGACCACCGGGGCGTCGGTGATCGCCATCGCCGCCTCGATCGTCTTGTCGACGTCGGCGGCGTTCTCGCAGCGTAGGCCGATGCAGCCGAGCGCCTCGGCCAGCTTGACGAAATCCGGGATGCGGTGCTTGTGGGTGCCCAGCTCCGTGTTGGAGTAGCGCCCCTCGTAGAACAGGGTCTGCCACTGCCGGACCATGCCCAGGTTGCCGTTGTTGATCACGGCGATCTTGACCGGGATGCCCTCCAGGGCACAGGTGGCCAGCTCCTGGTTGGTCATCTGGAAGCAGCCGTCGCCGTCCACCGCCCAGACCACCGTGTCCGGCCGGCCGACCTTGGCGCCCATCGCCGCCGGGACGGCGTACCCCATGGTGCCGAGGCCGCCGGAGTTGAGCCAGGTGCCCGGCTTCTCGTACGAGATGAACTGGCTGGCCCACATCTGGTGCTGGCCGACCCCCGCCACGTAGATCGCGTCCGGACCGGCGATCTCGCCCAGCCGCTTGATCACGTACTGCGGGGACAGGGTGCCGTCGGCGGGCTCGTCGTAGCCCAGCGGGTAACGCTCGCGCAGGTCGTCGAGCTGGTGCCACCAGTCGCCGAGGTCGGTGCGGCGGCCGGCCTTCTGGTCGGTCGTCACCGCCGCGATCAGCTCCTCGATGACGTGCTTGGCGTCGCCCACGATCGGGACGTCGGCGTGCCGGTTCTTGCCGATCTCGGCCGGGTCGATGTCGGCGTGCACCACCGTCGCGTCCGGGGCGAACGAGTCGAGCTGGCCGGTCACCCGGTCGTCGAACCGGGCCCCCAGCGCCACGATCAGGTCGGCCTTCTGCAGGCCGTAGACCGCGGCGACGGTGCCGTGCATGCCGGGCATCCCCAGGTGCTGGCGGTGCGAGTCGGGGAACGCGCCCAACGCCATCAGCGTGGTCACCACCGGGATGCCGGTCAGCTCGGCGAGCTGGCGCAGCGCCTCGGTCGCGCCGGCCTTGAGCACCCCGCCGCCGACGTAGAGCACCGGCCGGCGGGCGCCGCTCATCAGCCGGGCCGCCTCGCGGATCTGCTTGCCGTGCGGGTGCAGGGTCGGCCGGTAACCGGGCAGGTCCAGCGTCGGCGGCCAGGAGAAGGTCGTCGCCGCCTGGAGGACGTCCTTGGGGATGTCCACCAGCACCGGCCCCGGACGCCCGGTGGCGGCCAGGTGGAACGCCTCGGCGAGGACCTGCGGGATCTCCTCGGCGGTCTGCACCAGGAAGTTGTGCTTGGTGATCGGCAGGGTGATGCCCTGGATGTCCGCCTCCTGGAAGGCGTCGGTGCCGATCGACGGCCGGGCCACCTGGCCGGTGATCGCGACGATCGGGACGGAGTCCATGTAGGCGTCGGCGATCGGGGTGACCAGGTTCGTCGCGCCCGGCCCGGAGGTGGCGATGCAGACGCCGACCCGGCCGGTGGCCTGCGCGTAGCCGGTGGCGGCGTGCCCGGCGCCCTGCTCGTGCCGGACCAGGATGTGCCGCACCGACGAGTCGTAGAGCGGGTCGTAGGCGGGCAGGATCGCGCCGCCGGGGATGCCGAAGACGACGTCGACGCCGAGGGCCTCCAGCGACCGCACCAGTGAACCGGCGCCGGAGACCGGGACCGGCCCGGACGGCCGTACGGCCGGGGTGGCCGCGGCGGCGGTGCCTCGCGGCGTGGTGGTGGGGTCGGCGTCGCCGGCCGGCTCGGTGACGGTGCGGGCCCGCCGGGCGGAGTGGGCGAGGGTCTCTGGCGTGGGTCTCGTCATGGCGGTTCAGGCCTTCGGCTGGAGTTGGGTGGAGCTGCTACGGCAGGTGCGACAGGGGCGACTACGCGCCCCGGTGGTTCCGACGGCAATAAAAACGGCCCTCGTGCAGATGCACGGGGCCAGCGCACTCTCGACAGCAGGAGAGTGCGCTCAGGTAAGTACTCGCAGCGACCGGTTCGACGACATGGGCCAAGCCTGACGCATCTCACGCGATGAGTCAACTGATCCCACATGTTGGTTCACGAACGGGGGACGCCGTCCCCGGTGGGGGTCTCGTCAACCGGCCCGGCCTGCGCGGACTCCTCGTACGCGGGGCGTGGTGCGGGCACCGGCGGCGTCGCCGGTGGGTGGGATCGCAGCCGGGGCAGCAGCGGCGAGGGGGTGGGTCGACGCGGGGCGGGCGGCGGGGCCGGCGGGGCCGACGCGGGGCGGGCCCCCGGCGAGGTGGCCGCCTCCAGCATCGCCTCCAGGTGCTCGGCCGGCACCCCCCAGCCGAAGAGCGCCCCCTGGCCGAACCGGCACCCGGCGGCGACCACTGCGGCCAGCTCCGTCGGGGTGGTGACCCCCTCGGCGATCACCTCCATGCCCAGCTGGTGCCCCAGCCGCATGACGATGTCGACCATCGGGGCGAAGGCCGGCCCGTCCCGCCCCACCGGACGGACCGGCTCGTGTTCGGCGACCAGACTGTGGTCGATCTTGAGGATGTCGATCGGCAACCGGCGTAGCTGCCCCAGCGACGAGTAGCCCGCCCCGAAGTCGTCCAGCGCGATGCGTACCCCGGTCAGCCGCAGCGCGGTCAGCCGACGGATCAGCTCGTCGAGGTCGGTGGCGACGGCGTGCTCGGTGACCTCCAGCACCAGTCGCTGCGGCGGTACGTGGTGGGCGCGCAGCGCCTCGGCGACCTGCACCACGTACTCCGGGGCGTGCAGCTCGCGCGGGGAGACGTTGACCGAGACCCAGACGTCGTGGCCGTCGGCGAGCCACCGGGACAGCTGCCAGCACGCCTGGTGCAGCACCCAGGCTCCCAGCTTGGCGATCATCCCGCACTCCTCGGCCAGCGGGATGAACTCGTCCGGCCGGATGTTGCCCAGCTCGGGGTGGTGCCAGCGCAGCAGGGCCTCGGCGCCCACCGGCCGGACCGAGGGCAGCGAGGCCACCGGCTGGAAGGCCAGCCGCAACTCGTCGCGCTCGATCGCGCCGCGCATCTCGTGCTCCAGCCGGGTTCGCCGGGTCAGCAGCCGGTCGTAGCTGCCGTCGTAGCGCTCGATGCGGTTCTTGCCGCGTTGCTTGGCGTAGCGCAGGGCCAGGTCGGCGTGGCGCAGCAGGCCGACCACGTCCGGGTCGCCGCCCTGGCCGGCCACCCCGATGCTGACCGAGAGGAAGACCGCCCCGCCCGCCTGGTCGTACGGCCGGCCGAGGACCCCCAGCAACCGCTCGGCCACCACGTCCGCGTCGGCCGGGCGGCCCCGCATCAGCACCGCGAACTCGTCCCCACCGAGCCGGGCGGCCAGGTCACCGGGGCGCAGGTTGCTCCGCAGCCGCCGCCCCACCTCGGCGAGCACCATGTCGCCGACGTCGTGGCCGCGCATGTCGTTGACGTTCTTGAAACCGTCCAGGTCGAGCCCGAGCAGCACGCAGTCGCCCCCCTCGGCGGCGCAGCGCTGCATCTCCCGCAGCAGGCCACGCCGGTTGGCGAGGGTGGTCAGTGGGTCGGTGTGGGCCAGTTCACGAAAATGCGCCTCCCGTTCGGCCAGCCGGCCGGCATAGCGGCGCACGTCGTTGAGGGTGAGGTACTGCCGGGTGACCAGCGCGAACCCCTCCAGGCTGCCGGCGACGATGCCCAGCGCGTCGAACCGGCCCCCCTGCATCAGGTGGTACATCGCCGAGCCGGCCATCGCGACCATCGGGATGAAGGCGTACTCCCCGTCGCGGCGGATCAGGTCGATGTCGACCTGGCCGGGGGCGTCGACCCGGTGCACGGCGAACGCCCCGGCGAGCAGGCCCACGGCGAGCAGCGCCATCCCGGTCACCGCCATCGCCGAGCCGCCCTGGCAGACCCCGGCGGCCACCACGAGACCACCGGTGGCGGTCGCGGTGATGCCGGTGCCGAGCACGGCCAGGCGGGTCCGGGGGCCGTCGGCGCGGGCCACCACCATGCCGGTGAGGCCGGCGGTGATCGCCGCGGTCACCGAGGCGAGCAGGATCGCCGGGCAGGCGCTCGGCGTTGCCGGCCCGAGCAGGCGGGTCGGCTCCGACAGGAGCACCCAGCCGACGAACCAGATCGAGGTGGCCACGACCAGCCCGTCGAGCAGCAGCCGGGCGGCGGCGGCCCGGGCCACCATCGCGCCGGGCAGCCGGAGCAGCCCGGCGCAGAACGCCAGCCCGGTCAGCGCGGTGCCGCCGGCGATCACCGACGCCCAGCCCGGGTGCCGCCCGCGCTGGTGCGCCCCGTGCTCGGTCGCGCCGAGCAGCGCGACGCCGCCGGCGACCAGGGTGGCCAGGGCGACGGCGGCGGCCAGGGCGAACAGCAGGTGGGCCTGGCGGTGCGGCCCGCCGCGACGCCGGGCCGAATCGGCCAGCAGTGCGGTGGCGGCGGCGGCCAGCAGGCCACTCAACACCGCCACGGCGACCATGCCCGGGGGTAAACGCACGACCACAACTGTGCCGGATCGGCGTCGGCCACGGGGTACCGGGTGTGCAACTGTTGGGACACGGCGCGCGCGGTGGTTGCCGCCCGCCGGACGGTGCAAGACTGGTACCCATGCCTGAGCTGCGGTCGAGGACCTCCACCCACGGTCGGACGATGGCCGGCGCCCGGGCCCTCTGGCGGGCCACCGGGATGACCGACGACGACTTCGGTAAGCCGATCGTCGCCATCGCGAACAGTTTCACCCAGTTCGTCCCCGGCCACGTACACCTCAAGGACATGGGTGGCCTGGTCGCGGACGCGGTGGCCGAGGCCGGCGGGGTGGGGCGCGAGTTCAACACCATCGCCGTGGACGACGGCATCGCCATGGGCCACGGCGGGATGCTCTACTCGCTGCCCAGCCGGGAGCTGATCGCCGACGCGGTCGAATACATGGTCAACGCGCACTGCGCCGACGCCCTGGTCTGCATCTCCAACTGCGACAAGATCACCCCGGGGATGCTGCTGGCCGCGCTGCGGCTCAACATCCCGACGGTCTTCGTCTCCGGCGGCCCGATGGAAGCCGGCAAGACGGTCGCGATCGAGGGCGTGGTGCACTCCAAGATCGACCTGATCGACGCCATGATCGCCTCCTCCAACGAGGCCGTCACCGACGACCAGCTCGGCGAGATCGAGCGCTCCGCCTGCCCGACCTGCGGCTCCTGCTCCGGCATGTTCACCGCCAACTCGATGAACTGCCTCACCGAGGCGATCGGCCTGGCCCTGCCCGGCAACGGCTCGACGCTGGCCACCCACGCCGCACGCCGGTCGCTCTTCGTCGAGGCCGGCCGCACCGTCGTCGACATCGCCAAGCGGTGGTACGACCACGACGACGCCTCCGTGCTGCCCCGCAACGTCGCCAACCGCAAGGCGTTCGACAACGCGGTCGCCCTCGACGTGGCGATGGGCGGATCGACCAACACGATCCTGCACCTGCTCGCCGCCGCCCGTGAGGCCGAACTCGACTTCACCGTCGCCGACATCGACGCCGTCTCCCGCCGGGTGCCC
This sequence comes from Micromonospora sp. NPDC049257, assembly GCF_040678915.1. NCBI lineage: Bacteria > Bacillati > Actinomycetota > Actinomycetes > Micromonosporales > Micromonosporaceae > Micromonospora > Micromonospora sp. NPDC049257. Next base: position 252,660 of record NZ_JBFAQU010000007.1, read on the forward strand.
TGCCTGGCCAAGGTCGCCCCGAACTCGCCGAACTACCACATGGAGGACGTGCACCGGGCGGGCGGCATCCCGGCCATCCTCGGTGAGCTGGACCGCGCCGGCCTGCTGCACCGCGACGTGCACGCCGTGCACTCCCCCTCGCTGGCCCAGTGGCTCACCGACTGGGACGTCCGGAGCGGCTCCCCCACCCCGGAGGCGGTCGAGCTGTTCCACGCCGCGCCCGGCGGGGTGCGCACCGTCGAGCCGTTCTCCACCACCAACCGCTGGTCCACCCTGGACACCGACGCCGCGCAGGGGTGCGTGCGGGACCGGGCGCACGCCTACAGCGCCGACGGTGGGCTGGCCATCCTGCACGGCAACCTCGCGCCCGACGGCTGCGTGGTCAAGACCGCCGGGGTGCCCGACGAGTGCCTGACCTTCCGGGGCCCGGCCAAGGTCTACGAGTCGCAGGACGACGCGGTCGCGGCGATCCTCGCCAAGGAGATCGTCGCCGGGGACGTCGTGGTGATCCGCTACGAGGGCCCCAAGGGCGGGCCCGGCATGCAGGAGATGCTCTACCCCACCTCGTTCCTCAAGGGGCGCGGGCTGGGCCGGTCGTGTGCGCTGCTCACCGACGGCCGGTTCTCCGGCGGCACCTCCGGGCTGTCCATCGGGCACGCCTCCCCCGAGGCGGCCTCCGGTGGGCTGATCGCGCTTGTCGAGCCCGGCGACGAGATCGTCATCGACATCCCGGCCCGGTCGATCGCGCTGAACGTGCCTGACGACGTGCTGGAGGCCCGCCGGGTGGCGCAGGAGAAGCGGGACCGGCCCTACACCACGCTCGACCGGCAACGCCCGGTGTCCGCCGCCCTGCGCGCGTACGCCTCGATGGCGACCTCGGCCAGCGACGGCGCGTACCGCCGCGTCCCGGAGTGACCGGCCGGGCGGGATGATCGTCGGGCTGAGTTGATTGACTGCACGTCGGCGGTGTAGCGGTATCCCCACCCGGGAACACCGCTACACCGCTCTCAAAGAGTCGATCAACCGCCGATCGCGCACACCGTTAGGTCGAAGACCGGCTCCTCGATGGCCCTGAGCAGGGGCCGGGACGCTGCGTGTTCGGGATTGACGTGCCGGCCGAGCACCACGACACCCACCGACGAGGCACCGGCAATCTTCAGCGCATGTGCGAGCGACTGCGCCCGGGAACCAGTCGTCCAGGTGTCGTCGAGGACCAGGGGTCGAACGGGACCTACGAGGTGGGGAAGACGGACCGTGAACCAGTCGCGCTGGAACCGCCGGACGTCGGGGCCGTAGCGGGGATTCGGCACGGCGGCCAGCCAGGGCAGTCCCAGCCGATCGCCGACCAGCTGCTGAAGAGGGTGTGGACCCGACTTTCCCCGGGTGCTGGGCACGGCGACGACGTGGGTCGGCGCACCGCCCATCCCGGCGGACGCACAGTCGAGATGATCCCTCAGGAACAGCAGCAGCAGTGCCAGCAGGTTCCACCTGGCCTGTGCGGAGGCCGGGGTGGACTTGTACGACCGTAGGTGGTGATGGTGTTGGCCGCTGCGCGGGGAGTACGAAATCGGCACGACCACATCTGCGAGCAGCCCGCCGGACTCCGTCTGCTGCTCCTGGCATGGGTAGCAGTACGCGTAGCCGGCGCTGCGAACCCCTCGGCAGGTCGGGCAGATCAGTTCCCCGGCGGCCAGTGGGTTGCGCAGAAAGTTCCGCTGGGTCTCGACGTACCCCCGGATCCTGGCCCAGGGGTCAGAGGCTGGCGAGCTCAGGAAAGCCCTCCAGCTCGGGGGCGGTCGGCACCCGGTCGAGGATGGCGTCCACCGCCTCTATCAGCTCCACCGTGCCGTGTGCGACGTGGACCCCGGGCCGGGCGGCGAACGAGCGCGCCCAGTCGTGTCGCAGCACCTGACCGGTGAGCACCACCGGACGGCCGTGCTGGAGAGCCAGCCGCGCCTGGATGCGGGCTCCGCTGTGCTCGCCCGCCTCGACAACGACGGTCGCGGCGGCGTAGCCGCTCATCACGGCGTTGCGCATCGGGAAGCTCTGCCTCGTCGGGGCGGCGTCTGGCCAGAACTGGCTGATCACCAGGCCCACCTCGGCGATGTGCTCCTGGAGCGACCGGTTCGCGGCGGGATAGTGGCGGCGGATGCCGGTGCCGATGACCGCGACCGTGCGCCCGCCCGCTGCGAGCGCCGCCTCGTGCGCCGCCGTGTCGATCCCCTTCGCCAGGCCGCTGACCACGGTGACGCCCCGCCGGGCCAGCGAGGTGGCCACCGATTCGGCGACCTCCAGGCCCCGGCGACTGGCTTCCCGGCTGCCGACCACCGCGATCGCACGTGGGTCGGGCCGCAGTGCTCCCCGGGCGAACAACAGCGGCGGCATCTCCCGGATGTCGCGGAGCTGAGCGGGGTAGTCCTCGTCGAAGAAGGCGCGGACGGTGCTGCCCTCAGCCTGCCAGGACATCAGGTCTCCCGCCGCCGACTCGATGAGCGAGTCGACCGTGCGGGTGTCGGGAAACAGCGTGTCCGCCCTGCCCACCACCCGCGCGAGCACGCCGAGCGCGGTTCCGGTTTCCTGGACCTCGTGGGCGGCGTCCGCCCAGCTCAGGTCGGGCTGACGCAGCAGCGCGACCAGCGCCGCCCGCTCCACCGTCGCCCGGTCCATGGGCCTGATCCTAGGGGCCTTCACCGGGCCGGCGGCCTGCTGGGCAGGCAGCGGCGCGGCGGCGGCCCGGTCGGCTCCGACTCCCTCCGGCACGCGTCGAACATATGTTCCCCGGCAGGTCACGTCAATCGGGGAACGCGCAGGTCGTCGTCCTCGGCGATCAGGCAGGGGCCGTCGTCGTCATGACCATGGACGGTGCGGCCGGCCCGGGTGAAGCGGACGCTGAGCGGGCGGCCGTGATGCCGGGCGGCCAGCCGCCGCAGCCCCGGCACCGGGTCGGGCGGCAGTGGGCGGGACGTTGACCGGGGCACCGGGACCGGCGTCCGGGGGTCGGCCGGCACGGTCTGCGGGAGGGTGACGTCGAGACACTCCACACAGTGCGCCACGGCCGCCGCGAGGCTGGGGCGGTCGGGCAGGTCGTCGGGGCGTACCGGGGTGGCCGGTGGGCGCAGGTCGACCGACCAGAGCACCCCGTGCGTCCGCAGCGGCGCGACCGGGTGCCGTCGCAGGTCCAGCACGTTCACGAGCAGGGCCAGGTCCAGACCGTAGGCGAGCCGGAGCAGTTCGGCCAGCGGCGGCGCTTCGGGGCGTACGGCGGTGACCAGCAGTCGCGCGGCGGGCAGCGCCGGGCCGACGGCGGCCACCTGCTCCCCCACCGGGTCCGCGCCGGCCCAGGGCAGGGCGACGTAGCCGTCGCGCACGTCCGGCGGGAGGGCGTGGCCTCCGTCGGCCTCGGCGAGATCCTCCGGGCGTACGCCGAACACGGTCGCCCAGGCACCCAGCCGGTAGCGGTCGGGGAGCCGGACCACCGACCGGCCGCCCGGTCTCACGCTGGCCGTCGACACGGGTTCCGGTGTGCCGGCCCGCCACGCGAGGTGGACCACCCGGCACCGTAGGTCGGTCAGGGTGATCAGGGCGGCCCGGTGCACCCGGCCGGTGCCGGCGCAGGTGGCGCAGGGCAGCACCGATGCCACCGGGCGGCGGGCGGGGCGGCAGGTCGGGCAGGGCCGCGACGGCACCGGCTCGCCGAGCCACGGCGGGTCCGGTGGTTCGGCGGCCCGGTGCAGCGGCGTCCCACCACGGTGCGCGCCGTCGGGCCGACGCGGCCGGTCGCTGCTCACGCCGTCGGGCCGGGGCGTCGTGCCACGGCCCGGGCCGTCGGGCTGCTGCGGCCGGTCGCGGCGCAGGCCGGTGGGCCTGCCGACCGGGTCGTCGTGCGCCGGGGCGTCGGGGCGCAGGGCGGTGTGCCACCAGCGGCCGTCCCGCCACACGGCCTGCGCGCCGGGCGGCCGGCCGCCGCCCACCCGGCCGGCGCAGTCGGCGCGCACCCGTCGGGCGACCCGCGCCACGCTGATGGTCGCCGCCGGGGCCGACGCCCGCAGCGGGTCGGGGCGGAGCAGCCGCGCGGGGGCGTGCCGGCCGCGCTCGCCGAGCCCGGTCAGCGCGTCGGCCACGTCGGTGCCGACCAGGGCTGCCGCCAGGTCGGCGTAGCCCGGCTCCGACGGCAGGCCGCGCACCGGGGAGCCGGGCATCTCGTAGCGGACGGCCCAGCGCAGGGTGTCGCCGTGCCGGCGGGCCTCCACGACCAGGTCGAGCAGGAGCAGGTCGGCCAGCGCGCAGAGCCGGACCAGCCGCTGTGCCGGGTCGACCGGGGGCGGGGCGGTCGACCGGCCCACCCACACCCGCCACGCCGGCCGGGCCGCCCCGGCGAGGGCCCGCGCCGCCCACTCCTGCCGCTCGGCCGCCGGCAGGTCGGGCCGCCAGCCCGTCGGCACCGGTACGACCACCGGGTCCACGGTGACGGCGACGCCGGCTTCGGCGGCCAGTTCGCGTACCCGGGGAGTCAGGTCGACCACCCAGCCACCCGCCGGCTGCGGACGGGGTTCGAGGGTGCCCGGCAGCACCTCGCGGGATGCGACCGCGCCGGTGTCGAGGTTGGCCACGGTCAGCACGAGTTGGGCCCGCCGTAGGCCCCGCCGCGCGCACCGGTGGCAGCCGGCCGGGATGGTGCCGTCGCAGTCCGGGCAGGCGACGGTGGGTGCGCCGGTCACCGGGGCGGCCGGGCCGTGCAGGGCCCGTCGTGGTCGACGCGGCGCACGCAGCGTGGCCCGCCGGGCAGCGGCAGGTCACAGAAGACCCGATGGCGTACGCACTGCTCGTCCTCGGCGGAGACGGTCGCCTCACCGGCGTCCACCTGGGACAGGAACGTCACCGAACGGGCCAGCGCTGCCGCGAACCGGTGGGCGGCGGGCAGGTCTGCGGCGGTGAACGGCAGGTGCGCCACCCAGCGCCCGCTCACCGGCGGGTCGCCGGGTGGGTGCCGGCGGGGCGGACCTGATGGGGAATCGCGCACACGGCGCACCTCCTCGACGACCATTCGATACGGCAATTAGCAAACCGTGGAAATTCCACGACCATCGCCTTTGACATCGTCATCTTGTAGGGTCGGAAGCGCTATCTCAATGAATGCCCCCGCGCACTGTTCCGCTAATCTCCGGCAACATTCGGTGTTTCAGTATGGAGCGTCGGGATGTTGCAAAATGCAACGGACAAGGAGGCCGGATGGCCGAGGACATGGGATCGACGGTGCCCCGTCGCCGACTCGGCAGGGCCCTGCGTGACCTGCGCACCGAGGCCGGGATCACGCTGGACGCCGCCGCCGAGGCGCTGGAGTGCAGCCGGCAGAAGGTGTGGCGCATCGAGAGCGGGCTCGGCTCGGCACGCAGCGTCGACGTCCGGGCCATGTGCGAGCTGTACCGGGCGAAGAACGAGCTGACCCGGGCGCTGATCGCACTGGCCGGCGAGACGAGGGCGAAAGGCTGGTGGCACGCGTACGGCGACGCCATTCCCGACTGGTTCGAGCTGTACGTCGGCCTCGAATCCGCCGCGTCGAGGCTACGCTTCTACAAGAACAGTCTCGTGCCGGGCATTCTGCAAAGCCGGGACTATGCGCTGGGCATCTATCGGATCGACCAGCCGGAGATGAGCCAGGAAGATCGGGAGCTGGCGGTCGAGCTGCGGTCGCAGCGGCAATCGCTGCTCACCCGCCGTCTGCCGAAGGCCCCGCAGGTCGAGGTCGTGCTCTGCGAGTCGGTCCTGCTCCGCCCGGTCGACAGCTCGGCCACGATGGCGGACCAACTCCGGCGGCTGCTTCAGCTCAGCGAGCAACCCAACGTCTCGATCCGCGTCATGCCCCTGATCGCCGGCCCCCACCGGGGCGCGGTCGGTGGCGAGTTCGTCCTGCTCGACTTTCCGCTCGGTAACCGGAGCACCCCAGATCCATCGGTGGTCTACAGCGAGTCGTGGACCGGGGCGCTATACCTCGACCGGCCGGGCGAGTTCGCCGCCTACGAGAAGGTCTGGTCGAGCCTGCTCACACATGCCCTCGACGAGGAACAATCGAGGCAACAGATCAACAAGGTTCTTGGGGAGGTCCATCATGGCTGATCTGAGCGGTGCGCGCTGGCGCAAGAGCACCCGCAGCGGCGGCAACGGCGGCGAGTGCGTCGAGGTCGCCGACAATTTGCCCGGCATCGTCGCCGTGCGGGACAGCAAGGACCCGACCGGCCCTGCCCTCACCTTCACCCCGGCCGCCTGGGCCACCTTCACCGGCCGGGTCGGGCGCACCCGTTGACGGCCTGCCGGGTGCGGCGGGCACCGGAGCCGCCGCACCCGGCAGGCCGCCGTCAGTAGTACTCGCGGATGTAGCCGAGGGCCCGCTCGTACACGTCGGGGTCACGGATCTTGAATTTGATGTAGAGCGTCTTGCGGAGGGCCTGCTGGACCAGGCGGTCGCCGTCGCGGGTGTCCTGCCAGCCCGTGAAGCGCACCGCCCGCACGACCTCGTCGACCTCGGCGACGATCCGTTCGGCGATGATCGGGGTTCCGTTGCCCCTGAGGGACTGGAACAGCTCCGTCAGGGCCGCCTTGCCCTGCTCCTCGCGGGGGACCTCGGCGGCTTCCTTCTCTGCGGCCACGGTGTCCTTGGCCAGGAGGAACAGCTCCTTGAGAAACTCCAGGCTGGCCTGCTGGGAGTGCGCGTACTTCTCCCGCAGTGCCGTGAGCCGCTTGCCGAGTTCGATGAAGACAGGATTACCCAGGTGCCTGGCGATGCGGGCGGTAATCCACTTTTCGACCTCGATGGGGTCGACGTCCGTTGGCCGGCCCGACATCAGGTCCTCGATCACCTGGGCGTCCAGGACGATCGTGTCGAGGTCGGTGCGGGGCACCTCCACGGTGACGTGCGCGTTGATGAGTTCCAGGGTTTTCGCGCCGAGGGTGTGCCATACCAGCCGGCCGGCGACGTCCGCCGGCCGCACCGACTCGTAGACGTCGGTGAGCCACCGGTAGTCGGCCTGGTGGGTCGAGAGGACCGGGTCGGGGCTGAGGGTCTCCCAGAGTTGGGCGACGACGCTGAATGCCTGGCCGAAGGCGTCGCGGGCCGCGTCGCCGCTGATCGCGGTCTGCGCGGCGATGAGCCCCTCGTAGCCGCCCACGGTCCGGTCGACGCCGGGAAAGAAGGCCAGCGCGGCCTGGATGGCCGGGCCGAGCTGACCGCGCAGCACGTCGATGTTGCTGATGACCTGCTGGACGCTCTTCTCGTCGAAGGCGAACGCCTTGGCGACGTCGTCGAAGATGCCCAGGTAGTCGACGATCAGACCGTGTGTCTTGGCCGGCGGGTAGACCCGGTTGGTGCGGGTGATCGCCTGGAGCAGGTTGTGCTCCTTGAGCGGCTTGTCGACGTACTGCGCGTAGAGGATCGGCGCGTCGAACCCGGTGAGCAGCTTGGCAGTCACGATGCTGATCTTCAGCGGGTCGGCCGGGTCGTTGAACCGGGCGGTGATCCGCTCCAACTCGACCCGGTCGGGGGTGTATTCCTTCCATCCCTTCGGGTCCCGCGCGCTGTGGCTCATGACGACGGTGCAGGCGTCGGGGCCGAGGAGCTTGTCGAGTTCCGCCTTGTAGGCGACGCAGGTCGGCTTGTCGTAGACCACCACCTGAGCCTTGAAGCCCTGCGGCTCGACCTTCGCCCGGAAGTGCCCGGCGATGTCGGCGGCAATCCGGCGAACCCGCCCGTCGGCCTTGATCAGCGACTCCAACGAGGCGGCCCGCCGTGACAGCGTGCTCTTGTCGGCCTCGGTCAGCCCATGCTGCTCGGCCAGCTCGGCGAACGCGGCGTCGATCGCCGCCGCGTCGAGGTGGATCTCCGACAGGCGCGGCTCGAAGTGCAGCGGCAGCGTCGCCCCGTCCCGGATCGAATCCTGGAACGAGTACCGCGACAGGTAGCCACCGTCGTCCAAAGTGGACCCAAACCACATGAAAGTGTTGCGGTCGCGCCTGTTGATGGGAGTGCCGGTCAGACCGAACAGGAACGCGTTCGGCAGGGCCTCGCGCATCTTGCGGCCATAGTCGCCCTCCTGGGAACGGTGGGCCTCGTCGACCATGACGATGATGTTGTCGCGGTCGTCCAGCACCCCGGGTGCCTCGCCGAACTTGTGCACCGTGGTGATGATGACCTTGCGCGCGCCCGTACCGAGGAGGGCTTGCAGCTCACGGCGACTGTCGGTGGAGACCAGGTTCGGCACGTCCGAGGCGTTGAACGTGCCGGTGATCTGGGTGTCCAGGTCGATCCGGTCGACCACGATGATCACCGTGGGGTTCGTCAGCCCGGCCGTGGCACGCAGCTTCTGCGCGGTGAACACCATGAGCAGCGACTTGCCCGAACCCTGGAAGTGCCAGATCAGGCCCTGCTTGATCTCGCCGGTCAGCACCCGCGCCACGATGAGGTTCGTCGCCTGGAACTGCTGGAAGCGGGCAATGATCTTGATCTTGCGATGCTTCTTGTCCGTGGCAAAGACCGTGAAGAAGCGCAGGAAGTCCAGCACCGCCGCTGGTGACAGCACGCCCGCGACGGCCGCGCGCACCGCCGCCAGGCCGCTCGGCGTCGGGGCGTCATCGGCGGTCTCCTCGCGCCACGGGCCCCACAGGTCGACCGTCATGCCGACCGAGCCGTAGCGGAAGCCCTTGCCCTCGGTGGCGAAGTTGAACACGTTCGGCACGAAGAAGGCTGGGACGTTGACCTCGTAGTCCTCGTTGATCTGCGCCGCCGCGTCGATCCACGTGTACGCCGGCCGGACCGGGGACTTCGCCTCACCCACGACCAACGGGAAGCCGTTGCACCACAGCACCAGGTCGAAACGGCGCTCCACCCGCCCGACCTTGTACGTCACCTCCGTGGAGATCATCCACTGGTTGGCGCTCGGCTCCGGGTTGTCGAAGTCGACGAGCCGGACCGTGACATGCTCCCCGGCCGGGCCGAACGGCATCGACTTCTGCCCGGTCAGCCACGCGGCGAACTCCTCGTTCGCCACCACCGGATTCGGCGTACGCCGGGCAGCCAGGATGATCGCCCGCAGGTGATGGATGACCTCGTCCGCCCGTCGGGGGTCGGCCTCGATCGCCGGGTTCAACCGCCGCAGCGCCTCCGTGACCGGCCCCTCCAGCAACACCTCGTCCGCTCGACGCGGCAACTCCCTGCCGGCCACGAACTGAGTGTCGGTAGACGCGACAAGATCCCGCACAAAGTCCCGGACCGCGTTTGCCTCGGTGAACGTCACCGCCCACCTCGGAAGATGTCAGCGAGAAGCGCCCTACGGAAGACCGTCAGAGAAGCGCTATTTTTTTCGATTTTATGAATTGCTCCCTGAATCAGCGCCAGCAAATCTAGTATCTGCTTCTGCTCGCCGACCGAAGGGAGGGGAAAATCAAACCTCTCGACATCCCGTTTAGTAATATTTGGGTCCTTTCGAGAGCTGGCTGCAACTTTTCGCCACTTGGATCTGCCAGCCTTGAGGACCTCGTGCATGAACTGAGGAAGCACCTCCTTCCGCAGATCAAGCAAGGCGCTCACTGCCTGATTGGTAGCCGCGTCGACACCCAGTCGAGCAGTGCGCCCGATCTGACCGAATCCGCCGTACATTGCAACGAGAACGGTACCCTCCGGCAGGACCATGGCAGACGTTTCCGACACCGCCGAATCAGTGATCCGCTCGTCGGTAACCAATATTACCGACTCGTTCAGGTCGAGGGTCTTCACCCACGGTATAGTTCCGCCGTCAAAATATCTGGCCTGCTGTGAGCGACTAGGAGTAGCACCGGATCGGACGGTACTCACGTCGCTGACCGTTGCCGCCGTCCAACCCTTCGGCACGTTCCGAGTCCAAAAATCAGCAGCGTCGAGGGGAACGGCAGCCGTACGCCACGGTCCATTCGGCCCAACAGTCAGCAATGCCATACGCGCCTGTAGATATGCCTCCTTGAGGACCCCCCGGACCTGTCGAACGGCGCCAAGATGGCGTTCAACGGCCCAGAGAAGCCTCACAAGGCGCTGCTGCTCGTCAACCGAAGGCAACTCGAACTCGTAGTTGGCCAGGTCCCGCCAGTTCGTGCGCGGCGACAGCGAGCCGGCCGACGTACCCAGGGCATGATCATAGAATCCTTCACTCTGCACAAGAAAGGGCAGAAGTTCGGGCAGGAGCTGGGTATCGTCCGCCTCAAAGACGAGAATATCCCCAGAGGTGATGGCGTCGAACTCGGCAAAGGCAGCTTTACGCTGGTAGGCACGGCGCTTGCCGAACAGGGTCTGCCCGGGCCGGACACGACGGGTGAAGGTGCTGCCGTCCTCGACAGTGCCCCAACGGCTGATCCTCAACTCACCGGGGTCGAGGTGCTCCATGGCAATCACGCGGTCGATCCCAGCAGCTTCGGCGTCTCGCACAGTGACGTTCAGGTTCCTGACCACGTCACCGAAGGCCACACGCTTCCAGCTGCTCCTGTCGAGGTTGAGGGTCACGGGGCTACCTCCTGTCGCAGCAGTGCGAGTACGCCGTCAAGCGCGACATCGGCCTCCGTGGCAGCGGCTCGCCATACGGTCATTCCCTCAGTGACGCTCGTCCGCCCGTCCTCATGAGCCGTAGCGTTGGGAACAACGTAGAGCGGGATCGCCAGACTGTACTGCTTGTCGGCAATCTGGTCGAGACTCGCGACAGCCGCAAAGCCTCCGTCGCCAACGAATGCCTCGTATGCGGCAAGGATTCTATCCTGATGCTGCACGCGCAGAAACGACTGCGCCCGTTCGCGGGCGACCTCGTTGACCGCGTTGATGAAGAGAACTTTGCCGCGTTGCTCGGCGGACTTACTGGCGCGCAGCGTGACCACCACGGCCTCCATGGGCGAGTTGTAGAACAGCCCGGCTCCGAGTCCGATGACGGCTTCCAGCAGGTCGGAGCGCACCAACTTCTCGCGCAGAGCCGCCTCTTCCCGGCGGAACAGCACGCCGTGCGGGAAGAGGATCGCGGCGCGGCCGGTCCTCTGGTCGAGGCTGGCGGCGATGTGCTGGAAGAAGGCATAGTCGGCGCGGCCCTGCGGCGGAACGCCCCACATGTTTCGGCCGTACGGGTCGTTGGTGAACGCGGTGCGGTTCCACGCCTTGATGGAGTACGGGGGGTTGGCCAGCACCACGTCGAAGGTTCTCAGTTGACCGCCGCGATCGAGGAAGGCGGGCCTGGTGAGCGTGTCGCCGTGCGCGACGTGGCCGTCGGCGATGCCGTGCAGGAACAGGTTCATCCGGGCGATGGCCGACGTGCCGTAGTTGAGTTCCTGCCCGTACAGGCGCAGGTTGCGCCACTCCTTGCCCTGGCGGCGCAGCTCGGCGGCGGTGGAGATGAGCATGCCACCGGTGCCGCAGGTCGGGTCGTAGACCGACTCCCCCGGCTCGGGCCTGAGCATCATCGTCATCAGGTGGACGAGGGTGCGGTTGGTGTAGAACTCCTGCGCGGTGTGGCCGGAGTCGTCGGCGAACTTCTTGATGAGGTACTCGTACCCCTGACCGAGTTCGTCCTCGGGCAGGTTGGCCACCGTGAGCGTCTTGGTGGAGAAGTGCTCGACGAGCTGCTTGATGGTCGCGTCGGGGAGCAGATTCTTGTTGCCCCAGTCGCCGTCGCCGAAGACACCGGCCAGGGTGTCCGGGTTGGCCGACTCGATCGCCCGCATGGCGGTGAGGATCGCCGTGCCCACGTCGCTCGCGACCTTGCGGACGTCCTGCCAGTGGGCACCGTCGGGGATGGCGAAACGGTGGTTCTCCGGCAGGTCGGCCAACTCGTCGTCACCGTAGACCTTCAGCGCGGCTGCATGCTCCTCGTCGTAGACGTCGGAGAGCCGCTTGAGGAAGACCAGCGGGAAGATGTACTGCTTGTAGTCGCCGGCATCGATGAGGCCGCGCAGCACGACGGCTGCGCCCCACAGGTACGACTCCAGTTCGCGCTGGGTGATGCGGGCGTTCACGCCGTCACCTCCGCCGGGGCGAGGCCCCACCGGGCGAGTTCGGCTTCCAACGCGGCGCGGGTCTCCCGGGCAGCGGCGTGGGCCGCTTCGAGGTCGGTCAGGGCCTGCTCCAGGGTCGGCTGGTCGCCCCCGTCGGCCGGGGCGACGTACAGCGGGATGTTGAGGTTGAAGCCGTGCCCCCGGATGTCGTCGAGCGTGGCGACCGCCGCCAGGCCGGGCGCCTCGGCGAACTCCCGGCAGGCGCGCAGCAGGGCGTCGGCGTGCTCGGGTTCGAGGGTGTTCTGGTTACGGCCGCGCTTGAACAGCGTCTCGCCGTTGACGAACAGCACCCTGCCTTTGCGCTCGTCGGCCTTGCGGCGGCGCAGGATGAGCACGCAGGCGGCGAGGCCGGTGCCATAGAAGAGATTCGGTGCGAGACCGATCACGGCCTCGACCAGGTCCGCCTTCAAGACGAACTCACGGATGCGCCCCTCGGCACCCTGGCGGAACAACGCGCCCTGCGGCAGCACGACGGCGACCCGACCGGTCCCGGGCGATGCCGAGTCGATCATGTGCTGGACCCAGGCCCAGTCGGCATAACCCTTGGGCGGTACTCCCCCCAGGCGGTTGCGGCCCCACGGGTCGGTGCCCCAGGCCACGTCGCCCCAGTTCTTGAGGGAGAACGGCGGGTTGGCGATGACACAGTCGAACTGGGCGAGGCGCGAGCCGTCGTAGAAGGCCGGCGACCGGAGGGTGTCCTCCTGGGCGATCTTGAAGTCCTCGACGCCGTGCAGGAGCAGGTTCATCTTGGCGAGGCCGGAGGTGGCGAGCACCTTCTCCTGGCCGAACAGCCTGCCCCAGAGGGTCTGCGGCCGACCGCCCTGGCGCTTCACGTGCTCGATGACCTCGATGAGCATGCCGCCCGTGCCGCACGCCGGGTCGTAGACCGTCTCACCCTCCTGCGGATCCAGGATGTCGACGAGCAGCTTCACCACCGGGCGCGGGGTGTAGTACTCACCGGCCTTCTTGTTGGACTGGTCCGCGAACCGCTTGATGAGATATTCGTACGCCTGCCCGAACACATCCGGTGCGACGACCGCATTGCTCAACGTCCTGGTCGAGAAGTGCTCGATGAGGTCACGCAGCTTGGCGTCGGGCAGCTTGTCCTTGTTCGTCCAGGCAGCGCTGCCGAAGATGCCGTACAGCACGTCCGGGTTGGCCTTCTCGATCGCCCGGAAGGCGGTCACCAGGGCCTGCCCCACATTCTGGGTGCGGGCACGCACGTCCTCCCACAGGCTGCCCTCCGGAATGCCGAAACGGTGGTTCTCGGCGAACGACGCGTACTCGTGGTCACCGTCCGACTCCGCGAGCGCCCGCTCATACTCCTCGGTGTAGGCGTCGCTGATCCGCTTGAAGAACACCAGCGGGAAGATGTACGCCTTGAAGTCCGCCTGGTCGATGCTGCCGCGCAGCAGATCAGCAGCCCTGGCCAGATATTGCTCCAGCTCAGACAGGCTCAACGGGACGGCCAGTGTGTCCCGGGCGGACGCGGGGGGTCGCGCGAATCGGTCGATCATGACAGGTACCCGTTCACGGTCATACTCGGTGGTGTCTCCTCACGGGCCGCGTGCTGGCGCTCGCGCCGGTCCCACCGTAGTCGCAACTATGCACAGCGAGAGTTCCCGCCCGAGCGAGTTCTGCGTTCTGTCAGGCGGCTCCCGCGTTCCCATCATCGGCCAGCCGGGGGAATGACCGGGACGGCTGCCGGGGCGGGTTCAGGGGATCGGGCGGACCTGGGTGGCGCCCCGGTAGCAGCCGGTCCGGGCCGGCGGTGACGTCCAGCCCGCGCCGGTGATCCGCACTTCGGCCCAGACGCAGGTCCGGGTGCTGGTGAGCAGGTTGCCGTAGGCGGAGATGCCGGCGTAGTCGATGGTGAAGTCGTGGCTGCGGGCCGGGGTGTCCCCGTCGGTGACGGCGAGCACCACCCGGGCCGGCCGGGGCACGGTCGGGGTGCCCGCCGGGGCCGGCATGAACCGGGGCCAGCTCGCCCCGCAGACCGGTGAGTATCTCAGCTCCACCAGGCCGATCACCCGCTCGTCGATCAGCACCGCAGCGCTGTCGACGGTGGTGACGGCGGGGTCGGCGGCACACCCGGCGTCCTTGGGGTCCGCCCCGTCGTGCACCCGCAGGGCGGAAGCGGACCCGGTGGGTGTCGGGTCGGGCACCCCGGCGGGTGGGCCGGACGTGGCCGAGGTGACCGGCGGTTGGTCGACGGAGCGCCAGCCGATCGAGGCCAGGCCGACGGCGAGCACCATGAGCAGGCCCGCCCCGGCAGCGGGGAGCAGCAGCCGACGATCGGACCGACCGGCCGGCGCCGCAAGCGCCGGTCGGCCGCCGGGCGAGGACTCGGCAGCAGGCGGGGGCTCAGTAGCAGGCGAGGACCCGACGGCGGGCCGAGGCTCGACGGTAGGCGGGGAACCAGCGACGGGCGAGGGCTCGACGGCGGGCAGGGAATCGGCAGCGGGCGGGGACTCGGCGGTGCCGGGTGCGCGGTCGTCGGCCGCCGGATCGGGGGTGCTCGCGGCGACCCGGTGCCAGCGCCGGGCCCAGGCCGTCTCGTCGCCGCCGAGCGCCCGGACGTACGCCAGGGTGGTGTCCAGGGTGGGTAGCTTCCGGCCGCCGGCCGCCTCGGACAGCGAGCTGGACGACCGGTGGGCCCGGCGGGCCATCGCCTGGTACGTCGGCCGGCCGGCCCGGTCGCGCAGGCTGCGCAGCTCGGCGGCGAACGCCTGCACCGGGTCGGCGTCGGGATCGAGCGGGCGCTCCGTCCGGGCCACCGTGACTCCTCGGGTTGATTGACCAGCGCCGGCTATTGATTGTCCAACGCCACACAGCGTAGAGACGACTGTCGACGGAAGGTAGAGATGGGAGTCGACCCAACCCGGTCCGAAAGTCGACCATCCACATCGGAGGAACGATGACCACCGCACCCCGAACGTCGAGGGCTGTCCACCGGACGTTGGCCACCCTGGCCGCCAGCGCCCTGGTCGCCGCGAGCCTGCTCGTGGCGAGCCCGGCGAGCGCCGGCTGCCCCACCACCGGCTGCGACGGCACCGACCCGATCAACACCCAGTGCTCGGCCGACGCCCGCAACGCGACCAGCCAGCCGGCGTACATCATGAAGGGCGCGACCACGCTGGCCGTGGTGGAGCTGCGGTACAGCGCCACCTGCGGCACCAACTGGGGCAAGATCAGTAACCGGGTGACCCCGAACCGGGTCCAGGTCACCGCCTACCGGGACAGCCCGCGCAAGTCGACGCCGTGGTACGGCGGCACCGGTGCCCAGTACTACGGCGACCAGCTTGACGGCCAGAACTCGACGATCTGCGCGGTCGGCGAGGTCGTCTACAACGGCACCACGTACACCAGCACGCCGCTCTGCGCCTGACCGCTACGGCTCCGGCCTGACCGGGGAGGCTGCGGGCCGGCCGGGGCGCCGAGGGGGCGGCGAGGTGCGCGCCGCCCACCGGGCGGCGGTGGGTGACGGTGGTCGCCCACCGCCGCGTGAGCCGGCCGACCACCGTCAGGTGGTGACGGTGCCCCGCAGCAGGTCCCGGGCGTGGGCGATGGCCGCCGGGGTGTCGGCGAAGACCAGCCCGTCGCGGCGCAGCTCGTCGGCCACCCCGAGGGTCGCCAACACCTGGTCGTGGTCGGGGGTGATGCCGGAGAGCAGCACAGTGATCCCCCGGCCCCGCAGTCGCCGGACGGCGTCGCCGAGCACGTGCGCGCCGGTGGCGTCCAGCGCCGACACCCGCGACATCCGCAGGATGACCACCCGGACGTCGGCGACCTCGGACAGCTCCAGCAGGAAGGTGTGCGCGGCGGCGAAGAACAGCGGCCCGTCCAGCCGGTAGGCCACGATGTGCTCGGCCAGCAGGGCGTGCTCCTCGGCGCTGTGCTCCCCCCGGTCGAGCGGGACCTGTTCCAGCCGGGCGCTGCGGGCCACCGCGCGCAGCGCGATCACCACCGCCACGGCCACCCCGACGGCGACGGCGGTGACCAGGTCCCAGGCGACCGTGACGACGAAGGTGAGCACCAGCACCAGGGCGTCGCCCCGGGTGGCGCGGGCCAACGCCCACAGCGACCCGGCCTCGACCATGCGTACCGTGGTGGCGAGCAGCACCCCGGCCAGCGCGGCGAGCGGAATCCGGCCGACCAGCGGGGCGGCGGCGAGGACGATCGCGGCGAGCGCCACCGCGTGGGTGAGCGCGGCCAGTTTCGACGACGCCCCGGCGCGGACGTTGACCGCCGTGCGGGCGATCGCGGCGGTGGCCGGGATGCCGCCGAACAGCGGCGAGGCGAGGTTGGCCAGGCCCTGACCGAACAGTTCCCGGTCCGGGTCGTGCCGTTGCCCGACGGTCATCCCGTCGGCGACGGTGGCCGACAGCAGGCTCTCCAGCGCGGCGAGCGCGGCCACCGCCAGCGCCGACGGCAGCAGCACGCCGACCGCGCCGGGGTCGAGGAAGCCCAGCGACGGCGTGGGCAACCCCTGCGGCAGCGCACCGATCCGGACCAGCTCGACCGGGGCGGTCTCGGCGAACACCGTGGCGGCGGCCACCCCGAGCAGCGAGAAGGGTACGCCGGGCCGGAAGCGTGCGCCGAGCAGCATCAGCGCCGCCACCCCGAGCGCGACGGCCAACGCCACCGGCCGGGGGTGCACGACGAACCGGGCGACCGCGTCGGCGGCGACGGCCCAGACCCGGTCGCCGTGCGCGTCGGTCACCCCGAGCGCGGCGGGGAGTTGTTGCAGGGCGATGACCACGGCGATGCCGGCGGTGAAGCCCTCGATGACGGGGGTAGGCAGGTAGCGGACGTACCGCCCGAGGCGGGCCAGGGCGAGGGCGATCAGCAGCAGCCCGGCCAGTGCGCCGACCATCAGCACCCCGGTCGGGCCGAACTGCTGCACCACCGGCACCAGCACCACGGTCATCGCCCCGGTGGGGCCGGAGACCTGGAGGTGGGAGCCGCCGAACACGGCCGCCACCGCCCCGGCGACGACGGCGGTGACCAACCCGGCCTGCGCCCCCAGCCCGGAGGTGACGCCGAAGGCGAGGGCGAGCGGCAGGGCCACCACGGCCACGGTCAGCCCGGCGACCAGGTCCCGGCGGGGTGCCCGGCGTACCGCCTGCCAGTCGGCGCGGTCGGGCAGCAGGCCGAGGACCCGGTCGGCGACGGCGGCGACGCTCACCGGCCGGGCCGGGTCGGTGGGCCGTTCGTGACGGGGGTACGGGGCCCGTCGCCGGCCACGACGGGACCGGACGGTCCGGCGGCGGGTACGGCTGCGGTGCTGCCGGCGACCGGGTCGGCGGTGCCGGCGCGGAGTTCGTCGAGGAGGGCGTCGCGGTCGGTGAGGACGGTGCCGAGGATGCGTCGGCCGGCGGCCAGCAGGTCGGCCACGTCGGGGGTGCTCAGCGAGTACATGACCAGCGGGCCGTCCCGGTAGGAGGTGACCATGCCGGCCCGGCGCAGCACGGCGAGCTGCTGGGACAGGTTGGACGGCTCGACCTCGATGACGGCGAGCAGGTCGCGGACCGGCTTCGGCCCGTCCTGGAGGAGTTCGAGCACCCGGATGCGTACGGGGTGACCGAGGGTGCGGAACAGCTCCGCCTTGGCCTGGTACAGCGGCACCGACACCGGCGACCTTCTTCCCGTTCGACGACGTGAAGACTTTAGCACTTGCACAATTCTTCAATTCACCTGTCGCGTGGTTCGTGACTCCCGCTTCGGGGCGGATCGCGCGGTGTGCCCCCGGCGAACCTGCCGGGGGCACACCGCAAGGGTCAGTCGACGCCCTGCCGACCAAGCACGGCCGCAGTGGTCAGCGTGGCCGCCCCGGATCGCTGGTCGACGCCGAGAGCGCACCGTCGGCCGGCGCGAAGATCAACCGGGAGCGCAACTGCCGGAAACCGGTGCGTTCCAGCTCGGCGACCACCGCCACCCGGTGGGCGTCCACGTCGGCCACCACCTCCCGGGCGCCGTCGGCCGCCAACGCCGCGACCGAGTCGGCCAGCAGGTCGCCGCGCGCCGACGGGTCGAGCACGCCGACGTAGCCGAGCATCGGGAAACAGGCATCCCCGGCCGCCCCGGCCAACCCCACCGGCTCCCCGGCGGCCAGGGCGACCCGCCAGGTCGTGGCCGGGCCGGCCAGCCAGGCCCGTGGATCCCTGGCCAGGTCCACCCCGGCCACCGCCTGGGCGATCTCGCGGCCGGTCAGCACGTCCGGCTCGGCGATCCGGCCGACGAGGGAGTCGATCTCCGTGCTGTCGGTGGCCGGCCGAAAGGCGTAACGGCCCGAGGCCGCCGGCAGTGGGGTGCCCGCCCACGAGCACCGGAGTCGCTCACCCCGCTCGACCAGCCCGGCGAGCCGGGCCGCCGCCAGCGGTGCCCGGACCACGGCCAGCACCTCCGGCCGACGCCGCCAGTGCGCCGGCAAGCCGGCGTAGTACCGGTGCGGACCACCGAGCGCCTCGTGGGCCGCGCGCAGCAGTGCCGCACCCACCTCCGGCCCGGCGGCCAGGTCGAAGCGGTCCAGCCAGGGCGCACCGACAGCTCCGGGTGGCAGGAGCCACGCGGCCCGGCCCACCACCCGGCCACCCCGCAGGGCGATCCAGGTGCGCTCGGGCCGGTAGCCACCCCCGGCGACACCGTCGGCGTAACCGACCTTGCGCAGTTGGGGCAGCGGGTCGGGCATGGACTCGAACAGATCTTCCTCGCCCGCGACGAGCGGGCGGATGACCAGGTCGGTCATGGGGAATCCTCCGGAAAGCGAACGCCCCGGTCAGATCCGCGTGGACGCCGGGACGCGGAGGGGGCGCAGAACATCGGACATTGTTCTGACCTCCTTCCGGCTCGACGGCGTGCCGCGAAAACGTACTCTACGCGTACTCCATGATCCGCCGTGGCAACCAGCACGGGCTGCGGATCGTCGGCACCCTGAAGTCCGGGCCGGGGCTCAACGTCCTCGCCGTCTTCGAGAAGTGAGCACGGGTCAGGCCGGCAGGAAGCGGACCGCGTCGGCGACGACGTACCCGTCGGTGCCCTCGGTGCGGATCAGCACGCTGCCGGCCGTCCCCGCCGGAAACTGGTACGTCCCCAGCGACACCCACTGCCCGCCCGACGCGCGCTGGTCGACCACCCGGGTGGTCACCCCACCGCCGTGCACCACGTCGACCGGGACGTTGCCGGCCCGGTTCGGGTCCGCCGTCCAGCGCAACTGGACCGCCCAACTCCCGGCCGTCGGCAGGGCAGGGGTGAACCGCAGCCGGTTGACACCCTTGCCGGTGTTGCCGTCGTGCTCGTAGTCCGACCCCCAGTAACCGCCGATGGCGGTGCTGCTCACCCAGACCCCGGCCCGGGTGACCCCGGCTGCCCGGTTGTCCACCACGATCTCGCCGTCGGCGGTGGGCGGCCAGCTCAGGATCTGCCCGTCCCGGCGCAACCGGGCCTGGAGGGCGGCGACGTCGACCTGCTGCACCGGCGCCCCGGCATCCACCGCCAGCAGCGCCGCCGTCGCCGCGGACTGGGCGAGGATCATGAAGACCGGTTCCATCCGGATCGAGCCGTAGGCGATGTGGCTGGCCGACAGGCAGACCGGGACGAGGAGGTTGGCGCACTGCCCGGTGGTCGGCACGATCGACCGGTAGCTGATCGGGTACGGGCCGGGCACCCCGACCTGCACGTCGCCCTCGTTCTTCACCAACCCGTCGACCACCACCCGCTGGCAGTTGTGCGAGTCCATGGTGTAGCTGGCCAACCCGACCGAGTCGGCGGCCCGCACGCTGCCCCGGCAGTCCCGCTCGGTCATCACGTACGCCGACACCATCCGGCGGGCCTCGCGGACGTAGAGCTGCGGGGGCCACCCGCCGGTGGCGGTGAACTCGTCGGCGGCCAGGCCCCAGCGGGCCACCCCCGCCCGGACCGACGCCGGCAGCCGGGGGTCGTTGGCCAGGAACCACATCAGCCCCTGCTGGTACGTCAGGTGGTCGGCGACCATGCTGTCCCGCTGCGCCCGGGTCGCCGTCGGGTAGGCGTAGTTCACGCCGATGAAGTCGGTGGAGAACGCCCCGGTGTTGTTCGAGTCGGTCTTCCCGCCACCGACGCTCTGCGTGGTGAAGAACGGCCCGGTATACCCGGCCTGCACGTACCGCAGCAGCAGTTCGTAGTCGGCCGGGTCGTAGCCGGCCGGCTGCGGGAACGGGACCCGACCGGCGGCCTGGGTCAGGCACATCCGGAAGTTGTACGCCTGGATCCGGTCGTCACCGGTGCCGTTGCCCGCGACCGGGGCGGCGGAGATGCCGGGGAGCAGCCCGCTGGCCGGGCTGCCCGGCACCACGTACGGGTCGACCGGCAGGGTGAACTGGTGTGCCCCGCGCAGCTGCACCCCGTTGATCGTCTCGCCGTACGCGGTGTTGGCCTCCCGCCCGACCGTGTACGCCACCCCGGCGGCGGCCATCAGGTCACCCTCGTAGGTCGCGTCGACGAACATCGGGCCGGTGAAGAGCTGCCCGTTGTCGGTGACCAGGCCGGTGATCCGGTCCCCACTGCGCTGCACGGTGGTCAGCCGCGCGTTCAGGTAGACCGGCACCCCGTGCTCGGTGAGCAGCTCGTCGAAGACCCCGGCGGCCACGTGCGGCTCGAAGACCAGCCGCATCGGCGAATCGGGGGTGACCGGGACACCCTGGTACCTGGCGTACACCCGGCGGTAGAACTCCCCGGCGAGACCACCGATGGCGGCGCTGGTGCCGCTGTCGGTGTAGCCGAGCCCACCGGTGGTGAGCCCGCCGACGTGGCTGCCCGGTTCGACGATCACGGCGGTGCGCCCCAACCGGTGTGCCTGCACGGCGGCGACGATGCCGGCCGAGGTGGCCCCGTAGACCACCAGGTCGGCGGTGACGGTGCCGGCGGCCAGGGCCGGCAGGCCGAAGCCAGTGCCGGCGGCCAGGGCGGGAAGCCCGTTACCGGTGCCGGCGACGACGACGAGGGTGGCCCCGCCGAGGCGGATCAGCTGACGGCGGGTGAACGCAGGCGACATCACGGCTGCCCTTCGCAGACGAGGGGAGGAGCGCGCCGCCGCACCCGGAACGCATCGACCCTCGCTGATCAGGTCAGAGCTGTCAAGGGCCCCTCCTGCCCCACACCCGACGGGAAGGAGGGCTCGGGCTGCCGACCGGCGTGGGTCGGGGCGGCCGGGCCGGACCCGTGGCACGGGCACCCCGGGCCGTCCCGTCAGCCCCCCGGGGCCGGGGCCGCGTCGTCGAGCAGGTCGTTGACGCAGCGCAGCACCGGCCGGGCGGTCAACGCCGCCGGGTCCAGCGGCGCACCGCAGGTCACCGTGAACGTCACCGACTCCCCCGGCAGCAGGGTGACCAGCGCCGCGTCGACCTCGGCGGCCGGGTCGAGCCGGTCCGGGAAGAGCGTCAGGTCACGCAGCACGGTCCGCGCGGTGACCCGGACCCGCTGCCCGCCGACGACCGGCTCCACCGTCGCGTCGAAACGGGCCGCCGGCCACTGCGCGTCCCGGTCCTCGGCGAAGAACCACAACGCCCGCTCGGCGCTGGCACCGGCCTCGGCGACCAGCAGTTCCCGGCGCTCCTCCTCCGCCACCGCCAGGTCCGCCGGCAACGGCACCGCCACCGCCGCGTACGCCGGCACGTCGAGCGGGTACGACGTCTTCGCCCTCGGCTCGCCGGTCAACGTCGACCGGGTCACCGTCACCGGGGCCCGCCACGGGGTGCCGGTCTCGTTCACCGCGATCAGGGCCAGCCCACCGTCGCGGGGCTGGACGGTGAGCAACCGGTCGGCGTACGCCCGGCGCAGCGCGTACCACAGGGGTTTGCGGCGACCGTCACCGTCGACCGCCGACCACGAGGTGACCGGCCAGCAGTCGTTGAGCTGCCAGACGATGGTGCCGGAGCAGACGTCCCGGTGCGACCGGAAGTGCTCCACCCCCAGCTGGATGGCCCGCGCCTGGTTGAGCTGGGTCAGGTAGTGCCAGTCGTCGAAGTCGGCCGGGGCGGGCAGGTGCGCGTCGAGACCCCGTCGCAGCTTGGCGTCCCCGTCGGCCGCCTTCTGGTGGTGGGCCATCCCCGGCGAGTCGTGCGCCAGCGGCTCGTCGGACAACGCCCGGCGCAGCGTCGCGTACGCCGGGGGCGCCTGGTAGCCGAACTCGGCGACGAACCGGGGGACGTACTCGCGGTACTTCGTGTAGTCGTCGGTGTTCCAGACGTCCCAGATGTGGGTGGTGCCGTGCGCCGGGTCGTTGGGGTGGATGTCCTCGACACCCGACCACGGGCTGCCCGGCCAGTACGGGCGGGTCGGGTCCAGCTCGCCCACCACCCGGGGCAGCAGGTCCAGATAGAAGCCCCGCCCCCAGGTGCGCCCGGCCAGCGGCTCCTGCCAATCCCAGTCGTGCCAGCCCCAGATGTTCTCGTTGTTGCCGGTCCACAGCACCAGCGACGGGTGCCCGGCCAGCCGGGTCACCTGCTCCCGCGCCTCCGCCTCGACCTCCGTGCCGAACGGCTCCTCCTCCGGGTAGGCCGCGCAGGCGAACAGGAAGTCCTGCTGCACCAGCAGGCCCCGCTCGTCGGCGAGGGAATAGAAGTCGCCCGACTCGTAACGTCCGCCGCCCCAGACCCGCAGCAGGTTGACGTTGGCGTCGGCGGCCTGGGTGAACCGGTGCGCCAGCCGGTCCCGGGTGACTCGGGTGGGAAACGCGTCGTCGGGGATCCAGTTGACCCCCCGCACCAGCACCGGCACGTCGTTGACGTGCAGGGTGAACGGGGTGCCGTGGGCGTCGGGGGTGGTGTCCAGGCGTACCGAACGGAACCCGATCCGCTGTGACCAGGTGTCCAACGGGGTGCCGTCGGGCGACGCCAGGGTCACCACCAGCGGGTGCAGCGGCTGTGCGCCGTACCCCCGGGGCCACCACAGTTCGGGGTCGGCGACGGTGAGGGTCAGCGCGGCCGTACGCCGCCCGGCCGCGACGGTCGCCTCGCCGGTCACCCCGGCGACCTCGGCGCGGACGGTCAGTGGCACGTCGGCCACCCGCTCGACCTCGACGTGCAGCTCGACCCGGCCCCAGCCGTCGACGACCGTCACCAGTGGACGGACGGTGCCGAGCCGGGCGGTGGACCAGGCGTGCAACCCGATCTCCTGCCAGATCCCGGCGGTCACCAGCGTCGGCCCCCAGTCCCAGCCGAAGTTGCAGGCCATCTTGCGGATGAACGCGAACGGCTCCGGGTAGGCGTTGGGCCGGTCACCGAGCCGTTCCTGCTGCTCCCCGGCATAGCGGTACGCCGAGTCGAACCGGACAGCGAGGGTGTTCTCCCCCGGCCGCAACGCCGAGGCCACGTCGAACCGGTACGACCGGTGCATGTTCGCGGTGCGGCCGACCTCGACGCCGTTGAGGGTGATCGTGGCGACCGTGTCCAACCCGGCGCAGACCAGATCGACCCGGTCGTCGTCGCCGGGCCGGTGCACGAACGTGGCCGCGTACTCCCAGTCGGTGCGGCCGATCCAGGCCGACGCCGTCTCGTTGTCGTCGAGGTAGGGGTCGTCGATCAGGCCGGCGGCGAGCAGGTCGGTGTGCACACACCCCGGCACGGTGGCGGGTATCGACCGCCCGGCGACGGCGTCGGGCACCTGCGGCCCGGACACCGCGCGCAACTGCCAACCCTCGTGCAACGCCAGACGGTTCACGATTTCACCGCGCCTTCCATGATTCCCCGGACGATCTGCCGGCCGCCGACGAAGAGCATCACCAGCAGCGGCACCGTGGCGATGAACGCCCCCGCGAGCACCCGACGGTAGATGACGTAGTTGCCACTCGCCAGATCGGAGACGGCCACCATCGAGGTCGGGTAGTCGGTGCCGCTGAGCGTGATCAGTGGCCACTGGAAGTCGTTCCAGGTCGCCACGAAGGTGAGCAGGCCCAGCACGGCCAGGGCCGGGCGGATCGCCGGCAGCACGATGCTGCGGTAGATCCGCATGGTGGTAGCCCCGTCGACCCGGGCCGACTCGACCAGCTCGTCCGGGACGCCGTTGACGATGAACTGCCGCATGTAGAACACCCCGAACGCGGTGACCAGACCGGGCGCGATCACCGCCAGCAGGGTGCCGTTCCAGCCGAGCCGGCCCATCACGATGTAGAGCGCGACGATGCCGAGCTGGTTGGGGACGGTGAGGGTGAGCACCACCAGGAGCATCAGCGTGTCGCTGCCCCGGAACCGCAGCTTGGCGAAGGCGAACCCGGCCAGCGAGCAGAAGAACAGCACCGAGGCGGTCACCACGGTCGACACGATGACGCTGTTGACCAGGGAGGCGGCGAAGTAGACGTCCTGGAGCGAGAAGACCTCCTCCAGGTTGGCCAAAAACCGGTTGCCGGGGACGACCGCCGGGGGCAGCTTCGCCAGCGCCTCGTCGTCGCTGGTGGCGATCACGAACATCCAGTACAGCGGGAACGCGGCGAACAGAAAGGTCAACGACAGCAGCAGGTACGTGCCGAGACCGGCCGGGGTGTCCTGCGGCGCGCGCCCCGACAGCGCGGGCCGGCGCACTGCGTTCCTCGCGCTCACCGATCCCCTTCCGCTCGCGACTGCGGGACTCCGCTGCGCTGCGTTCCTCGCGCTCACCGGTGTCCCCTTCCGCTCGCGACTGCGGGACTCCGCTGCGCTGCGTTCCTCGCGCTCACCGGCGACCGCCCGACAGGCGGTTGGTCAGCAGGGTGTTGAGGCCGGTCACCAGCAGGATGATCAGGAACAGCGCCCAGGACATCGCGGCGGCGTAGCCGAGGTTGAGGTCCTTCCAGCCGACCTTGTAGATGAGCTGGGCGATGGTCTGCCACTCGCCGTTCGGTCCGCCGGTGGCGGCCTGCGCGTTCAGGTCGAACAGCATCGGCTCGGTGAACAGTTGCAGCCCGCCGATGGTGGACAACACCACCGTGAAGACGATCACCGGTTGGATCATCGGTACGGTGATCCGCCACAGCTGCCGCCACGGGCCGGCCCCGTCGATCGCCGACGCCTCGTAGACGTCACGCGGGATGGACTGCATGGCGGCCAGGTAGAGCAGGGCGTTGTAGCCGATCCACTTCCAGTTGACCATGGTGGCGATGGCGATCCAGGCGTGCGGCTTGTCGGCCCGCCAGTCGATCGCCGCGTCCCCCGTGGCGCCGATGCCCACCTCGGCGAGCAGCCAGTTCGCCATCCCGAAACTGCGGGAGAAGAACGCGCTGAACACCATCGTCGAGGCGACGATCGGGGTGACGTACGGCAGCAGCACCCCGACCCGCCACCAGGTCTGCGCCCGCAGTTTGCGGTTGAGCAGCGACGCGACCACCAGCGCCAGCAGCAACTGGGGCACCGAGGAGAGCAGGAAGATGCCGAAGGTGTTGTAGAGCGCGTTCCAGAAGTCCTCGTCGCCGAGCAGCCGGGTGAAGTTCGCGACGCCGGCCCAGTAGGGCAGGGTCGGGTCGTCGAGCCGGTAGTTGCGCAGCGCGACGACCCCGTTGAACAGCAACGGGAACAGCCCGAACACCCCGAAGAGCAGGAAGAACGGCGCGATCATCAGGTACGGCAGGTAGCGCATGTCGAAGCGGTACAGCCGGTCGCGCCAGCCGGACGGGCGACCCGTCCCGGCGGCGGATGCCGACCCGGGGCGGTGACTCGACGGCGGCGCGGCTCGGGTGGTGGGCACGGGACACCTCCGGGGCCGGGACGGGACGGGGCTGCGGACGGTCAGGACCTGCCGGCCTTCTCGGCCTCCTTGACCGCCTCGGCCCAGGCGGCATCCGGCTTCAGGGTCTTGTTCTGCACGCGGTTGATGACGTTCTCCACGGCCACCCGGGTCGGGCCGTTCTTCCTGCCCAGGTACTGCGGGGTCAGCCCCTGCGCCATCCTGGGGAAGATCTGCCCGACCGGCGCGTCGTTGAAGAACGGGTTCTTGAACTCGGCGATCGCCGGGTCGGCGTAGAGCGCGGGTTGCGAGGGCAGGTTGCCGACCTTCTTGAAGATCTCGATCTGCTGCTCCGGCTGGACCAGCCACTCCAGCAGCTGGTACGCCTCGTCGACGTGCCTGCCCTGCTTGGGGATGGTGAGGAACGAGCCACCCCAGTTGCCGCCGCCACCGGGCACTGCGGCGATGTCCCACTTGCCCTGGGTGCCGGGCGCGGTGTCCTTGATGTGGCCGAGCATCCACGCCGGGCAGGCGAGGACGGCGAACGAGCCGGCGGTGAAGCCCTTGTCCCAGTCGGCCTGGAAGCTGGCCAGGTTGGCCGACAGTCCGGCCTGGACCGCCGTGATCGTGTAGTCGAAGGCGACCTTGGGACCCTGCTCCATCCGGAGCTGTTCCTGTTCGTCGTAGAAGCCGACGGGCTGCTGCCCCAGGATCGGGTTGAACAGGTTGGTGCCGGAGTCGAGGAACTTCTTCTTCGTCCGGCCGGTGTAGTCCTGGCCGACCTGGATGAACCTGTCCCAGGTGGGCCAGAGGGCGGAGACCTGGTCCCGCCCGGTGGGCAGCCCGGCGGCGGCGAACAGGTCGGTGCGGTAGCACATGGCCAGGCCGCCGACGTCGGTGCCGAGGCCGATCTGGGTCTTGCCGTCTGCCGACAACGACTGCTTCCACTTCCACGGCAGGTACTTGCTCTCGTAGGAGCCGGCGCCCTTGTCGAGCAGGTTGACGAACTTGTCGGACTGGCTACGGAACTGGACCATGAAGCCTTCGTCGATGGCGGCGATGTCGGCCGCGCCGGAACCGGCGACGAGCTTCTTCTGGAGATCCTCGTGCTGGGCGTTGTACTCGCCCGAGTTGAGTTGGATCTTGACGTTGGGGTGGTCGGCCTCGTAGCGGGTCTTGAGGTCCTGGAGACCGAAGTCGCCCCAGAAATTGATCTTCAGGGTGACCTGGCCGCCTCCGCCGCCCGAGTCGGTGGCGCTCCGGCCGCTGCACGCGGCGATCATCGTCAGGCTGACGACGCCGACCGCCGCCGCGCGCGCCCAGTGGGTCCAGGACCGTCTCATCTCATCCTCCGCGCACACATCGGGGACGCCCATGACATCGACAGGCGTTGACTGAACCGGATAAGTGAGGCCACCGTACGGGCCACCCCACACGGTGTCAACGGCCGGTCAACAGCGCCTCGAACCGGCAACCTGGGCGTGCCCATCGAACCGCGAGGGCAGGGCCGGAGTGCCTCCCCGCCCTGCTCGGCGCGCTGGTATACCGCCACCACGCACCTCCCGCCGCGTACACTTAACCGGGCAAGCGAATCCCGCTCAGCGGTAATGGCGGAGCACCCCGGCCGGGAGCGTCGACCGGACCAGGCACCGGTAGCGTGGGCACCGCCGGTGATTCCGGCCCCCGTCGACGGCCCACCCAGGCCGTGAGAAGTGGAGGAGACACACCGGTGAAGCGGCCGACCATCGCCGACGTCGCCCGACGCGCCGGAGTGTCCAAGGGCGCGGTGTCGTACGCGCTCAACGGGCAACCGGGGGTCTCGGAGGCCACCCGGCAACGCATCCTGGCGATCGCCGCCGAGATCGGCTTCAGCCCCAGCAGCGCCGCCCGCGCACTCTCCGGCGCCACCGCCGACGCGGTCGGCCTGGCCCTGTGCCGACCGGCCCGGATACTCGGCATCGAACCGTTCTTCATGGAGCTGATCAGCGGTGTCGAGGCCGAACTCTCCGCCCGGTCGTACGCCCTGACCCTCCAGGTGGTCGCCGACCAGGAGGCGGAGATCGCGGTCTACCGACGCTGGTGGGCCGAGCGGCGCGTCGACGGCGTCCTCGTCTGCGACCTGCGGACCAACGACATCCGGGTGCCCGCCCTGGAGGAGTTGCAACTACCCGCCGTGGTGATCGGCGGGCCGGGGCACACCGGCACCCTGGCCCACGTCTGGGCCGACGACGCGGCGGCGCTGGCCGAGGCGGTGGAATACCTGGTCGCCCTCGGCCACCGACGGATCGCCCGGGTCGGTGGGCTGCCCTCGCTGCTGCACACCGAGATCCGCACCGACGCCTTCGCCGAGGTGTGCGGCCGGCTCGGCCTCACCGACGCGGCGACCGTGTGGTCCGACTACACCGGCGAGGAGGGCGCCCGCGCCACCCGGCGGCTACTCAGCTCCGCCCGACGCCCGACCGCGGTGATCTACGACAACGACGTGATGGCGATCGCCGGGCTCTCCGTGGCGCAGGAGATGGGCCTCGGCGTACCCGCCGATCTGTCCATCGTGGCCTGGGACGACTCGCCCCTGTGCCAACTGGTGCACCCGCCGCTGACCGCGCTCGGCCGGGACATTCCCGCCTACGGCGCGCACGCGGCCCGCCAACTGCTCGCCGTCATCGCCGGGGAGTCGGTGGGCGGGCTCCAGGACGAGACGGCGCACCTGACCCCGCGCGGCAGCACCGCACCGCCCCAGGTCAGGTGAACCGGTTAAGTCAACTCGTACCGGCGCAGGTCACCGGGAGGACGTGGGGAACTCCTCGAAGTACGCCTCGACCCGCTCGGCGGTGGCCGGACGGGCCAACGCGAAGCCCTGGCCGTACCGGCAGCCGGCCCGGGTCGCCCGGTCGACCTCCGGCTCCGACTCCAGGTCCGCCATCACCACGGTCACCCCCAACCGCTCCCCCAGGCCCACCACCACGTCGATCAGCGGGCGGGTCTCCGCATCCGGCCCGGCCGGCCGGGGCTGCACCTTGAGCAGGTCGATCGGCAGCCGACGCAGCTGCGCCAGGGAGGCGTGCTCCGCCCGGAAACTGTCCAACGCGACACGCACCCCCATCGACCGGAGCCCGGCCAACCGGGCCACCACCGTCGGCAGGTCCGCGCCCAGCCTCGACTCGGCGATCTCCAGCACCAGCCGTTCCGCCGGCAAGCCGTGCCCGGCCAGGACCGCCTCCACCCGGGGCACCAGATCCGGGGCCAACAGCTCGGCCAACGTCAGGTTGACCGCCAACCACAGCTCCCGCCCCCCGGTCGACCAGTCGGCGAGCTGCCGACAGGCCCGGTCCAGCACCCACCGCCCCAACTCACCGAGCAGACCCAGATCCTCGGCGACCGGCAGCAACTCGGCCGGCAGCACCGTGCCGAGCACCGGGCTGCGCCACCGCAGCAACGCCTCGATGCCGGCCGGCCGCCGATCAGCCAACGCCAACACCGGCTGGTAGACCAGGTCCAGCTCACCCCGGGCCGCCGCACCGGGCAGTTCCCGCTCCAGGTCCAGCCGACGGACCAGCTGTTCCTCCAGGCAGGCGTCGTACCACTCGATCCGGTTGCGCCCCAGCTGCACGGCCCGGCGACGGGCCAGGTCGGCCTGGCGCAGCACGTCCTGCGGTGCCGCCCCGGTCAGCTCGGTCAGGCCCACGCCGACCCGCAACCGGGCCATCCCGGTCGGTGCCAGGCACGGTTCGGTCAATGCGGCCAGCAGCCGTTCGCCCAACGCGTACGCCGGCACCGACCCGGCGTCGGTGACCACCGCGAACTCCTCCGCGGACAACCGGGCGACCAGGTCCCGGGGGCCGACCACGTCGCGCAGCCGGCGGGCGGTGGTGACCAGGAGGGCGTCGCTGCCCACCGGCGCCGGACCACCCTGCGTCGGGACGGGCACGTGCACGTCGACCAGCAGCAGGGCACCGGGTGGGCCACCCCGCGCGCCGAGCACACGCAGCAGCTCCTGCCGGTCGGCCAACCCGGTGAGCGGGTCGGTGGCCGCGACCCGCCGCAGCTCCCGCTCCAGTCGGCGACGGTCCCCGACGTCGCGGACGTGCAGCACCACCGCGGCCCCCTCCGGCACCGCACGCTGGTCGCTCACCGTCGACTCGATCTCCCGCCAGCCGCCGTCGCCGGTACGCATCCGGGCCACCAGCAGCGGCGGCGCACCGCCGTCGGACCGGGCGGCCAGTCGGGCCAGGACCCCCGGCGCGTCGTCGGGGTGCAGCAACCCGGCCAGCGGCAGCCCGCACACGTCGTCCTGGCGCAGCCCGAACCAGCGCTCACCGGCCGCCGAGAGCCACTGCACCCGCAGCCCGTCGTCGAGGACCACCACCAGGTCACGGCCCCCGGAGACCAACGTCCGGAAGTACGCCTCCCGGGCGGCCAGCCGCCCGGC
The DNA here is from genome assembly GCF_040678915.1 of Micromonospora sp. NPDC049257. NCBI lineage: Bacteria > Bacillati > Actinomycetota > Actinomycetes > Micromonosporales > Micromonosporaceae > Micromonospora > Micromonospora sp. NPDC049257. Next base: position 282,808 of record NZ_JBFAQU010000007.1, read on the forward strand.
CCACCGGCGGTTGTCGGTCACGGAGATCAACTCCCGGGCCACCAGCGACGGGATCACCGCCAGCCCCAGCAGGACAGCGGTCGGGGTGAACCCGTCGGCGAACGCCAGATGCCCGCCCGCCGCCACGGTGGCCACCACCGCCGGTGCCGTCACCCGGGGCCAGGCCGGCGGCGCACCCGCCGGGTCGGCCGGGTCGCCCGCCGCGACCCGGGCCATCCCCGCCGCGGTCAGCAACGCCCCACCGACCAGCAGCGGCACCACCGTCAGCAGCGACACCTCCGACGCCCGGTAGGCGAACAGCCCCACCAGGACGGCCAGCCCGAGCAGGACGGCCGCCACCCCGACCCGGCAGCGGGCCGCCCCCGGGCGACGACGGCGGTCGGCCAGCGCGCTCACCAGCAGCCCGGCCAGTCCGACCGCGCCGACCACGGTGACCACCCGGACCACCGGTGGCACCGGGCCGGGCGGGACCAGCACCCAGCCGGCGAAGAGCAGGGCGGTGCCGGACCCGAGCACGTCCACCCCACGGCGCAGCCGGGCCCGGGAGCTCAACCGGACATGGCCGGGCAGCAGGAGCAGCCCGATCGCACCGGCCAGGGCGACCGCGCCGAACCCGGTCGCCACGACCCCGGCCCGCCAGGACGTCGGCACCAGTGGCAACACCGCCACGGTCAGCCCGGCCACCGTCACCGCGACGTTGAGCGGGGCGGCGGCCCGGCGGGACCGCCGGGAGGTGGCGGCCGACCGGAACAGCCGGACGGTGGCCAGGGCACAACCGACCGCGCCGGCCATGGTGGTCGCCGCCAGTGGCCGGAGGAGACCGGCCAGGCTGGCACCGGCCAGGAGCGCGACCAGCACCGACAGCGTGGTCGGCGCGGACGGGAAGCGACGGAGGAGGTGAGCGACGGTCACGGCGGTCGCCTTCGTGAGGGGGAAACACGGGGCGGTATGACGGGGGTTAGCGGTTCAACGATTCGCCACCACACGGGTTATGCCCGCCGACCATGATCCGCGTCACCAGCCGCGGTCGTCCCCGGCTGGTCGACCGCCCGGCCGGAACCAGCCCGGTCAGGGGTGGGATCATCGGGGGGTGAGTCGCGCCGACACCATCCGTTTCCGGCACAACCAGGCCATCCTGGTCGCGGCCGTCATCGCCACCATCGGCGCGCTGCCCCTGGCCGCCGCCCGGTGGTACCTGCTGCCGGTGCTGCTGATCCCGTTGACCGTCGCGATCTGGGCCTGGCGTTCCGGCACCGACGCCGACCCGCGTGAGCTGCGCCTGCGGGCGCTGGCCGGGGGGCGACGCATCCCCTGGGAGCAGGTCGTCGAGCTGGCCGCCGACCCGCGCGGCCGGGCCGTCGTCCGGCTCGCCGACGGGCAGCACCTGCCCCTGCCTGCGGTCCGGGGCGTCGACCTGCCCCGCCTGATCTCGATCACCGGCCAGTCCCTGCCCGAGGCCCACTGACCCCGGGGTCCACGCCGGGCCGGCCGGTCCCGACCGGGCCGCGACCACCACCGGGCCGCGACCACCACCGGGCCGCGACCACCACCGGCCCGCGACCACCACCGGTCCGCCGCGACCACCACCGGTCCGCGACCACCACCGGTCCGTCGCGACCGACGGCGTCAGTAGCCGTCGACCACCGTGTTGACCAGCGGTTCCCCGGCGACGAACCGCCGCAACTGCTCCCCCACCAGCCGGTACGCCCGGGGCAGCAGCCCCCGTACCGAGCCGGCGACGTGCGGGGTGAGCAGCACGTTCGGCAACTCCCAGAGCGGATGGTCAGCGGGCAGCGGCTCCGGGTCGGTCACGTCCAACGCCGCCCGCAACCGGCCGGAGGTCAGCTCCGCGACCAGCGCCGACGTGTCCGCCACCGGGCCCCTGGCGGCGTTGACCAGCAGCGCCCCGTCCGGCATGGCGGCCAGGAAACCCGCGTCGACCAGCCCCCGGGTGGCCTCGGTCAACGGCACCAGCAGCACCACCACGTCGGCCTCGGGCAGCAGCCGGGGCAGTTCGGTCACCGGGTGCACCCCCTCCGCCGGCCGTGCGGTCCGGGCGACCAGGGTGAAGGTGACGTCGAACGGGGCCAGCCGGGCCCGGACCGCCGCACCGATCGAACCGGCCCCCACGATCAGCACCCGCTTGCCGGTCAGCTCGTCGGTCGGCGCGACCCGGTCGTACGCCCACTCCCGCCGCGACTGGGCGCGGGCCAGCTCCGGGAAGCCCCGCAGCTGGGCCAGGATCGCCGTGACCACCCACTCGGCGGTACCGGCGTCGTGCACCCCCCGGGCGTCGCACAGGGTCACCCCGGGGGGCACCCGGCCGGACCAGGCGTCCGCCCCGGCGGAGAGCAGCTGCACCACCGCCAGCTCCGGCAGCCGGCCCAGCATCGCCGTGGTGTCCACCCCGGCCAGGAACGGCGGCACCCAGAACCGGACGCCGGTCGGGTCGCCGGGCGGATTCTCCGGATCGGTCCACGGCTGTACGGTGACACCGGCCGGCACCGCCCCGAGCAGCTCGACACCGACAGGATGCGGAATCCATACCTTCACGCGTGCCGACGATAGCCCTCCGTCGGCAGGCTGTTCCGAGGGGCCGGCCCACCGACGCCGCACCGGGCGATGTCGCCCACCTCCCCGGGCGCGCGACGGTCGGGGCGGGTATAACCGGGGGTCGGACGTCGATCGGCGTCCCCCATCCAGGCAGACAGGTGGTCGATGACCGAGCGCAGCGAACGGCCAGCCGTCGGGATCGCCGCGCTGGCCGACCCGGCCCGACTGCGGTCACTGACCGACACCGGGCTGGACGCCGCGCCGGACGAGGCGTTCGACCGGTTCGCCCGGCTGGTCAGCGACCTGCTCGACGTGCCGGTGGCGCTGGTCTCCCTGGTCACCGAGACCCGGCAGTTCTTTCCCGGCGCGGTCGGGCTGCCCGACCCGTGGGCCGCCCGCCGGCAGACCCCGTTGAGCCACTCGTTCTGCCAACACGTGATCGACACCGAGATCCCACTGGTGCTGCCGGACGCCCGGCTCTACCCCCGGGTCCGGGACAACCTGGCCGTGCCGGAACTGGGTGTCGTCGCGTACGCCGGGATGCCGTTGACCGACCTGGACGGCAGGGTGCTCGGCTCGCTGTGCGCGATCGACAGCAAACCCCGGGCGTGGACGAAGGCGCAGCTGCGGACGCTTGCCGACCTGGCGGCGGCCTGCTCCTCGGAGCTGCGGCTGCGGATCGCCCTGGACGCCGCCCAGCAGGCCCGCCGGCTGGTCGAACACGCGCACGACCGGCTCAACCTGCTCGCCTCGCTGAGCGAAACCCTGGCCGGCACGCTCGACGTCGAGACGGCCGTGGCGCGGCTGGCCGACGCGGTGGTGCCGCTGCTGGCCGACTGGGCCATGGTGACCCTGGTCGACCAGGCTGGCACCCCCCGGTGGGTGAACACCGTGCACCGCGATCCGGCCCGCGCCGCCGAGGCCGCCCGGTTCGGCGAGCTGGCGCTGCGCCGGCTCGGCCCGGCCTCGATCACCCGGACGGTGCTGCGGACCGGCCAGCCGGTGCTGCGCCACGTCGCCGACCTGGACGACGTCCGGCAGGCGAGCGACGAGCCGGAGCTGGTGACCCTCGCCGAGCGGCTGGGCTTCGCCTCACACCTGACCGTGCCGGTGCCGGCCCCCGGCCGGGGTACGGCGATGGGCGCGGTCACCCTGGTCGCCGGGCCCGACCGGCGGGCCTTCGACGACGACGACCTCGGCACCGCGCTGGAGATCGGCCGGCGTGCGGGGCAGGCGGTCGGCAACGGCTGGATCTACGGCGAGCAACGGCACGTCGCCGAGGTGCTGCAGCACAGCATGCTCCCGCAGTTGCCGCAGAGCCCGTGGGTCGAGCTGGTGGCCCGCTACCAGCCGGCCGCCGACCGGGTGGAGGTGGGCGGCGACTGGTACGACGCCTTCGTGCAGCCCGACGGCGATCTGGTCGCGGCGATCGGGGACGTCGCCGGCCACGACATCGAGGCCGCCGCGACCATGGGTCAGCTGCGCAACCTCGTCCGGGGCAACGCGTACGGGCGCACCGATCCGGTCGACGAGCTGATGCGGCGGTTGGACGCCACCATCTCCGGGCTGCGCATCCCGACCGCCGCCACGGCGGTGCTGGCCCGACTGCGGCCGGTCCCCGACGGGGTGGCGGTCACCTGGTGCAACGCCGGCCATCCCGCGCCGCTGCTGGTCACCGCCGACGGCACGGTACGGCTGCTCGACGGTCGGCGGGAACCGCTGCTGGGGTTGACCCGGCCGGTCCCCCGCACCGGGGCACGGGTGCTCCTCGCCCCCGGGGACACCCTGCTGCTCTACACCGACGGGCTGGTGGAGCGGCGGGACCAGCCGATCGACGAGGGCATGGCGCAGTTGTGCGAACGGGTCACCGCCGCCGGGGTCCGACCCGCCGCCGACCTGTGCGACCTGCTGCTCGGTTCGGAGGAGCGGCGTGAGGACGACGTGGCGTTGCTGGCCGTACGGGCCCGCTGAGGCGGTCGCCGACCGGTGGGCCGTTCCCGGTGGCCCGGCGGGCCCCGATTCGCGGGCTAGGCTGGGCCGGGTGAGCGCCCGTCTCCCGTACCCCCGCACCGCCCGGGTCCGCGCGGCCCTGGCGACGTCCGGTGTCGCGCTGCTGCTGACCGGGTGCAGTCTAGGCCCGCCGGATCCCGATCCGGCCGGTGAACCACCCAACCTGCCGACCCCGTCGGCGTCGGCGAACACCCCCGAGCAGCAGGTGGTGGCCACGGTGCTGGCCAAGGGGTTGCGGGTGCCGTGGGGGATGGCGTTCCTGCCCGACGGGGCGGCGCTGGTCACCGAACGGGACAGCGGCCGGATCCTCAAGGTCGGGCCGGAGTCGGGGCCGCAGGGGTTGACCGTCACCCCGGCGCAGACCGTGCCGGGGGTGGCCGCGTCCGGCGAGGCGGGGCTGCTCGGCATCGCCGTCTCCCCGGCGTACGCGCAGGACCGGTCGGTGTTCGTCTACTACACCACCGAGCAGGACAACCGGGTGGCGCGGTTGACGCTGGGTGGCGCACCCACGCCGATCCTGACCGGCATCCCGAAGGCCGGCAACCACAACGGCGGTGGGCTCGCCTTCGGCCCGGACGGGCAGCTCTACGTCAGCACCGGCGACGCCGGTGACCGGGCCGCCGCGCAGGACCGGGCCACCCTGGCCGGCAAGATCCTGCGGATCACCCCGGACGGCAAGCCGGCCCCGGGCAACCCGTTCCCCGGCTCGCCGGTCTGGTCGCTGGGGCACCGCAACGTGCAGGGACTGGCCTGGGACGCGGGCAAGCGGATGTACGCCACCGAGTTCGGACAGAACACCTGGGACGAGATCAACCGGATCGACAAGGGCGCCAACTACGGCTGGCCGACGGTGGAGGGTCAGGCGGGTGACGGCAGGTTCGTCGACCCGATCGTGCAGTGGGGCACCGACGAGGCGTCCTGCTCGGGGCTGGCCGCGACGGGCCGGCTGTTGGCCGCCGCCTGCCTGCGCGGCGAGCGGCTCTGGCTGGTGGAGTTGACCGACACGGGCACCGTGCTGGGCGCACCCCGGGAACTGCTCACCGGGAAGTACGGTCGGCTGCGGGCGGTCGCCGCCGCCCCGGACGGTTCGCTCTGGGTCTCCACCTCCAACCACGACGGGCGGGGCCAGCCGGTGCCGGAGGACGACCGGCTGCTGCGGTTGGTCTTCGCCGACGGTGGTGCCGGCCGGAGCTGACGACACGCCGACGGTCGGACAGCAGGGCAGGTACCGGGCGGATCGGCTGCCCGTCCGCCAGGTTTGCCAAGATCTTTCAGTGGGCAGGTCAGAATCTCAGCATGGACGGTCAGGAGAACGAGCAGCGCGGGCCCGGGGACGACGACACCCCCGCCCGGCGTGAGCGGCGCTGGTCGCCCCGGTGGCCCACCGGCCGGTCAAGGGGGACGCGCCGGGCCGGCGTGGTGCTGGCGGTGCTGCTGGTCGCGCTGACCGGAACGGTCATCGGGGTGTTCGCCGGTGGTCGGGTCAGCACCGACATCGGCCCGTTCCGCGCCGACCTGACCCTCGCGCCGGCCGTGCGGGGCGGCACCACCGTCGACATCCCCCCGCTGGGGGCGCTACAGCTCGACAGCCACCAGGGTCCGACCCACCTGACGGTGGGCCTGGGGGCGCTGGACCAGCGTAAGACCGAGGCGTTGATCGACGACCCGGCCAGCATCAGCCGGGCCAGCCAGTCGGCGGTGACGGACGTCCGTAACGGGGTGCTGCGGCTCGGTCTGCGTACCCTCGGCGCGGCGGTGCTGGTCACCCTGATCCTGGCGGCTCTGGTCTTCCGGGACACCCGGCGGACCGCCTGGGCCGGTGGGGTGGCCCTGGTGGTCACCGTCGGCAGCCTCGGGCTCGCGGCGGGCACCCTGCGCCCGCAGGCCATCGAGGAGCCACGGTACGAGGGGCTGCTGGTCAACGCCCCGGCGATCGTCGGTGACGCCCGGCGGATCGCCAACGACTACAGCCGTTACGCCGAGCAGTTGCAACGGTTGGTCGGCAACGTCAGCCAGCTCTACACCACGGTCTCGGCCCTGCCGGTGTACGAGCCGGCACCGGGCACCACCCGGGTGCTGCACGTCTCCGACATGCACCTCAACCCGACCGGCTGGCAGTTGATCCGCACCGTGGTCGAGCAGTTCGGCATCGACGTGGTGATCGATACCGGTGACCTGACCGACTGGGGCAGCGAACCCGAGGCGTCGTACGTCGGGTCGATCGGCCTGCTCAAGAAGCCGTACGTCTACATCCGGGGCAACCACGACTCACCCAGGACGGCGGCGGCGGTGGCCCGGCAACCCAACGCGGTGGTGTTGAACAACTCGACCACCACCGTCGCCGGGCTGACCATCGCCGGCATCGGGGACCCCCGGTTCACCCCGGACAAGGAGACCTCGCCGGCCGGCAGCGGCCTCACCGCCCAGGTCGCCGACCAGGTCATCGGGGCCGGCGAGACGCTCGCCGGCACGATCCGCAGCTCGCCGCGACCGGTGAACATCGCCCTGGTGCACGATCCGGCGTCGGCCGGGCCGCTCTCCGGCACCTGCCCCCTGGTGCTGGCCGGGCACACCCACGCCCGCCAGATGTCGAAGTTGCCGCAGGTGGACGGCCAGCAGCCGACCCAGCTGATGGTGGAGGGCTCCACCGGCGGTGCCGGCCTACGCGGGCTGGAGGGCGAGAAGCCGACCCCGCTGTCGATGTCGGTGCTCTACTTCGACCAGCAGAAGCTGCTCCAGGCCTACGACGACATCACGGTCGGCGGCACCGGGCAGGCCCAGGTGAACCTGGAACGTCACGTGATCCGCGATCCGGCGAAGGGCGCCGACGTCCCGGTCACCCCGACCCCGACCCGGGGCGCGTCGGAGTCGGCGTCCCCCTCCGGGAGCGCCCCGACCCCCACCTCGCCGGCCCCCACCCCGACCAGCTGACCCCCGACAGGCAGACCGCCGACACACCGTGGTCAGGCAGGCGGCTGGGGCAGGCGGCTGGGGCAGGAGCCGGCAGCCGGGGCACGGGCCGGCGGCCGGGGCAGGCGGCGGCGCACAGCCGACGTCCGCCAGGCGACCGGCGCACAGCCGACGTCAGCGGGTGGACCGCCGCCACGCCACCGCCGCTGCCGGCGCATTGCCGATGGCTGCACGCCCACTGCCAGGGCCTCTGATGCGCGAACGCCCCACCCACCACCTCCACCAATGTCACCAAGCGTCACCTCCAGGCCGCACCCACCTATGCACACCCGCATCCTTTGCTCTGCTGCCCTCACCGCGACAGTTACCTTCCGTCAGGAAGCTGCCAATCGTCCCCAGTCGCAGCGTTCTACATTCTCCCTGTTCAAAGCCGTGTCGCCTCTATGGCAGCAGAGCAAAGGATGCAGACCCACATCACGAGGATCGCCAGGAAGAACACTCAGAGTGACCCAGAGCGGCACCAGCCACAACAATCACAGAGGGTAATCAGACAGGTGGCCTGCCGCGCTGAGGGGTGGGTTTCCCGAACCGGAGATGGCCCGGACCACGCGAGGCACCATCGCGACCCGTCAGCGTAGGGACAGGGCGGCCAGGGCGGCGTTGACGATGCTGCCGGGGAGCAGGTCGTGCAGCTCGTACAGCTCGCGGACGCTGCCGGACTGGCCGAACTCGTCCACCCCGAGCGGCACCGCCGGCACACCCAGCGCCGAGCCGAGCCAGGCCATCGCGTGCGAGGCGGCGTCGTGCACGGTCACCAGGGGGGTACGGTCCCCGAAGGCGGCCCGCAACGCGCCCGGCACGCTCGGCACGGTCGCCGTACGCACGCCCTGGCGCAGGGTGCGCTGCCACGCCCGGTAGAGGCGGTCCAGGCTCGTCACGTCGACCACGTGCGCGGCGATGCCCTCGTCGGCCAGTTCGGCGGCGGCGGCCAGCACCTCCGGCAGCACCGCCCCCGAGGCGGCCAGGGTCACCACCGGCGCGTCGGCCAGCTGCGGGTACGCCTGGTGCGCGTCCACCAGCCGGTACGCCCCGGCGACCACCTGCCGGCGCAGCACCGCGTCGCCGAGGCGGACCCGGGCCGCCTCGAACGGTGTCTGGTCCAGCGGGCGGGTGCTCAACCGGAAGTAGTACGCCCCGTCCTCGGCCGGCGCGGCGGTAGCGGCCGGCGCAGCGCCCTGCGCGATCTGCCCGAACGCGTCACAGAGCAACCAGTCGAGGCTGGTCGCGTACGCCGGTTCGCAGAAGGTGACCCCGGGCAGTTCCAGGCCGACGGAGGCGGTGATGGTCGACTGGTGGGCGCCACCCTCCGGGGCCAGCGTGACGCCCGACGGGGTGCCGGCCACCACGAACCGGGAACCCGAGTAGGTGCCGTAGAGGAACGCGTCCAGCCCGCGCAGCACGAACGGGTCGTAGACGGTGCCGACCGGCAGCAGCGGCTGCCCGGACAGGTCCCAGGACAGGCCGAGCTGACCCAGCAGCAGGAACAGGTTCATCTCGGAGATGCCCAGTTCGATGTGCTGCCCGGCGGGGCTCTCCGTCCAGCGCAGCATCCGGTCCTGCGACCAGGACCGCCGCTCGGTCGGGGCGAACACCCCGGTCCGGTTGATGAACCCGGCCAGGTTGGTGGAGGTCGCCACGTCCGGCGCGGTGGTGACCAGGTAGGGCGCGACCTGGGGGTCCCGGGCCAGCTCCACCAGCACCCGCCCGAACGCCTCCTGGGTGGAGATCGGCTTCTGCGTGCGTACCCCGGTGGACTCCGGGACGGTGACCCCCAGCGAGCGGTGGCGGGGCGCGCGGGCCAGCGCCTCACGGCGCGCGCCGGCCCGGATGCCGGCCGGACTCGCCGGGTCGAGCCGGTCCCACTCGGTCGCGGTGGTCAGGCCGTGCGCCGCCCGCAACACGTCGACCTGCCCGGTGGACAGCAACGCCGAATGGTTGCGCGGATTACCGGCGAGCGGCAACCCCCACCCCTTGACGGTGTACGCGAAGACGACGCTGGGCCGGTCGGTGACCGCGTCGCACTGCGCGTACGCGTCGAGCATCGCCGCCAGGTCGTGCCCGCCCAGGTCGGTGACGAGCGGGGCCAGCTCCTCGTCGGTCAGATCGGCGATGAACCCGGCGATACCGTCGGGCGCCCCGTCCAGGAACTGCTGCCGCAGCGCCGGCCCGGCCAACCCGAACAGCGACTGGTACTGCTCGTTGGGCATCCGGTCGATCCAGTCGCGCAGCGCCGCCCCACCCGGCCGGGCGTACGCCTGCGCCAGCCGGCGGCCGTACTTGACCTCGACGACGTGCCAACCGGCGGCCTCGAACTGCCCCCGCCACTGGTCGATCCGGATGCCGGGCACCACCCGGTCCAGCGACTGCCGGTTGAAGTCGACAAGCCACATCACGTTGCCGAGGCCGGTGGTGGCCGGGTCGGCGACCGCCTCCCAGATGTTGCCCTCGTCCAGCTCGGCGTCGCCGATCAACGCGACGAACCGGGAGTGCGGGCGGGCCCCGAAGTGGGCGTCGACGTAGCGGCGGGTCACCGCAGCGAACAGTGGGGCCGCCGCGCCCAACCCGACCGAACCGGTGGAGAAGTCCACCTCGTCCGGGTCCTTCGTCCGCGACGGGTACGACTGCAACCCGCCCCGCGCCCGCAGCTGCGTCAGGTACGACCGGTCCAGGTTGCCGAGCAGGTATTGAATCGCGTGGAACACCGGGGAGGCGTGCGGCTTGACCGCCACCCGGTCCTCGGCGTCCAGGTGGGCGAACCACAGCGCGGTCATCGCGGTGACCAGGGAGGCGCTCGACGCCTGGTGCCCACCGACCTTCACCCCGTCGCCGGTGTCCCGGTCGTGGTTGGCCGCGTCCACGATCCGGGTGGCGAGCCACAGCACCCGCCGCTGGATCTCGTCGAGGACGTCGAGGTCGTGCTCGTTCACGGCAACTCCATCCGGGCGTCGCCGTTGACGCCCTCGGTGGGGGGTCGCGCGGGTCGCGCGCGTACCCCGGGGGAAGGGGTGAGGGCCACCGTCGGGTCACGACGGCGGCCCTCGCCGGTCGCGGGCGGGAAGCCTCGGCTCCGGCCCGCTCGGGTCAGCCCTGGACGCCGAGGCGCTCCAGGATCAGGTCACGGAGGGTCTTGGCGTCGGCCTGGCCACGGGTGGCCTTCATCACCGCGCCGACCAGCGCACCGGCGGCGGCGACCTTGCCGCTGCGGATCTTGTCGGCGATGGCCGGGTTGGCGGCGATCGCCTCGTCCACGGCGGCGGTGAGCGCGCCGGTGTCGGAGACCACCTCCAGACCCCGGTTGGTCATGATCTCGGTGGGCGAACCCTCGCCGTCGACCACGCCCTCCAGCACCGTCCGGGCCAGCTTGTCGTTGAGCTTGCCCGCGTCGACCAGGCCCTGCAGCTCGGCGACCTGCGCCGGGGTGGCCCCGATGTCGGCCAGCTCCACACCCGTCTCGTTGGCCCGGCGGGACAGCTCACCCAGCCACCACTTGCGGGCCGCCGCCGGGGTGGTGCCGGCCGCCACGGTCGCCTCGATCAGCTCGACCGCACCGGCGTTGAGCACCGACTGCATGTCGAGGTCGGACAGGCCCCACTGCTCCTGGAGCCGGCGACGGTGCAGCCGGGGCAGCTCCGGCAGGGCCGCCTTCAGCTCGGCCACCCAGGCGGTGTCCGGGGCGAGCGGCACCAGATCCGGCTCCGGGAAGTAGCGGTAGTCGGTGGCGGTCTCCTTGGACCGGCCCGGCGTGGTGTCCCCGGTGTCCTCGTGGAAGTGCCGGGTCTCCTGGGTGATCCGGCCGCCCGCGTCCAGCACGGACGCCTGCCGCAGGATCTCCGAACGGACCGCCCGCTCCACCGACCGCAACGAGTTGACGTTCTTGGTCTCGGTGCGGGTGCCCCACTCCTCGCCCGGCAGGTTGAGGGAGGTGTTGACGTCGCAGCGCAGCGACCCCTCCTCCATCCGCACGTCGGAGACCCCCAGCGAACGCAGCACGTCGCGCAGCTCCGTCACGTACGCCTTGGCGACCTCGGGGGCGAGCGCACCGGTGCCGGGGACCGGCTTGGTGACGATCTCCACCAGCGGGATGCCGGCCCGGTTGTAGTCGACGAGCGACTCGGTCGCCCCGTGGATGCGGCCGGTGGCCCCACCGACGTGCAGCGTCTTGCCGGTGTCCTCCTCCAGGTGCACCCGCTCGATGCCGATCCGCACCAGCTCGCCGTTCACCTCGACGTCCAGGTAGCCGTCGGAGCACAGCGGCTCGTCGTACTGGCTGATCTGGAAGTCCTTCGGCATGTCCGGGTAGAAGTAGTTCTTCCGGGCGAACCGGCACCAATCGGCGATGGAGCAGTTCAGCGCCAGGCCGATCCGGATGGTCGCCTCGATGGCCGCCTTGTTGGCCACCGGCAACGAACCGGGCAGGCCCAGGCACACCGGGCAGACCCGGGTGTTGGGCTCCCCACCGAAGTCGGTCGGGCAACCGCAGAACATCTTGGTGTTCGTGCCCAGCTCGACGTGGGTCTCCAGGCCGATCACCGGCTCGTAACGCGCAACGACCTCGTCGTACGCGGGCAGTGTCGTCGTCATCTGAACTCCAGCCTCACAGTGCCGGTGGGGTGAACGTGCCGACCACGGACTCCAGCGCGGCGGCGACCCGGTACATCCGGTCGTCGGCCATCGTCGGGGCCATCACCTGCAGACCGACGGGCAGCCCCTCGGACAGGCCGCACGGCACCGAGATGCCCGGCCCGCCGTACAGGTTCGTCGGGATGGTGAACAGGTCCGCCAGGTACATCTGGTACGGGTCGGCGGTGCGCGCCCCGATCGGGAACGCCACGAACGGCGTGGTGGGCGAGATCAGCGCGTCGACCTGCTCGAACGCCGAGGTGAAGTCCCGGGTGATCAGGGTACGGACCTTCTGCGCCTGCCCGTAGTAGGCGTCGTAGTAGCCCGACGACAGCGCGTACGTGCCGACCATGATCCGCCGCTTGACCTCGGCGCCGAACCCGGCCTCCCGGGTCAGCGACATGACCTCCTCCAGCGACCGGTTGCCGTCGTCACCGACCCGCAACCCGAACCGGACCCCGTCGAACCGGGCCAGGTTGGAGGAGCACTCGCTCGGCGCGATCAGGTAGTACGCCGGCAGCGCGTACCGGAAGTGCGGGCAGGACACCTCGACGATCTCGGCGCCCAGCTTGGCCAGGGTGTCCACCGACTCGCGGAACGCGGCCATCACGCCCGGCTCCGCGCCCTCACCGGTGAACTCCTTGACGATGCCGAGCTTCACCCCGGTCAGGTCGCCCGTCGCACCGAGCTTCGCGGCGGCGACCACGTCCGGCACCGGCTGCGGGATGGAGGTGGAGTCGCGCGGGTCGTGCCCGCCGATGACCTGGTGCAGCAGCGCCGCGTCGAGCACCGTACGGGCACACGGGCCCGGGGTGTCCAGCGAGGAGGAGAACGCGACGAGGCCGTACCGGGAGGTGCCGCCGTAGGTGGGCTTCGCGCCGACGGTGCCGGTGACCGCGCCGGGCTGGCGGATCGAGCCACCCGTGTCGGAGCCGATGGCCAGCGGGGCCTCGTACGCGGCCAGCGCGGCGGCGCTGCCCCCGCCGGAGCCGCCCGGGATCCGGTCGGTGTCCCACGGGTTGTGCGTCGGGCCGTACGCCGAGTATTCGGTGGAGGAACCCATCGCGAACTCGTCCATGTTGGTCTTGCCGAGCATCACCGTGCCGGCCGCGCGCAGCCGCTGCACGATCGTCGCGTCGTACGGCGGACGCCAGCCTTCCAGGATCTTGGAGCCGACGGTGGTCGGTACGCCCTTCGTGGTGAGCACGTCCTTCACCGCCACCGGCACCCCGGCCAGCGGTCCGAGCTGCTCACCGGCGGCCCGCCGCTCGTCGACCGCGCGGGCGGCGGCCAGCGCCCCCTCGGTGTCGACGTGCAGGAACGCGTGCACCCGGTCGTCGACGGCGGCGATCCGGTCCAGGTGGGCCCGGGTCACCTCGACCGCGGAGGTCTCCCCCGAGGCCACCAGGCCGGCCAGGTCGGTCGCGGTCATTCTGGTCAGGTCGGTCATGCCGTCGCCTCGCTCCGCTCACCGGCGCCCCGGACACCCGGCGCACTGTGCTCGATGGTTCGCTCGCCCCGCCCGCTCACCGGATCACACCCGGTGTCACGTTCACACCCGCTCACGACGCCACGTCCTCGTCCAGGATGCGCGGGACGCGGAACCGCTGCTCGGCGACGTCGGGGGCACCCGACAGCGCCTCCTGCGGGGTCAACCCGGGCACCACCACGTCGTCGCGGAGCACGTTGGTCAGCGGCACCGAGTGGGAGGTCGGCGGGATGTCCGCCGCCGTGACCTCGCCGACCTGCGCGACCGACTGGAGGATCACGTCCAGTTGGCCGGCGAAGGTGTCCAGCTCCTCCTCGGTGACGGCGAGCCGCGACAGTCGCGCGAGGTGCGCGACCTCCTCGCGGGAGATGGCGGCCATCGGTGCCCCCTTCGTGGCTGTGCTGCTGCGTCTCGGTGTGCCGGCCGCGCCGTCGACGGGATTGACGCGCGGTGACCGGAGCGAGTCTATTGTCCTGCGCTCACCCCGACACCTCCGACTCCCCCTGCGTCCGGGCCGCCGGCCGGTCCGGGGGCCGCCCGCCCACCCCCGTGGATGTGCCGGCGACCGTCAGCGGGCGTGCCGGCGGGGGATCTCGGCGTCCGGGCTGGGGACGGGGCTCAGCGGGCGGTAGCGGGCCAGCCAGGCGGTCAACTCGTCGGCGGGCATCGGGCGGGCGTAGAACCAGCCCTGCGCGGCGTCGCAACCGGCCGCGTGCAGCAGCCGCCAGGTCCGTTCGTCCTCGACCCCCTCGGCGACCACCCGCAGGCCGAGCGCACCGGCCAGCTCGATCGTCGACTTGACGATCGCCGCGTCGTCGGCGTCCTCGGCCATCCCCAGCACGAACGACCGGTCCACCTTCACCTCGGACAGCGGCAGCCGGCGCAGGTGCTGCAACGACGAGTAGCCGGTGCCGAAGTCGTCCAGCGAGATGGCGACCCCCAGCTGGTGCAGCCGGGTGATGGTGGCCAGCACCCGTCGGGGGTCGGCCATCAGCGCCCCCTCGGTGATCTCCAGCTGCAGCCGTTCCGGGCGTACCCCGGCACCGGCGAGCCGGTCGGCGATCCGGTCGACGATCTCCCCGGTGTGCAGGTCCCGCACGCTGACGTTGACCGCCGCCCGCAGGGTGATCCCGGCCGCCGACCACGTCGCGAGCTGCGCCACCACGTCGTCGATCACCCGGTAGGTGAGCAGGCGCATCACGGCGCTCTGCTCGGCGACCCGGATCAGCTCCTCCGGGTCGACCATCCCCCGGCGCGGGTGCCGCCAACGCAGCAACGCCTCCACCCCGACCACCTCGCCGGTGGCGATGGCGACCTGCGGTTGGTAGTACATGGTGATCTCGCCGACCTCCGCCGGGCCGGCCGGAGGCGCGACGTCCTGCGCCGCCGGGGTCGGCACGGCCGGCCGGTGCTCCGGGACCCCACCGTGACGGCGGACCGGGTCGGCACCGGTGAGGATCCGGTTCAACAACTCGTCGGGGTGCACCGGTGTGGGCCGCTGCCGTCGGCGCGGCAGCCACCACCGGCCCGGTCCGCCGACGCGGGGGGCCGGGCCACCGGCGGGTCCGTCGACGGGGGCCAGCCGGGACGGCAGTGTCGCGCCGTCACCGCCGCGCACGGCCCGCCCGCCCGTCGGCCCCGCCTCCAGTACGCGCCGCAGGTCGGCCAGGAGCGCCAACCGCTCGGCGGAGTTGTGGTCGGACTCGGCCGCGTACATGGCGACGGTGTCGTTGCGGTGCTTCGCGTCGTACATGGCGACGTCGGCGTGGCGCATCAGGGTGGCGTAGTCCTCGCCGTGGTCGGGGAAGAGCGCGATGCCGATCGAACCGCCGACGTCCAGTGGCAGCCCGTCCAGCGACACCGGTTCGGCCAACGCGGCGACCACCCGGTCCGCCAACTCCCGGGCCTCGGCCACCCCGTCGAGCCCACCGGCCACGATCGCGAACTCGTCCCCGCCCAGCCGGGCCAGCAGGTCGCGCTCCCCGATCACCTCGGCGAGCCGGGCACCCACCTCGACCAGCAGCCGGTCACCGACCGCGTGGCCGAGCGCGTCGTTGACGTTCTTGAACCGGTCCAGGTCGATGAGCAGGAGCGCCACCTGTGCGCCGCGGTCCCCCCGGGCGACCCGCTCGGCATGCCGGTGCACCTGCTCGGCCACCTCGGCGAGCAGCGCCTTGCGGTTGGGCAGGCCGGTGAGCGGGTCGAGGGCGGCGAGCTGGACCTGTTCGTCGGAGAGGTGCGCCATCCGGTAGACCGCGAACAGGGGCACCAGCACCAGCGGGATCAGCGCGGCGTTGGCCCGCGCTGCGGTGACCAGGACCGGGGCGAGCAGCAGCAGCGAACCGGTGGAGAGCAGTTCGAAGGGCAGCCCCTGCCGGGCGGCCGGCCACCACCGGCCACCGAAGCGCAGCCGCAACGCGGTGCTGACCAGCCCGTAGTTGACGACGAACCAGGTGACGGTCGCACCCCCGGCGGTGAGGACGTCGGTCCAGCCCACCCGGTCGTCGTCGAACAGCCCGCCCGGTCCGAGCCGGAGCACCAGGTGGGCGGCGGTGAGCGCGCAGGCGTACTGGGCGGCGTTGAAGGTGGTCCGCCATGGGGCGTGGCCCAGCCGTACGCCGGAGACGGCGACCGCGACGGCCTGCACCAGCACCGCCGGCCCGAGCCCCCAGCCGAGCAGGATGGCGAAGGTGAAACAGGTGGACGGGAAGACCGCTGAGGTCTGCCGGCGTCCCGAGGGGATGAAGGGTCGGGCGTCGCAGCCGACCGCGAGCACCGCCATCGTCCAGAACGCCACCGGGAGCTGGTCCAGCCGGCCGACGAGGTCGATCAGCGGCCCGACGCAGGCCAGCACGGCCAGGCCGATCACCCCGACGACGAGGCCCAGGAACGGCCCCTCCTGCCCGCCCGGGAACGAGTTGCGGGGGTCGGCGGTCTCCATCGCACCTCCCGGGCACGCCCCATCAGGGTGTACGCCGGTCGCACACCTGCCACCATGAAACGCCCTGGGTGCCGGTGGACCCGTACGACAGCCACGAATCGGTCGTAGTCGTGACTAAGTTGGTATACGACCCCAAGATTCACCTATGGGCGGAGCAGGACGGGCGGACGGTCAGGTCAGCGGCCGGACGCTCAGCTCTCCTCGACCCGGGCCACCTCGCGGGCCGCCTCCGGGCCGGCGTCGAGCAGCACCCGGAAGCCGTCCTCGTCGAGCACCGGCACCTTCAACCCGGCCGCCTTGTCGGCCTTGGACCCGGGGTTGTCGCCGACCACCACGAAGCCGGTCTTCTTGGAGACCGAACCGGTGACCTTGCCGCCCCGGCTCTGGATCGCCTCGGCCGCCTGGTCCCGGCTGAACCCGGCGAGCGTGCCGGTCACCACCACGGTGATCCCCTCCAGCGGGCGCGGCCCCTCGTCGACCGCCTCCTCGGCCATCCGGACCCCGGCCTCGGCCCACTTGCGGACCACGTCGCGGTGCCAGTCGACGGCGAACCACTCCTTGATGCTGGCGGCGATGGTCGGACCGACCCCGTCGACCGAGGACAGTTCCTCCTCGGCAGCCGCCTCGATCGCCGCCACCGAACGGAAGTGCCGGGCCAGGGCCTGCGCGGCGGTGGGCCCGACGTGCCGGATGGAGAGCGCCACCAGCACCCGCCACAGGTCGCGTTCCCGGGCCACGGCGAGGTTGTCGAGCAGCTTGGTCGCGTTGGTGCCGAGGCTGCCGTCCTTGTTGACGAAGAACGGCGAGCGGGCGAGCTGCGCGGCGTCGAGGGCGAACAGGTCACCCTCGTCGCCGATGATCTCGGCGTCGAGCAGCGCGGCGGCGCCCTTGTAGCCGAGCACCTCGATGTCGAAGCCGCCCCGCCCGGCGAGGTGGAAGACCCGTTCCCGCAGCTGCGCCGGGCAGCTGCGGGTGTTGGGGCAGCGGATGTCGACGTCGCTCTCCTTGGCCGGGGCGAGCGGCGTGTTGCAGGACGGACAGTGGGTGGGCATGACGAACGGGCGGGCGTCGGCGGGTCGCAGCTCGATGACCGGGCCGAGCACCTCGGGAATCACGTCGCCGGCCTTGCGCAGCACCACCGTGTCGCCGATCAGCACCCCCTTGCGTTCGACCTCGCGGGCGTTGTGCAGGGTGGCCTGGGCGACCGTCGAACCGGCCACGTGCACCGGCTCCAGCACCGCGTACGGGGTGATCCGGCCGGTCCGCCCGACGCCGACCTCGATGTCGAGCAGCGTGGTGTTGACCTCCTCCGGCGGATACTTGAAGGCGATCGCCCACCGGGGCGCCCGGCTGGTCGAGCCGAGCCGACCCTGGATGGGCACCGGGTCGACCTTGACGACCACCCCGTCGATCTCGTGCTCGACGTCGTGCCGGTGCTCGGCGTAGTGGGCGATGTATTCCGCCACGCCGGCCAGGTCGGGCACCACCCGCCAGCGGTCACTGGTCGGCAGCCCCCACGCCTTCAGCGCCGCATACGACTCGGACTGGGTGGCCGGCCGGAAGCCGGTGCGGGCGCCGGTGCCGTGCACCACCAGCCGCAGCGGCCGGGACGCGGTGATCCGGGGATCCTTCTGGCGCAGGCTGCCGGCGGCGGCGTTTCGCGGGTTGGCGAACGGCGCCTTGCCCTGCTCGACCAGGCTGGCGTTGAGGTCGGCGAACCCGGCGACCGGGAAGTAGATCTCGCCCCGCACCTCCAGCAGCTCCGGAACGTCGGGGAACTCGTCGGACGGGGTGAGCCGGGCCGGCACGCTGCGGATGCTGCGCACGTTGGCGGTGACGTCCTCACCGGTGCGCCCGTCGCCCCGGGTGGCGGCGCGGACCAGCCGACCCTTCTCGTAGGTCAGGTTGATGGCCAGGCCGTCGACCTTCAGCTCGCACAGGTAGGGCACCGGGCCACCGGCGTCCCGCTCGACCCGCTCGGCCCAGGCGGCCAGCTCCTCGTCGGCGAAGGCGTTGTCCAGCGACAGCATCCGCTCGGCGTGGGTGACCGGGGTGAAATCGGTGGAGAAGGTGCCGCCGACCCGCTGTGTCGGCGAGTCGGGGGTACGCAGTGCCGGGTACTCCGCCTCCAACGCCTCCAGCTCGCGCAACTGCCTGTCGAACTCGGCGTCGGTGATGGTCGGCGCATCGAGGACGTAGTAGCGGTACTGGTGTTCGGTCAGCTCCTGACCCAACGTGGCGTGCCGCTCCCGGGCCTCGGGGGTGGGCTCACCGCCGGCCGCCGCCTCCTGGGCCGCGCTGACCTGCTGGGGAATCTCTTCTTCCGACACCCTGTCGCCTCCGGACACCGTGCGAACCTCCCCCGTGATCACGCTACTGGAGCACGGTAACCGGCCGGTGGGACATTCCCCCTGCCTGCCCCACCCCGCCCGACGGGCGGCCGGCCCCGGGGCGTGCGACGATCGCCGCACGTCGGCGGCGCGGTGGCCGCCCGGAGGAAGGCGGGGTACCGATGCCGGAGTGGTTGCTGTGGGGGCTGCTGATCGTCCTGGCGGTCGCCGCCGGCTGGGCCTGGAACGAGTGGCGACGCCGGGGCGGGCGACCGTCGAGTGGCGACGGGCGCACCCGACCGGAGCGGGGCACCCCGCCCCGGGACCGGGCCCGACCGACCGCGCCACCGCGTCCCCGCACCCCCACCGGCACGCCCCGCCCGGGTGACATCTGGTGGGCGGACGTACCGTTCCACGACGGCACCGGCTCGAAGGTACGCCCCTGCCTGGTGGTACGCGCCGACGACCGGGGCATCGAGGTCCTCAAGATCACCAGTCAGGACAAGAGCGACCGGGACGACCACGTGTCGATCCCGACCCGGGACTGGGACCCGGACGCCGAACACGACAGCTGGCTGGATCTGGCCGAGCCGATGCGTATCCCCGCCGACGCCTTCTCCCGCCGGGCCGGTAGCTGCGACCCGGCCCTGTGGCGGCGGGTGAAGCGACTGCACGGGCGACGCAGCCCGGCCTGAGCACCGCACCACCCCCGGCGCTCCCGTCGTGGTGACCGACACCGCGACGGCGCGGCATCCAGCCGGCCGGGCAGGTGGGCGGTCGGCCGGGCAGGTGGGCGGTCGGGCATCCGGCCCGGCGGTCGGGCGGGCATCCGGCCCGGCGGTCGGCATCCCGGCCCGGCGGTCGGGCGGGCATCCGGCCCGGCGGTCGGCATCCCGGCCCGGCGGTCGGGCGGGCATCCGGCCCGGCGGTCGGGCGGGCGGGTTGGCGGCATCTGGCCGGGCGGGCGGGTCAGTCCCAGGCCGCGCCGAGGGTGGCGAGCTGGTCGGCGTACTCGATGCGGGTGGACCAGGCAGGCGGCCAGCCGGACAGCCCGTAGGCCGCGCCGAGGAACGCGCCGGCCAACGCGGCGATCGAATCCGAGTCACCCGCGGTGGTCGCGCCCCGGCCGAGCGCGGCCACCGGGTCGTCGGGGTGCCGCCGGACGCAGAGCAGCGCGGTGGCGAGCGCCTCCTCGGCGATCCAGCCCTCGCCCGTGTACCGGCACGGGTCTCCCCCGTCGTCCGGTCGGCGCAGCGCGGCGTCGAGCCGCTCCAGCGCCGACCGGCACTCGTCCCAGCCGGTGGCGATGAACTCCGCCGGGGAGTCCGCCCCGCACCGCCGCCACAGGTCACCCAACCAGTCGTCGCGGTACGTGTGGCGCTGGTCGCGGGCCCGGTCGGTCAGCAGGCCGGGCAGCTCCGTCAGCGCCGCGCCGTCGCACAGCACCCGCACCGCGTACGCGGTCAGCTCACTGGCGGCCAGGCCGGTGGGGTGGCCGTGGGTGAGGCCGGCCTGGAGCTGGGACAGCCCGGCGAGGGTGTCCAGGTCGATGTCGAGCAGGCCGACCGGGGTGACCCGCATGTTCGCGCCGCACCCCTTGGAGTCGACCACCGTCGCCTGCTGCCAGGGCAGCCCCCGACCCAGCTCGCCGCAGGCCCGCAGGCAGGTCATCCCCGGTGCCCGGTTGTTCTCCGGGCTGGCGGCCCAGTCCAGGAAGCGCCGACGCAGCAACGGTTCGACGGCCTCCGGGGTGTACCCGGGTGCGTCGTGCAGGGCCCACGCCACCGCGAGCGCCATCTGGGTGTCGTCGGTGACCAGCACCGGATCGCCGACCAGTTCCCGTGGCCCCGCCGGGCCGTACCGGCGGTGGATCTCGGGCACGGACAGGAACTCGGTCGGCTTGCCGAGCGCATCGCCGTAGGCGAGCCCGAACAGCGAACCGGAGGCGCGACGGAGCGAGGAGTCGATCACGACCCGATCATGCCCCGCCCAGGCCACCCCGGCACCCCGGACGCCGCCGGCCGGGCAGCGCCACGGCGGCACCCGCCGCTGCCCGTCCGGCGGCGGAAGGCATCAGTCCCAGCAGAGGCAGAACGGGTGGCCCACCGGGTCGGCGTACACCCGGAAACCCTCCCCCTCGCCGGGCAGCCGCCGGGCGCCCAGGGCGAGCGCCGCCTTCTCGGCCACCTCGATGTCGTCGACCGTGACGTCGAGGTGGACCTGCTGCGGACGCGCCGGATCAGGCCAGGCCGGGGGAATCAGGTCGGTTGCCTGTTGGAAGGCGAGCCGGGGCTGCTGCCCGAGCGGACCGCCCAGCACGACCCACTCGTTGCCGTCGGAGTCCGCCTCGACCAGGGGCAGACCGAGCAGCTCGGCGTAGAAACCGGCCAGGGCCCGCGGATCGGGACAGTCGATGGCGACGGTACGCAGTTTTCCAATCATGACCGTCATCCTGCCCACCCGGTACGACGGAAAACCCTCACTCCTCGTGCAGCCGGCGGGCGGCGTCCCGGCAGGCGGTGAGCACCGCGCGGGCGTACTCCGGGCCGGCTCCGGCGAGACCGCAGGCCGGGGTGACCACCACCTGCTCGGCGAGCTGACGGCGCGGAAAGCCGAGGCGGTCCCAGAGTCCGCGTACCCGATCGGCGAGCTGGGCCGACGTCGGCGCGCGGCCGGCCGACGGCGGCTGCGTCGGCGCCACCCCGGCCAGCAGGCCGAGACCGGCGTCGATCGCCTCGCCCAACGGGTCCAGGTCGGTGAGCAGGGCGAGGTCCAGCGCCACCCCGACCGCCCCGGCGGTGCGCAGCAGCTCCAACGGCACGTCCGGGGCGCAGCAGTGCACCACCGTCGGCACCCCGGCCGCCTTGATCACCTCGCTCAGCAGGGAACGGGCGACGGTGGTGTCGACCGGCCGGTAGGTGCCCAGACCGCTCTCGGTGCGGACCCGGCCGGCGAGCGCCGCCGGCAGCGACGGCTCGTCGAGTTGGAGCAGCACCGAGGCCCGGGGCAGCCGGCGGGCCACCGCCTCGACGTGCAGCCGCAGCCCCTCCGCCAGGGACGCGGTCAGCTCCCGCACCGCACCCGGGTCGCGCAGCAGCCGCCCGCCGATCGGCAACTCCACCGCCGTGGCCAGGGTGAACGGTCCCGCCGCCTGCACCTTCACCGGCCCGGCGTACGCCTCGGCCTGCTCGGCGAGCTGGTCGAGGTCACGTTCCAGCAGGTCCCGGGATCGGCGCAGGTCCCGACCGGGGCGGGGGGCGATCCGCCAACGGGCGGCGTACAGCTCCACCGGCAATTCCACGAGCAACCCGCCGGTACGCCCGATCAGGTCGGCGCCCGGCCCCCGGGCGGGCAACTCGGGCAGGTGCGGTAGGGCGGGCAGTTCACCGATGACGATCCGTTGCGCCTCGGCGATGTCGGTGCCGGGCAGCGAACCGATGCCGGTCGCCGCGCCCGCCGGCCAGGGCCAGAGCTGCTGTCGAGTCACCGCCGAAGGGTAACCGGCCCCCGCCGACCCACCCGACCGACGGTCAGTTCAGCAGCGACCCACCCGACCGACGGTCAGCCCGACGGCACCCCGTCGTGGGCGGATCAGCCGGTGATGGTGGCGGAGCCGAGCACCACGTCACCGGCCGGATCCGGCCGGTACGCCACGACGGCCTGCCCGGCGGCCACCCCGCGCACGGGACGGCGCAGCTCGGCGACGAGCGTGTCGCCGTCCACGCTCACCGTGGCCGGTACGACGTCGCCGTGCGCCCGCAACTGCACCTCACACTCGATCGGCGCGGTCGGCCGCGCACCACCGGTCCAGACCGGACGGCTGGCGCGGACCACGGAAACCTCCAGCGCCTCGGCGGGTCCGACGGTGACCGTGTTGGTCTTGGGGGTGATGGAGAGCACGTAACGCGGCCGCCCGTCCGGGGCGGGCCGGTCCAGGTGCAGGCCGCGCCGCTGGCCCACCGTGTAGGCGTACGCGCCGGTGTGACTGCCGACCACCTCGCCGGTGGACGCGTCGACCACCTCGCCGGGCGCCTCGCCGAGCCGCCCGGCGAGGAAACCCCGGGTGTCGCCGTCGGCGATGAAGCAGATGTCGTGCGAGTCGGGCTTCTCGGCGACCGCCAGGTCACGCCGGGCCGCCTCGGCGCGGACCTCCGCCTTGGTGGCGTCACCGAGCGGGAACACCGACCGGTCGAGCTGCGCGCGGGTCAACACCGCCAGCACGTACGACTGGTCCTTGGCGAGGTCGACACTGCGGCGCAGCAGCCCGTCCGGGCCGAGCCGGGCATGGTGACCGGTGACCACCGCGTCGAAGCCCAGCGCCACCGCCCGGTCCAGCACCGCCGCGAACTTGATCTTCTCGTTGCAGCGCAGACACGGATTCGGGGTACGCCCGGCCGCGTACTCCGCGACGAAGTCGTCCACCACGTCGGCGTGGAACCGCTCGGCCATGTCCCACACGTAGAAGGGGATGCCGATCACGTCGGCAGCCCGCCGCGCGTCCCGGGAGTCCTCCAGCGTGCAGCACCCCCGGGCCCCGGTCCGGAAGGTCTGCGGGTTACGGGACAACGCCAGGTGCACCCCGGTCACGTCGTGCCCGGCGTCCACCGCCCGCGCCGCCGCCACAGCGGAGTCCACCCCGCCCGACATCGCCGCCAGAACCCTCACCAGCCACACCCCTTCTCCCCCACCAACCCTACCCACCCACCCCACCCCCACCCTCGCCCCGTCCCGCCCTCCCCCTCCCCTCCCTCGCCCCACCCCGCCCTCGCCCTCGCCCTCGCCCTCGCCCCGGTGATCAAGAGGTTCGCGTCATCCCAGCGCCCGTTCCTGACCTAAATCTCTTGATCACCGAACACCACCACCGCCCACGCGCGACGGGGCGGGCTGGAAGGCCTGCACGGGCAGGTGAGGGTGGAGGCCGGCAGGGGGCCGGGCCGGCAGGGGGCCGGGCCGGCAGGGGGCCGGGCCGGCAGGGGGCCGGGCCGGCAGGGGGCCGGGCCGGCAGGGGGCC
>NZ_JBFAQU010000008.1:0-63418 GCF_040678915.1 Micromonospora sp. NPDC049257
TCCAACACCAAATCACCACCGCCAAAAACACCACCACCGACACCCCCGAACAACAACTCACCAACCTCCTCCACACCGGCGACACCTGGACGATCAGCTAGTCGCCCGTCGACACGTCGAAGTGGCCGTTCCCCGCGCAGGGGGCCGGCCACTCGTCGGTTCGGAAGACCAGCCGCGTCAGGCGCGGACCAGCCGGGATGCGGGGCGGGACAGCCAGCGTCAGGCGCAGCCAGCCGGGGTGCGGGGCGAGCCAGCCGGGGTCAGGAGCTGGTGGTGGCGGTGGGTCGGTCGTCGCGGACGTGCACGAGCATGTCGCCGGTCTCGATCACCGCGCCGGCCCGGTCCGCCAGGGTGACCACCTTGCCCCGGCGTACCAGGGCGATGACCAGGGACTCCAGCTCACGGGGGGACTTGCCCACCTCGTGTCGCTCGGCGGAACGCATCGCCAGGGCCATCCCCTGCCCCGGGGTGAGCAGATCCTCCACCACGTCGATCAGCGGCGGCGCGGACGTGGAGAGGCCGAGCAGTCGACCGGCGGTCGCCGAGGACACGATCACGTGGTGCGCCCCGCTCTGCCGCAGCAGCGGGGCGTTCTCGGCCTCCCGGACCGCCGCGATGATGCGTACCTGACCGGCGGTGAGCTGCCGGGTGGTCAGCGCCACCAGCACCGAGGCGTCGTCGCTGTCGGTGGCGATGATGACGGCCTTGGCGTTGCGGACGTGCGCCTCCTCCAGCACCGACGAGCGGGTGGCGGAGCCCTCGATGGCGACCAGCCCGGCCGAGGTGGCCTGCCGCAGGGCGGTGCCGTTGCGTTCCACCACCACGATCCGGGACTTGTCCAGCCCGTTCTCCAGCAGGGCGGAGACCGCACTGCGGCCCTTGGTGCCGTAGCCGCAGATGATGACGTGGTCCTTCACGGTTCTCCTCCACCGACCCAGCCGACGGCCGGTCCGGTACTGCTCGGTCAGGACTTCCAGGGTGGTGCCGACCAGGATGATCAGGAAGATCACCCGGGCCGGGGTGATGAACAGGACGTTCACCAGCCGGGCCGACTGCTCGAACGGGGTGATGTCGCCGTACCCGGTGGTGGAGAGGGTGACCACCGTGTAGTAGAAGCAGTCGAGCAGGGTCAGCCCGTTCTCGTCCACGTCGCGGTAACCGTCGCGGTCGAGATAGACCACCGCGACGGTGAGCAGGACCAGACCGAGGGCGGCGGCCAGGCGGAGACTCAACGCGCTGAGCGGACCGCGCCGCTGCGCCGGGAAATGGATCACGGTCGGTCCTGCTCCCCCTGGGTCGCCTGCACGAGCACAACATAGCGGTTACCAGGCAGGTCGACCCGCCGGGACGTCGACCTGCACCAACGGTGAGCACCCCGTCACCTCGTACCCGCCGGAAGCGGTCGGCGGTAGCCGGCCCGTCACCCCCGTACCGGCCGGTGCGGGGGCCCGGTGCCGCAGGCTCCCGGGGCCCCCGGTGCGGTCGGCTTGCCGTGACCCACCGGGGCCGCCGACGGGGCATGATGGGAGGGTTCCGGGACACCGGCCACGAGGAGGCCCGCATGTCGCTGCTGCGTCGGGTGATCGGCGGGGTGCTACGCCGGGTACGGCTGCGTCAGGGCCGCACGTTGCGCGAGGTGGCCGCCGCCGCCGGGGTGTCCCTGCCCTACCTGTCCGAGGTCGAGCGCGGGCGCAAGGAAGCCTCCTCCGAGGTGCTGGCGGCGATCTGCCGGGCACTCGGCATCAACCTGTCCGACCTGCTCGAAGAGGCCCGCGACGAGCTGCGCCGGGTCGAGCGTCGGGTCCCCGTGCCGCCGGGCGGGAGCCTCGCCCGACTGGACCGGGTGCCGACCGCCCGCCAGGGCCGAACCGGACCCGGAATGACGACCGTGGGCAGGGCCGGGCCCTGGGGGACGACCGTGGGCAGGGCCGGGCCCTGGGGGACGACCGTGGGCAGGGCCGGGCCCTGGGGGACGACCGTCGGCGGGGCCGGGACGGCAACCGTCGGCGGCGCCGGGACCGGGATGACGACCAAGGGCGGGACCGGGATGACGACCGTCGGCGGATTCGGATTCGGGTTCGGGACGACGACCGTCGGCGTGTCCGTCCGGGTGGTCGCCGTCGTGTCGACCGCCCGCCCCGCTGCGCGTACCGCCAGGGTGCCGGGACGGCGGCGGGTCGGCACGGGCCGGCGGCGGCTGCTGGTCGGGTAGGCCGGCCGGGTTCTGCCGAGGGCGGATCTGCCGGGGGCAGAAAGGCTGGGGCGGTGGCCGCCCGACGGTGCAGGCTGGACCCGCCGGTCCCCGGGCGGAGCGAGGTCGCCCGCCGGCAACGCGGAGGGTGGTCACCATGATCGGGTACGACGTGCGCATGCTGGACGGCGGGCAGCCGGCCTTCGGCGACCAGGTCTTCGAGCGGCTGCTGCGGGAACGGATCATCTTCCTGGGCACCGAGGTCACCGACGCCTCGGCCAACCAGATCTGTGCGCAGATCCTGCTGCTCGCCGCCGAGGACAGCAAGCGGGACATCTATCTCTACATCAACTCACCGGGTGGTTCGGTCAGCGCCGGCATGGCCGTCTACGACACCATGCGGTACGTCCGCAACGACGTGGCCACCCTGGCGTTGGGGCTCGCCGGGTCGATGGGGCAGTTCCTGCTCTGCGCCGGGGCGGCAGGTAAGCGGTTCGCCCTGCCGCACGCGCGGGTCATGATGCACCAGCCGTCCGGGGGGATGGGTGGCACCGCCGCCGACATCACCATCCAGGCGGAGAACATGCTGCACGTGAAGCGGACCATGCAGGAGCTGATCGCCGAGCACAGCGGGCGCACCCTCGACGAGATCCAGGCCGACTGGGACCGGGACCGGTGGTTCACCGCCGAGCAGGCCCGGGAGTACGGCCTGATCGACCAGGTCCTCACCCGGGTCGACCAGCTCCCCGGCTGACCGCCAGGTCGACGAACCGGTAGCCCGACGCGGTCGGCTCCGGGGCGGCCCGGCCCAGTGCCCCACCCACCTCACCCGGGGACGGCCGATCGACGGTCAGGGGCAGGGCTCGGAGGTGATCTCGTGGAACTCGGTGTAGGCGCCCCAGTGGTAGCTCGGGTCGCCGGGGCACTCGCTGAAGGTCGAACCGCCGACCAGGTTGGAGTGGGCGGCGTTGTCGAAGTAGGCGACGAAGACGATCACCCCCTTCGCCTGGGCGGGCGCGGCGGCACCGACCAGCCCCAGGCAGGTCACCGCAGCGACGACGAGGAACGAGGTGATCCGACTTCCGAACCGGCGCATGTCTGCCTCCTCGAACGAATCAGGACCGCCATCCTAAGTGGACCGAAGCAGATCGAGAAAGGCGAACATCAATCAGACAAATCCGGGCGGGCGATCACTCCCCCTGCTCGCCGGTCCGTATCGTGCGGGCCGAGCAGCAGGTCAGCGTGGTAGCGATCGCCGACCGGCGCGATCGGCGTATGCGACGGGGTCGACCGCGCCCTCGCCAGAAAGGACCTTTCCCCGAATTCAACGGCGGACGCGGCCGTACGGGACAAGCGGGTCGTACGGCGATTCCGCCGCCATTCCCACCGGACTCCCCGGTGCCGCCCGGCAAACGGGAGGCACCTACCGGACAGCGGACTGCACCTTGACCGGCCCGCACCGTCGTGACAGCCTCACGGATAGATCATCGTCCATGGTCAGGTGAGTCGACGAGGGGGTCGCCGTTGCGCGACAGGGACGTCGTCCCGGTGAGCGACCGGGTGTCCACACTCGCCCGCCGGTTCCCGCACCGGGTGGCCCTGGCCGACCGGACCGGGGAGGTCACGTACGCCGATCTGGACCAGCGGGCGGACGTGCTCGCCGACAGCCTGTCCGGGGCCGGCGTCGGGCCGGCGACCGTGGTGGCGGTCGTCCTGGAACGCGGCGTTCCCCTCGTCACGGCGGCCCTCGCCACCTGGCGCAGCGGGGGCGTCCTGCTACCCCTCGATCCGGCCAGCCCGCCGGCCTGGAACCAGTCGGTCGCGACGGCGGCGGACGCCACGGTGCTCGTGTCGACGTCCGTGCTGCACCGGGCCCCCGGCATGCGCCAGGTGGACCCGACGCGGCCGGCCGCCGGGCCACCGCGACCGGGAGGCCGGCCCGCTGCCGGCGACCCGACCGGGCTGGCGTACGTCATCCCCACCGCCGGCACGACCGGCACCCCGAAGCTGGTCATGATCGGCCACGACGCGGTCGCCAACCTCATGGCCGCGCAGCAGCGCTGGTTCGGTGACCTCGGCGACGACGCCCGCGTCCTGCTCCATGCCAGCCCGGTGGCGGACGGCTGGATCTTCGAACTTCTCCTCGGCCTCGGTGCCGCCTGCCGGCTGGAGGTCGTCGACCGGGATGCACTGGTCGGTGCGCCGCTGGCGCGGCTGCTCGCGGAGCGGGCCGTCACCCACGCGGTCCTGCCCGCCGCCGTGCTCGACTCCCTGCCGGAGGACGACCTTCCCCGGCTGCGGACGCTACTCAGTGTCGGCAGTCCGTTGGCACCGGCCACGGCGCGGCGCTGGGTCGACCGGTGCGAACTGGTCAACGGTTACGGCCCCACCGAGGCCACCGTGGCCAGCACCCTGCACCGGGTCAGCCGGGCGGACACCGACGGCGAGCGCATCCCGATCGGCCGGCCGATAGCCGGATACGACGTCCTCGTCGTCGACCCCGACGGCCGGGTCGTCGCCGACGGGCAGCCGGGCGAGATCGTCATCGTCGGCCGTGGCGTGTCGCGCGGCTACCTCAACGCCCCCGAACTCACCGCCGCCCGGTTCGGGCAGGTCGACGGCGGCCCGTCCTACCGCACCGGGGACCGGGGCTGCCGGGACCC
Source organism: Micromonospora sp. NPDC049257 (assembly GCF_040678915.1). Classification (NCBI taxonomy): domain Bacteria; kingdom Bacillati; phylum Actinomycetota; class Actinomycetes; order Micromonosporales; family Micromonosporaceae; genus Micromonospora; species Micromonospora sp. NPDC049257. Next base: position 4,855 of record NZ_JBFAQU010000008.1, read on the forward strand.
CGACGGCCTCGTCCACCTGCTCGGTCGGCTGGACGCGCAGGTGAAGGTCCGTGGCTTCCGGGTCGAGCCGGCCGGCGTCGAGGCCGCGCTGCTGCGGCTACCCGGGGCCCGCTCGGCGGCCGTCTCCGCCGTCGCGGCGGACGCCGGCCCGGTCTCGCTCGTGGCGCACGTCGTACCGACACCGGGCTACCGACCCTCCGGTACGGCGCTGCGGGCGGCCCTGGCCCGCGCCGTCCCCGCCCACCTGGTGCCGGACCTGGTCGTGGTGGTGGACGCCCTGCCGCTCACCGCCGCCGGGAAGGTCGACCGGCGGCGGTTGGCGGTACCGGCCGGGTCCCGACCACCGCACACCCCGACCGAACGCGCCATCGCCGCGATCGTCGAGGAACTGGTCGGCGTCGACGGGGTCGGCCTGGACGACGACCTGACCGACGTGGGCTGGCACTCGCTGCTGACCACCCAGGTCGCGTTCCGGATCGAGCGACGGCTGGGCATCCGGCTCACCCTGGAGGAGATCGTCCGGGCCGGCACGATCGGGCGGATCGCGGCGGTCGCCGCCGGCCGGACACCGGACCCCCGATGAGCGGCGGACCAACCGTGCCCGGCCTGCTGCGGCAGCGGGCGGCGGACACACCGGACGCCGCCGCCCTGTGCCACCCCGACGGCGCGACGCTGACGTTCGCGCAGTGGGACCGGTCGGCGGACGCGCTCGCCGCCGCGCTCGTCGACGACGGGCTACGGGTCGGCCAGCGGGTGGCGTTGCTCTTCGACGAGCGGGAGTGGTTCGGGTACGCCACCGCGTTCTGTGGCGTGCTGCGGGCCGGTGGGGTGGCGGTGCCGCTGTCGGCCCGGCTCCCGCCGGGACAGCTCGTCGAGCGGGTCAGAGTCGCCGGGGCGGTCGGGATCATCCGGGAAGGCTGCGCCGTCCCCCCGGAGCTGGGCGGCTGGCAGCGCGGGCCGGCCGGGACCGCAACCGACGCCGTGCCCGACCGGGCGACCCCGGACGGCGCGGCCCAGATCATCTTCACCTCGGGGACCGAAGGGTCGGCCAGGGCGGTCGTCGCCACCCACGGCAACCTCACCCACGGGCACGACACCGCACCCGGCCGGCGGCAACTCGCGCACTCCCGCCATTTCCTGCACGCCTTCCCCATCGGGACGAACGCCGCCCAGACCATGCTCCTCACCGGCCTGGCCGCCGAACCCGCCGCGCTCGTCGTGCCCCGGTTCGACGCCGCCGAGGTCTGCGCCGCCGTCGAGGAGTTCCGGGTCGGCACCCTCTTCCTCGTCCCGTCGATGGCCCGGGAGCTGCTGGCCTCCGGCGAACCCGACCGTCGTGACCTGTCGTCGCTGATGCTCGTGGGAACGACAGGCGACGTGCTGCCCGCCGCCGTCGCGCGGGCCCTCGGCGACGCCCTGCCGTACGCCACCATCGTCAACACCTACAGCTCGACCGAGGCGGCGCCGGCCCGCACGACGATGGTGTTCGACAGCCGACGCCCGGACGCGGTCGGTCGGGGCACCGTGCGGATCACCGACGACGCCGGCCGGGACGTCGCTGCGGGCGAGGTGGGTCAGGTCTGGATCGGCTCCGACGCCCCACCGCGCCGCTACCTCGACGGTGGTGACGCCGCGACGTTCCGCGACGGTTGGACCCGCACCGGTGACCGCGGCCGGCTCGACGACGAGGGCTACCTGCACCTCACCGGCCGCGCCGCCTCGACCATCCACTCCGGCGGCACGAAGGTCTCGCCGTCCGCTGTCGAACAGGCGCTGCACGAGCACCCCGACGTCCGGGACTGCGCGGTGCTCGCCCTCGCCGATCCGGTGTTGGGCGAACGGCCCGCCGCCGTGCTGGTGACCCGTACCGGTGCCGTACCGGCGGACCTGCGGGCCTTCCTCGCCGGCCGGCTGTCCGGCGCGGAGATCCCGCAGCGGATCGTCTGTGTGGACGCGTTGCCGCGCAACGACGGCGGCAAGGTGGTCACCCGGTCGCTGCGGGACCTCTTCCCGCCGGCCGGATCGACGCCCGCCGCCGCCCCGGTGACCGTGGTCGAACGACGACTGGCCGACATCTGGGCGACCGTGCTGGGCGTGGCCGCCGTGGGCCGCGACGACGACTTCCTCGCCCTGGGCGGCAACTCGATGTCGGCGTTGCGGCTGGCCCGTCTCGTCTCCGACCAGTTCGCGGTCGCCACGCCGGTGTCGGCGCTGTACGCCCGGCCGGGCCTGGCCGCGCAGGCCGCCTGGATCGCCGACCGGATGTCCGGGTCACCGTGACGCAGTTCGTGCCGACCTCGCCGCTGCAACGGGGCATCTGGTTCAACGAGCAGCTGGTCGCGCTCGGGTCGGCGTACACGGTCGCGGTCACCGCCCACCTGCGCGGCCCGGTCGACGTGGGCCGGCTGGCGCGGGCCTGCACGGCGCTGGCCGCGCGGCACCCGCTGCTGACCGCCGGCTGCCACAACCTCGACGGCCTGCCCTGGCTGGCGGCCGGCGAGCACCCGCTGACGCTCGCGGTCGAACCCGCCGCCGACGGGACCGTCCGCGAGCGGGTCGAACGGGCCTGCCGCACCCGGTTCGACCTGTCGGCCGGGCCGCTGGCCCGGGTCTGGTGGTTCCCCCTCCCGAACGGAGGTGGGGTGCTCGTCCTGGCCGCCCACCACCTGATCGTCGACGGCCGGTCCAAGGACATCCTGCTGCGGGACCTGGCCGACCGCTACGGCCCCGACGCACCGGCGGTGGCGGCGCAGCCGGCCGAACCCGGGTACCGGACGCCGCCGGAGCACCTGGTCGTCGCGGCCACCGAATACTGGTGGCGGAACCCGCCACGACCTGTCGAGCTGCCCCGCGACGGCGGGGTACGCCCCGGCGACACGGTCGTCCGCGCGCTGACCCCCCGGACCCGTACGAGGCTGGCCGAGGCGGCCGTCGCACTGGACGCGACCCGGTTCGAGTTGCTGCTCACCGTGCTCGCCAACTGCCTCGCCCCCGACGACGGGCCCACCTCGATCGCGATCGAGCTGTCGGTGCGTACGCCGGCCGAGGCGGACCGGATCGGCATGTACGTCAACGAGCTTCCACTCACCCTCCCCACGCCACCGACCGGCTCGTACGCGGCGGCGCTGACGACCGTCCGCGCCGGCCTGCGGGAGCTGTACGCCCACCGGACGGTCCCGTTGGCGATGTGCCGGCCCGGGACACGGCCGTTCCTGGCCACCGCCGCCGTCTCGGTCAGCTACCGGCGGATCGCCCCCGGCCCGGTCTTCGCCGGCGTCGCCACCACTGTGGACTGGTCGGCGTTCAACGGGGTCGCCCGCAACGCCCTGCACGTCATGATCGCCGACGGCGAGCAGACCCACGTCACGTTCCAGTTCCCGGCGTCGGCCGGGGCACGCCGACGGGCCGACGCCCTGATCGACCGGGTCCTGGTGGTGCTCGACCGCAGCCTCACCGCGCCGCAGGCGACCCTCGTCCGGCCGCAGGAGGAGCCGCCCCCGTGGACCTGAGCCTGTTCTTCTTCTCCGCCAGCGCCGACGACGCCCACGACCTGCTGCTCGACAGCGCACGGTTCGCCGACGACCACGGCTTCGCGGCGGTCTGGACGCCGGAGCGGCACTTCCACGAATTCGGCGGCCCCTACCCGAACCCGGCGGTGACCGGTGCCGCCGTCGCGGCGGTCACCCGGCGGGTCGGTGTCCGCGCCGGCAGCGTCGTGCTCCCCCTGCACGACCCGTTGCGGGTGGCCGAGGAGTGGGCGGTCGTGGACCGGATCTCCCACGGCCGGGCCGGGGTCGCGTTCGCCTCCGGTTGGCACGCCGTCGACTTCGTCCTCGCCCCCGACCGGTACCCGCACCGCAGGTCGGCGTTGCCGGAGCTGATCGACGAGGTGCGTGCCCTGTGGCGGGGCGGCACCACGCCACGTCCCGACGGCACCGGCGGTCGCGTCGACGTCGAGGTGTTCCCCAAGCCGGTGCAGGCCGACCTGCCGGTCTGGATCACCAGCGCCGGTGACCTGGCCACCTTCGAACTCGCCGGGCGGCTCGGCGTCGGCGTCCTCACCCACCTGCTCACCCAGAGCCTCGACGAGCTGCACACCAAGATCGGGCGGTACCGGCGGCTGCACCCCGGGCAGGGCCGGGTCACCCTCATGCTGCACACCCTGGTCGGGCCGGACGACCAGGGCGTGTCCGCCCTGGCCCGGGAGCCGATGACCCGTTACCTGCGGTCCTCGCTCGACCTCGTGGCGGGGATGCTGCCCGGCTCCCCTTTCCACGACTCCACGATCACCGAGGACGAGGCGGACTTCCTCATCGGCCGGGTGCTCGACCGGTTCCTGGCCGAACGGGGGCTCTTCGGCTCGGTGCCGACCTGCGCCCGTACCCTGCGCCGGCTCGCCGAGGCGGGCGTGGACGAGGTCGCCTGCCTGATCGACTTCGGCCTGCCGGCGGCGGCGACCAGATCCGGCCTCACCCACCTGGCCCGACTCGTCGAGCGGTGACCCCGGCGGCGGACCGGCGCCCCTGCCTACCGGCGGCGTCCGCGCCACCGGACCCCCGGCGAGGCCGGTGCCCGCGTCGGGCGGTGCCCACACCCACGTCTGCCGATCGAAGGAGCGCTGATGGACGACGACCTCCCCGCATTCCCGCTGCCGCCCGCGTCGGGGCTCGCTCCCGCCGCCGACTTCGCCCGCCGACGCGAGCAGTGCCCGTTCGGCCGCGTCCGGCTGCCCAGTGGCGACAGCGCGATCCTGCTCGTCCGGCACGCCGACGTCGCCGCCGCCGTCGCCAGCCCCGCGCTGTCCCGCAACCACCTGCTCGCCGACGCTCCCCGGCGCAGCGGCGAACCCAACTTCCTCTACGACCCGGACCTGCTCATCAACCAGTCCGAGCGGTCCCACACGGCGGTGCACCGGGTCGCCACCCGGGCGATGGACCACGCGCGGGTCGCCGCCCACCTACCGGTGGTCCGGCAGGTGGCCGGCTCCCTTCTGGACGCGATGACCGCCGACGGCCGCCGCGACGGTGACCTCGTCGTCGGGTACACCGACCGGCTCCCGCTGCTGACGATCACGCGGCTGCTCGGCATTCCGCCCGAGGACTGCGACAGGATCCGCCGCTGGTCGGGGGCGTACACCCATTCGCATCCCGGCACGCCGCAGGAACGGGCCCGGCTCGTCGCCGAGTTCGGCGCATACGTACGCGGGGTCGTCACGGGCGGGTCGGACGCTGCGCTGCTGGCCGACCTGGTCGACCCACCGGACTCCGCCACCCGGCTCTCGACGGACGAGCTGGTCAGCCTGACCAGGCTGATGCTGTCGGCGGGGGTCGAGGCCCCGGCGACCGTGCTCGGCCGGGCGATGCTACGGCTCCTGGGGGACGACGCGGCGGACTGGCGGGCCTTCGTCCGGCACGGCACCGACCCCACGGCGATGGCCGACGAGCTGCTCCGCCTGGTGTACGCCGGCAACGTGGCCGCGCTGCGGACCGCGACCACCGACCTCGTGCTGCCCTCCGGCACCGTGCCCCGGGGTACGGCCGTGCTCCTCGCCTGGATCTCGGCACTGCACGACCCGGAGGTCTACCAGCAGCCGGAGGCGCTCCTGCCGCACCGCAGCGGCCCGAAGTTCGTCGGGTTCGGCGGGGGCCGCCACTACTGCCCGGGTCGACGGCTCGGCCGGGCGATCCTGGCGGTGGGGCTGGAGCGGCTGCGGGCCCGGTTGCCCGGCCTGCGCCTCGCCACCGACGGGCCGTTCCCCATCGCGGAGCGGGAGGTGGGTGGGGTCGTCACCACGTTACCGGTGCGCTGGTAGCGCCGGACACCACGTCGGCCGCCTCGGGCAGGTGGTCGGCGAGGGCGGTGAACTGCGCCCGGGTCAGGTACGACGGGTTGGCCGCCTGTGGCTGGCGGAACACCTCCAGCCCGGCCAACCGGGGGTCGGCGCGCAACCGGTCCCGGTGCAGCCGTCGTGGCTCGGGCAGGACGGTCAGGTCCAGTGGCACCGTCCAGGGCGCGCGGGCCTCCCCGCCGGGCACCGGCTCGCCGGTGAGCCGGCCGATCCCCCAGACGCCGTACGGCAATCGACCCCGGCTGCCGCTGGCCCAGAACACCACGGGCTGACCGGCCCGCATCAGCCGGGCCCGGTAGCCGGGGCGTACGCACCAGCCCGTCACCCGGGGGTCCCGGGCGAACCGGCCGGCGAGGTCGACCAGGTCCGCATTGCCCTTGATCAGCCAGGCGCCCAGGTCGTCCCGGGTCACCTGACGTTCGTCGGTGCGTGCGTGCGGCACGTCGGGTCCTCCTCGGCAGTCAGATCAGCCCCTCCCGGACCGCGTAGGCTACCGCGTGGGTGCGGTTGCGCAGCTGGAACCGGCTGGTGATGTCGTGCAGCACGTTCTTGACGGTCCGCTCCGAGTAGCTCAGCCGGGTCGCCACCTCCCGGGTGTCCATCCCGTCCGCCACCAGCCGCAGGATCTCGCTCTCCCGCACCGAGAGCCCGTTGACGTCGATGCCGCGCGGGGCGAGCACCGTCTGCTGGAGCCGGGTCACCTGCTTGACCAGCAGACCGAGCACCTCCGGGGGCATCGCCGCCCCGCCGGAGGCGGTGCTGACCACGAGTTGGGCCAGCCGGTGGCCGGTCGCCTCGGTGCGTGAGGCGAGGGCGCGTACCCCCAGCTCCACGGCGGGGATCAGCGCCGAGTCCGACTCGACGGCGGCGACCAGCACGAAGCGCCGGCAGCCCAACCGGCGCACGGCCCTGAGCACGTCGAGCGTGTCCCGGTCGAGGGTGTCGGCGGCGACCACACCGACGGTCTCGGCGGTGATCATCTGCGCGGGTACGACCTCGATCTCGGCCCGGCCACGCAGCGCCGCGGTGATCCCGGCCGTGGAGATCGGGTCGGGGGTACGGATGTAGGTCTGGGCACGTCCGTTCATGGCGGTTCCTTAGCTTCCGGGCTGAGGCGGGCGTCGGCTGCCAGGCTGACGCTCAGCAGGGGCAGATCGGTGGTCCGGAGGCCGGTGCCGAGCGGTTCCGTGACCGGGTGGGAGTCGCTTCGCCGAGATGGACACCGGCCAGCGGGTGGTGGCGGTGCCCGTCGTCCACGGTAGAGACGGCGGTCGGTCGCGCACTGGAGGCCGGCTGGACGCCGGCAGATAGACATCCTTGCCGGGTGACAACGTTTTGAGCTGCTCAAATGCCCGTGCGTCCACAAGTGAACGATGGGGGCACCGGCAGAACCGGCAGAACCGTTGCCCCCAAGGGCGGACGGCCCTGCCCCATTGGCAGGTTTGACCTGCGGGTAGCCCGGTGATTCAGTGGCGAAGATCATGGTCATCCGACCGGTCAACCGGCAGAATCATGTGCTGGCAGCGCTGGTGGGACGGACGCGCAGCCATGACAGGGAGGCCCGTTGATGGCCGACAGCGGTGGTGAGATCCGACGACGACGACTGGGTGCCGGACTGACCCAGGAGCAGCTGGCCGAACGGGCGGGAATCAGCGTCCGGGCGGTGCGCGACATCGAGCAGGGCCGGGTCCGCAACCCCCGGGCCGAGTCCCTCCGGCGGATCGCCGCCGCCGTCGGTCCGCCGCAGCTGAAGCCACCCGGCCCGGCGCCACCCGTCGCCACGCCGGCACCGACCCTGCGCATCGACGTGCTGGGGCCGCTGCGCATCCAGGTCGGCGTCGAACCGGTCACGCTCGGCTCCAACCGCCAACGGATGCTGCTCGGCCTGCTCGCCCTGCACCCGGACGCGATCGTGTCCCGCCACGAGATCGTCGACGTGCTCTGGGGTCACGACCCGCCGGACAGCTGCCTCAACCTCGTCCACACCTACGTCGCCCGGTTGCGTCGGGTGCTGGACCAGCCCGGCGGCCCCGCCGCCACCATCACCCACGTCGGCGGCGGCTACCGGTTGAGGGTCGACCCCGCCCAGCTCGACCTGAGCCGGTTCGCCGCCGCGATCGAACGCGCCGAGGGCAGCGTCGCGGGCGACCTGCCGAGCCTGGACCGGCTGGCCGGGGCACTGGCGCTGTGGCGGGGGCCGGTGCTGGCCGACGCGGCGCCGAGCCTGACCCAGCACCCGACCGCCGCCGCCCTGAACCGACGTCGCATCGCCACCGCTGTCACCTACGCCACGCTCGCCGTCGACCTGGGCCTGCCCGACCGGGCGGTCCGGGAACTGCACGCGGTGGCCAGCCACGAACCGCTGCACGAGCAGGTGCACGCCCGGCTGATGCTCGCCCTGGCCGCCTGCGGCCAGCAGGCCCGCGCGTTGGCCCTGCACCGCAACCTGCGCGACCGCCTCGCCGAACAGCTCGGCGTGGAGCCCGGCCCGGAACTGCGGGAGGCACAGCTGCGCATCCTGCGCCAGGACCTGCCCCGGATGGTCACCCACCCGGGCGGGCCGGTGACCGGCACCGTGCCGGCACCCCGCCTGACCGAAGTGGCACCCCGCCGGCCCGAGGTGGCGCAGCCGACCCCACCGTCGCGCCACCGGTCACCGGCGCAGCTGCCGCCCGACGTCGCGTACTTCACCGGGCGCAGCACCCAACTGGCCGCCCTCGACGCGCTGCTGGTCGGGGCGACGGCGGCCCGGGGGCCGGTGGTCATCTCCACCATCACCGGGATGGCCGGGGTCGGCAAGACCGCCCTGGCGGTGCACTGGGCGCACCGGGTCCGCCGGCACTTCCCGGACGGGCAGCTCTACGTCAACCTGCGTGGCTACTCGACGGCCAGCCCGGTCCGCGAGTCGGAGGCCCTCGCCGGGTTCCTGCACGCGCTCGGGGTGCCGGCCGACCAGGTGCCGGTCGACCCCGGGCAGGCCGCCGCGCTGTTCCGCACCATGCTGGACGGTCGCCGGATGCTGGTGATGCTGGACAACGCCGCCAGCGCCGACCAGGTCCGCCCGCTCCTGCCGGGGGCCGCCGGCTGCCTGGCGCTGGTCACCAGCCGGGACCGGCTCAGCGGGCTCGTCGCCGTGGACGGAGCACGCCGCCTCGACCTCGACGTGCTCACCGTGGACGAGGCCGGCACCTTGCTCACCCGGATCATCCCGCCCGACCGGGTGGCCCGCTCAGGTGAGATCGCCGAACTGGCGACGGTCTGCGCCCGGCTGCCGTTGGCCCTGCGGATCGCCGCCGCCAACCTGATCGACCAGCCCCAACAGTCGATCAGCGCGCACACCGCCCGGCTGACCGCCGGTAACCAACTCGCCGGCCTCCGTGTCGAGGGAGACGACCAGGCGGCCGTCCGGGCGGCGTTCGACCTGTCGTACGCCGCGCTGCCCGCCCCGGCCCGCCGGCTGTTCCGGCTGCTGGGCACCGCGCCGGGGACGGACGTCACGGTGACCGCCGCCGCCGCCCTGGCCGGGATCGGTGAGCCGACCGCCGCACACGAGCTGGACCGGCTCGCCGCCGCGCACCTCGTCCAGCAGGTCACCCCCGGCCGGTACGCCTTCCACGACCTGCTACGGCTCTACGCCCTGGAGCGGGCCACCGCCGAGGACCCCGCCGGGCAACTGCGGTCCGCCATCCGACGCCTCTACGGCTGGTACCGGCAGCGCACCGACGCCGCCGCCGCCACGATCTATCCCCACCTCGTGCGGTTGCCACCCGACGGGGCCGAACCGCACCCCGGTGGGTCCCCGTTTCCCAGCTCAGCCGGGGCGATGGCCTGGCTGGAGGAGGAACACACCAACCTGATGCGGGTGATCGCGCACGCCGCCGAGAACGGGGCCGACCCGGCCGCCTGGCGGATCCCGGACGCGCTACGCGGCTACTACCAGTTCCGCCCGCACAGCGACGGCCTGGTCGCCGCGACCAGCGCACTGCACGCCGCACAGCAGGTCGGCGACCATGCCGGTGAGGCCGCGAGCCGGCTCGGGCTGGCCAGCCTGCATCTGCGCCGTGGCGAGTACGCGGTGGGTCTGTCCCACGCCACCGCGATGATCGACGCGGCCCACCGGGCGGCCTGGCCCGAGGGGTTGGCGGCGGCGTACGGCACCTGTGGGCTGCTGCACCTGCGGGCCGGCCGGCTGGCCGAGGGGGCCGAGTTGACCCGGCTGGCGGTGAGCATCCACGAACGCCTGGGCGGTCCCGAACGGCTCAGCACCAGCCTCGGCAACCTCGGGGTGATCTACCGGGACATGGGGCGGCTCCGCGAGGCAGCCGAGGTCTTCCGGCAGTCCCTGGCGCTGACCCGCAGCACCGGGATGTGGATGAGCGCCGGGATCAGCCTGAGCAACCTGGGCGAGGTCCAGCACGCCCTCGGCCAGCACGGCGAGGCTCTCGACCACCTGCGGGAGGCGCTGGATCTCAGCCGGCGGACGGGCTACCGGCCCACCGAGACGGAGAGCCTGCGCCGGTTGGCGGCGCTGCGCGTGCAGACCGGCGACCTGGGCCCGGCGACGAAGCTGGCCGACGAGGCGCTGGCCCTCGCCGACCTGATCGGCGACACCGCCCAGCAGGCGGCCGCCCGCAACGTGCGCGGCGCGATCCACCAGCGCAACGGCGACCCGGCGGCGGCCATCGAACACCGGCGGGCACTCGAACTCGCCCGGGCCGGTGGTGCCCGGGGTGAGGAGGTCGAGGCGCTCATCGGGCTGGCCGAGGTCTTCGGCGACACCGACCCGACGGAGGCGGTCGCGTTGGCCCGGCAGGCCCGGACGGTGGCCCGCGCCGCCGGCTACCGGGTCTGGGAGGGGCACGCCCTGGTGGCCGCCGCCGAGGCGATGCGGAACACCGACCCGGTGACCTCGGCGCGGACCGCCGAGGAGGCGCTGGCCACCCACCGGGAGACCGGGCACCTGCTCGGTCAGGTCCGGGCGCTGCGGTTGCTGGTCGCGCTCGGCCCGGCCGGTGGCGTCGACGCCGCCCAGCAGTCGGCGTACCGGCGGGAGATCACCGAGCTGTCCCGGCGGGTCCGCCCGGTGGTCGACGAGGACCTGCCGGTCAGCCCGTGACGGTGAAGTGGCGGCGGCTCTCGTCGTCCAGCGGGGTCAGGGTCGGCCGGCCGCCGTCGTCGGTCCCGAGCGCCAGCAGGCCCTCGACCGGGGCGTCGTCCTGGTGCGACGCGTGCCACCTGATCCGCAGCTCCGGCCCCCGGTCGTCACCCCCCGGCTCCCACCGGGGGGTGAGGGCCAGCCGTACCGGGGATCCGGTGCTGTTGCGTACGGCGTCGGGGCCGCCCCGGCCGGGTCCGCCGTCGACCCCGGCCACCAGCAGCGTGACCTGCCGGAAGCCGAGGTGCCGACGCCCCCGGTGCCACAGCACCGGCCACGACTCCCGGTTGGCCGTCGGGTCGTCACCGTAGTGGGCGTCGATGCCGACATCGTCCCCGACGGTTCGGTGGGTGACGCTGCGGTGGACGCCGGCCGGGGCGACCAGGTAGCGGTGCATGGTGCACCGGAGCCCCAGCAGCAGCCGGACCGTCCCCCGGAGGGCGGGCCCACCGTGGTAGGTCAGCAGCACCGCACCCGGGTCCGCGGCTGCGAAGTGCAGCATCGCCGACCGTGCCTGACCGGCGGCGTCGCGTACCGCCAGGGTCTGTGGACCGTCCAGGCCCTGGAAACCGGTCACCGTGACGGTGTCGTCGACGTAGGGCGTGGGGTGGGCCTGCGGCAGCTCGGCCGGCGCGGCGGTGAGCCCGGTCGCGTGCCACGCCGGGCGGCCACCGCCGGGCCGGCGGGCGGCGTGCACCGGCACCGCAGGCCGGTCGTGCACCCCCGCGTTGACCGGGGTGACGAGGAAGTGGGTACGGGTGGCCAGCGACTGGTCGGCCACCTCGAAGAGACCGTCGCTGTGCACCAGGAACGAACCCACCTCGTCGTGTTCCGGGGTCAACCGGACTCCCCCGACCGTGGTCTGCTCGTGGTGCACCCGGTAGCCGACCCGGATCGCCGGCACCGTGCCGTGGGCGGCCTCCAGCCGGGCGGTGAAGACCAGCGAGCCGACCTCGTTGAACTTGTTGAACGGGTTACGGCCGGCCTCGACGGCATGGGGCGACACGCTCAGGTCGGTGATCCCCCAGCAGGGGAAGTGCGACAGCGCGCTCTGTCGGAGCACCAGCGCCCCCATCCCGACGTCGGCCACCACGTAGTCGAAGGTGCTGAACCGGACCAGCAGGTCCACACAGACCCGCTTCGGGCCGGCCGGGCCGGATCGACGGCGCAGGTAACGCAACCAGTAGGAGTGCTGCCGTTGCTGGTCGCCACGGACCATGCTGGTGCCGGCGAGGTGGGGCTGCGCCGGGGAGATCAACTCCCGCAGCGTCGCCTGCTCCGGGAAGCCCGCGCCGCCGAACCCGGTCACCGTGAAGGCGTCACCCACCGGCTCGTCGGGCCGGTATCCGGTCAGCCGTATCCGACCAGGCACAGTTTGTCTCCGCTCAGCTCAACACGGTCAGATGCTGGTAGGTCTGCTCGTCGGCGAAACGGACCACCGGCCCGCCGGAGGCGTCCACGGTGATCAGGAACGCGCCACCGACCGGCACGGCGGGGTCGGCTGCCGGGCCCACCGCCTCCTCGGACCAGCGGACCAGCAACCCCGGCACCTCGTCGTCGGTGCCCTCGTACCACTCGGGGACGAACCGCAGCCGCGACCCGACCGGCCCGGTAGGGGCGGCGGCCCCGGTAGGGTCGCCGTCGTCGGGCAGGGGACGCAGCGACACGTCGACGAAGCCGGGGTGCCGGCGGCCGTGGTGGAAGACGACGGCGTCGGCGAACTCGTTCTGCTCGATCAGGTAGCAGCAGGTGCGCAGGTGCAACGCCAGGCGGGCCCGGACCCGGCCGGCCCGGCGGTCGTCACCCCGGTCACCGGCGCGGGCGTACTCCACGATCATCCCGTCGTCGCGGATGTCGCCGCCCATCGACGCGCTGTACCAGCGGGGGTGACCGGTGTGCCAGACCCCGATCTGGTCGGGGCCGGCGACCCGCTCGAATCCCTGCACCTCGACCGCGCCCCGGCGGGCCCGACCGGTCGACACCCGCATCGCGGTGACCGGTGGCGGGGCCGTGACGCCGGTCGCCCGGTAGACGGTGAGGCTGCGCCCGGGTGGCGGCTCGGCCCCGACGATCGGCCGGTCGTGCACCGACCCGCTGACCGGGACGAGTCGCCACGACGAGCACCCAGGCGTCCCGGACGCCGGCTCCAGGGTGATCCCGCCGTCGCTGTGCACGGTCAGCGCCCCGGTCTCCTCGTGCCCGGGGGCGTACCCGTCCCCGACGATCGGGTTGGCCACGTGCCGCACCCGGTGCACGACCCGGATCGCCGGCACCGCGACGCCCGTGCCGGCGGCGGGAACGAACCCGATCTCCGGCTCGAAGACCAGCTGACCGGCGTCGTTGAACTTGTTGAACGGGTTCCGACCGCCGGCCCCGGTGTCCCGCAACGAGATGCTGAGATCCTCGATGCCCCACAGGCCCGGCACCGGCAGCGTCGACCGGGGTGAATACCGGTCGGTGCCGGGTCGGACCTGGTAGGGGAAGGTGCTGAACCGGATCACCAGCTCCACCGCCACCAGCTTCGGGTGCCCCGGACCCGGGCCCCGGTAGCGGTACCGCAGCCAGTAGCAGTGCCGCCGGGTCTGGGTGCCCCGGTCCAGCCACACCGCACCGTCCTGCTCGTCCGGCCACAACTCGTCGGCGAGGAACTCCCCGACCGGCAGGGCGGCGTCGCGGAAGCCGGTCACGGTGAACCGGTTGCCGGAGAGTTCCTCGGGCTCGTACTCGATGGTGGTCACGGCGTGCTTTCCCTCTGTCCGCCCGGTCGGGGGTCCGGGGTCGTGGCGGTGACCGGTGGGTCCGTGGGGTGGGGCGGACGCCGGGCCGGCAGGCGGGGTGCCGGCCCGGCGTCGGCGGTCACACCAGGTCGTACTCGCGGGCCAGGTACTGGAACTTCTCGTCGGTCAGCACCGTGGCCAGGACCCGCTGGTCGGCCTCGGAGAGATCGTCCACCTCGTCGTCCAGCACGCGGTCGAGCACCTCCCGGGCGGCAGCCGGGTCGAGGTCGGCCAGCGGTTCCGGCGACGACGCGTCCGGCTCCGGCTGCTCGACGGGGTACGCCGACCCGCCCGACCCGTCGGGGCCCGGCCCGTCGTAGGCCTGCCCCTCGTAGGCCTGCCCGTCATAGCCCGACTCGTCGTAGGCCTGCCCGTCGTGGGCCTGACCGTCGTACGGGTGCTGGTCGTCAGCCTGCTCGTCGTAGCTCTGCTGGTCCTGCTCGGCGGCCTGATGGGCGGCGGCCACCCAGTGCTGGGTCACCGAGTCGATCATCCGGGCCATCTCCGCCGCCGGCTCACCCAGCTCGTCGACGGCGAAGACCTGCACCGGCGTGAGGGAACTGGCCTGGTGGTAGACGGTGTCGTAGAAGTCGGCCAGCCAACCGTTGCGCTGGTACCAGTCCGGGTCGCCCCAGCCCTGCCCGAGCAGGTCGGGCAGCAGCTCCCAGCCGGTCTCCGGCTGCTCGGCGATGATCCGGTGCGCACTGACGACCGCCCAGCTCAGATAGGCGTACGAGTCGTCCAGACCGGCCGGGCCGGTGGTGTCGAAGTTCTCTGGATAGTTCATCGCTCGTCTCCCGCTCAGCCCGTGACGGTGAAGTACTTGTTGCTGTCGGCGTCCAGCAGGCGCAGCACCGGGCTGCCCGACTGGTTGACCCCGAGCCGGAACTGCCCCTTGTTGCGGTGGCTGCGGGAGCGGCCCTCGGCACCGGCGTGTTCGGCGGCCCAGTCGATCCTGAGCTGCACGCCGACCTGCCCCTCGACCTCCTCGACGTACGGCCCGAAGAACAGCGTCGACTCCTCGTGGTGCCGGTTCTTGACCGCGTCGACGTCGTACCGTTCGCCTTTCTCCCCGACCACCGCCGCCTCGCCGCGCCCCACCTCCAGCACCCGCAGGGAGACGTCGCGGAAGGCGGTGTACCGCACCCCGTTCACGTAGACGATCTGCCGGTTGCCCTGGTCGTCCGGTGCGGTGAGGTAGGGCACCAGGGTGAAACGCAGCAGCAGCAACGCCCTGATCTTGGTGCGGACCTTCCGGCCCAGCACGGCACCGTCGCGGACGTACTCCAGTCGCAGCGCCGCCTCGTGCCCGTCGGCCTCCGCCGCCGAGGCGACGACCGGCTGCTGGCCGTTGTTAAGGACGGTGATGGTGTTCGGGCCGTTCATCCGCTCGAAGCCGATCACCTGCATGCCCCGGTACTCGTGCGGGTCGAGCATCCGGCCACCGTGGTCGATCCCGCCCAGCTCGATGCGCTGGGCGTTGAGCACGGTGGTGGTGCCCGCCTGGCCGACCTGGTCGACCCGGGTCGGGCGCTGGTGCACGCTGCCGCTGAGCGGGGTGATCCGGAAGTGCTTGTCGGTACGCCCCTCACCGTGGTTGATCTCGAAGCTGCCGTTGCTGTGCACCAGGAACGCGCCGGCGTCGTTGTGGCTCAACCCGAGGGGTGCGCCGAGCAGGTTCTTCGCCTGGTGCTGCACCCGGTAGTTGATCCGCAGGTGGGGCATACCGTCGTTGGCGACGGCCGCGTCGAAGGTCAGGCTGCCGGACTCGTTGAACTTGTTGAACGGGTTGCGCCCCCGGCCGGTCGGCATCAGCGACACGCTCAGGTCGGTGATCCCCCAGCACGGGTAGTCACGCAGGACCGCCCGTTCCTGCGCGGTCGGGCCGTCGTCACCGACCTTCGGCACGTAGTCGAAGGTCGTGAAGCGCACCAGCAGCTCCACACAGACCCGCTTCTTGTCCGTGACGCCGATGCCCCGGCGCAGGTAACGCAGCCAGTAGACGTGCTGCCGGGACTGGCCGCCCCGGACCATGACGAGCTGGCCGTCGGCGATCGGCGCCGGTGAGATCAACTGGTTCAGCGGCACTTCCGTCGGGAAGCCGGCGTTGCTGAACCCGCTGACCTGGAACACCCCGTCTGTCAGCCCCTTGGCCTGCCCCTGCGCGAACCCGATCATGTTCGCGGTGGTGTTCAGGGCGATGGCGACTTCTGTCACGGATACACCTCCGACGTGGGACCGTCGGGCCCGTTGGCCGACGGTGGTGGTGGTTGTCAGGTGCCGCTCCCCGGGGCCGCGCCCCGGCGTCACCCGCTGCCCGGCACGCTCACTCCCGGGCGAAGAACTCGAATTCGCTGACCGTCACGTCGGTGCCCTTCTCGGCCCGGTGCACGTCGGTGACCTGGATCTGCACGCTGGTGACCCCGTCGGCCCCGTCGAGGGTCAGCGTCTGCGGTTCCCCGGTGTCCTCGATGGCCAGGGTGTCCGACCGGTTGGTGGAATAGACCAGGTGCAGGGTCTTCGGCCGGTGCGACGCGGTGTAGTCCTCGGCCGTGCCGGCGGTCACGATGAGCCGCTGGAGGTCGACCTCGGCCGCGAAGCGCAGGGTGACCGTCGGCGGTTTCTCGGCGTCCCAGCGCACCTGCCAGTGCGTGTTGCGGTACTGGTCGACGCTGAGCGCCGGCCCGTGGTCCCGTACCGACGCGCCGCCGGTCACCTCGACCGGCCGGACGGCCACGAACCGTGGGTTGATCTTCCGGTCGGCCCAGTCCCGCGCCCCGGTCACCGGCCCGGAGACCGCACCGTTGATCCGTTCCCGCAGCGGCGGATAGATCAGGTAGGCCACCCCGATCGCGAAGAGCAGCACCGCGGCGACCGCGTTCGACCGCTGGTAGATGGAGTGCAGCACGCCGCCGACCCCACCCGCCCCGCCACCGCCGGGGGTGCCGGGGCGGGCCCCGGCGGCGGTGACCCGGGGGCCCCGTCGCGGCAGCAGGCGCTGCCACCAGCGGCGGCGGGCCACCTCGGCGGTACGCAGCGAGTCCCCGCACCGGCTACAGAACCGGCGGGTCGGCACGTTGCCCTCGCCGCACTCGCCGCAGACCAGGTCACCGGGTTGCAGGCGTCGGGTGGGCGGCTGGTGGCCGACGGTCGCCGCCCGGGGGCGTACCGCCTGCGGACTGACCTCCCCGGGTCCGGTCGTCGCCGCAGCGGTGGTCGCCCGCCGCGCGCCGACCCGCCCGCCGGTGGTGGTCGACCCGGGCGGCGCGGGGTCGGCCGGGCCCTCGGCCGCGACCAGGGCACTGGTGTGCGGCGCGGCGCGCGGGTCACGGCGGGCCGGGGCGGTCGGCAGGCGGGCACCCGCCACCCCGGGTGGCGGTGGCGGCAGCCGACGCGGCGGCACCGCGACCTCCGACGCGGTGGTGTCCGGGGTGCCGTCCCGCGCCGACGACGCGTCGGTGGACACCGCGCCGGTGCCGGCCGACCCGTCGACCGCTGGCGGGGCGGGCGGACCACCGGGTAGTCCCGCCGGGCCGGACGTCGGCGGACCGGGGCGGGCCGCCCGGTCCGGCAGCCGGGCCGCCGGCACGCCCGGCGGTGGCGGTGGCAGCCGGCGCGACGGCACCGTCACCGCCGCCGGCCCGTCGCCCGCCACGACCTGCGCGGCCGACCCGCCGGCACCACCCGGCGGCAGGCCCCCCGGCGGGCGTGACCCCGGGGGTGCGGGCCGCGCCCCGGGAGAGCCGGCTCCCGGCGGGGCGGAGCGCACGCCCGGCGGACCCGACCCCGGCGGACCCGGCCGCGACCCGGGCGGACCCGACCCGGGCGGACCGGAGCGGCCCCCCGGCGGTGTCGTCCCCGGCGGACCGGGACGCACCCCGGGCGGGCTCAGGCCGGGTGGCCCGGGACGCACCCCGGGGGGTGTCGTCCCCGGCGGACCGGGACGCACTCCGGGCGGACCCGCGCCAGGCGGCCCCGGACGCACCCCGGGCGGGCCGGGACGCAGACCCGGCGGTCCACCGGCCGACCCCCGGCCCGTCCCGTCACCGACCCGCACCACACCCTCGTCGACCGGGGAGCCACCCGGGGCCGGTGCGATCACCCCGGCGATGCGCTGCAACAGCGTGGGCTTCTGCCGGAACTCCTGCTCGGCCTCCCGTACCGTCTCGACCGGGATCTTCGGCGCGGTCTTCTCGCCGGTCCACTCCAGGAAGCTGCCGCAGGAACCACAGAAGGTGTCCGCGTCACCGTTGTGGTTCCCGCACTCACGACAGATGATCACGGTCGAGCACCTCCAGGGTCGTCGTCACGTGCGCCGGTACGACCGCGCGGCACAACTCGTCGAGGGCGTGCCCGGCGACCCTCCCGGGCTCGGCCACCCACACCCGTACGTGCACCCGGGCCGGCGGCAGCGCGGCCGACGACGGCTCCGGCCGGGTCGACCAGGACACCCCGGTCGAGTCGAGGACCTCCACCTCACCCCCGGTGGCCAGCTCCAGGGCCATCTGCAGCCCGGCGACCGTCCCCCGCAGCCGGTGCGCGGCGACCGCGCCGGCCACCATCGCGCGTTGCCGATCCACCGGCCAGTTCTCGTCGAGGTGGGCACCCACCCAGGCACCGAGCCAGAGCAGGAAATCCGGCGGGGCCAACCACGGGTCCAGGTACGCGTCGAGACAGTCCAGCGTGGACACCACCGGTGCGAGCACCTGGTCCAGCCCTTCGGTCCAGCGCACCAGCAGGTCGTCCTCCTGCAACAGGGCGGGCAGGAAACCGGCGATCGGGTACGGCATCGCCACGTCGACCGGGCCGCGCATCAGTGCTCCTCCACCCGGAGCTGGTGGTCGAAGGAGAAGACCAGACTGTCCGGTTCCAGGTCGATCCGGCCGGCCTCGGTGCCCCGCTCACCGGTCACCGGGTTGGCGGTGAACAGCCGCAGGTCCTCCACCAGCTCCACCCCGCGTACCCGCTGCAACACGGCGAAGAGTTCACCGGCCTGCACCGGACGCCCGAACGGCCAGCCCTGACCGTCCGGGCCACCGCCGGCCAGCGGGCTGAGGAAGCCGTACAGGGCGGCCAGGCCCTCCTCCCGGACCCGCTCGACGACGACCCGGGGCCGGGCGACGACCCGGGCCACCACGGTCACCCCCCGGTAGCGGGGTGGCTCGACGACCACCCGGGTGCCGATCAGCCGCGTCTCGTCCAGCCGGCCGGCCACCCGGGCGAGGCTCGACTCGGCCGGGATCAGGTCCTCCAGCCGCAGCCGCCCCTCCTCGGCGGGGGCTGCCGGCACCACCAGCAGCCGCGCCACCGGCGGCCCGTCCCCGTTGCTCGGCACGCAGCGGACCCGGGCCAACTCCGGGGCGGCCTCCCGGGCCAGCACCTCGTGGTCCTCGGCGGTCACCGCGCGACTGCGGCTGCGCAGGGTCAACGGGCCCCGGCGACGCGCCTCGTCCAGGGTCTCGCCGTCCACCCCGCCGCTGGCCGGGTGCCGGTTCTCCACCCCCGCCACGTACGGGATCGAGGCACGCAGCGCGGTGATCGCGCCGACGCCGACGTTGCCCCGGCTGCCGCCGCCGACCGCGTACCGGCGCAGCCGCAGCCGGCCGCCCCGGGGCGGCACCGCGCCGTAGCGGCGCAACGTGCCGTCGGGTTGCCGGACGGCCGGGCCGAACACCACCTCACCGGCCACCCCGTCGAGCAGGAAGTGCCGGTCCCCGGGGCCGCTACCGGCGAAGTGCTCGACCGGCGACCACCGCTGCCAGCCGTCGTCGGAACTGACCTCCAGCACCGGGTCGCCGAAGCCGGCCAGCACCGGCCGGCGGGTCAGCGTGAACCGCTGGCCGGGCACCCCCTCGGAGTCGCCGAACTCCTCGTCGTCCACCAGGTCGGCGTGCACCGCCTCGGTGGTGCCGCCGACGGTGTTCGCGGCCAGCCCGAGGACCACCGGTGAGGCGCTGTAGCCGGGCTGCCCCTCCTGCGGGGTGACCACCCGGGCCCGCAGCCAGCCGGCCAGCACCCCGTCGACCAGGCTGGCCTGGTGCCCGTCGGGCACGTGCAGCAGGATCGCGCCGGGCCGGTTCAGCGCACCGGTCTCGTCCAACCCGACCTCACAGTCGAGCCAACCGTCGGCACCGCGCGCCTCCCAGCGCAGCGGCGGGTGCAGCGGGTTGACCCCGACACCGTCGACCCGGCCCTCGAACTCCAGCCGCACCGCGCAGCCGCCCACCGGCCGGTCCAGCCCGATCAGCAGTTCGTCGCCGGGCTGCGGCACCGGGGAGAACGCCACCACCGGCCCACCCAGTTCCAGGGCGCCGGTCTGGTCGGTGACCCCGTCGGCGGTCCGGACCCGCAGCTGGGTCAGCGCGCACGGCGGCACGGCGAGGTCGGTGAGGGTGGCGAAGACCAGGGGGTCCCCGCCGTCGGCGACGGTCACCGCCCGGGTCCCCGCCGGGACGAGCTGGGTGGCGCGGGCCGGCGTGGACAACCAGAACGTCAGGGTGGTCCGGGCGGCCGTGGGCGGCACCAGGCGTACCCCGATCAGCTCCAGGAACTTCACGTAGAGCCGGTCGGGCACCCGGTTGAGCCGGTAGATGAGCTGGTCGGTCAGGGAGGCGAACGTCTCGATCAGGGTGATCCCCGGATCGGCGGGGTGCAGGTCCGTCCACTCCGGGCAGCGGTCGGCGATCAACCGGCGGGCGTCACCGACCAGGTCGTCGAAGCCCCGGTCGTCGAGGTCGGGGGCGGGCAGTGCCATCAGCCGAGCACCCCCGAGCCGGTCAGTTCCCGGTCCCCGGGCAGGGTCTGCAGGTTGAGCCCGAGGGTGCCGGGCTCGTCGGTGTCGCGTACCCGGTAACGGACCTCGATGTGCAGCAGCCCGTCACCACCGGCCGGGTCCTCGGTGACGGTGACGTCGTCGATCTCGACCCGGGTCTCCCAGCGTTCCAACGCGGCGCGCACCTCCACCGCCACCGCCCGCCGGGTCTGCCCGGTGACCGGCTCGAAGACGAAGTCGCGCAGCCGGGAGCCGAACTCCGGGCGCATCGGGCGCTCACCCGGGTAGGTCGCCAGGATCACGCACATCGCCTGCTCCAGCAGGGCGGTACCACTGATCATGGCGAGTCGGCCGTTGGGCTGGACCCGCAGCGGAAAGGCACACCCGGTGCCGATGACGTCGGCCTGCATGGCACTCCTCAGTTGAGCTGGATGGGTTTGCCCTTGATGGCGGTCGACGCGGTGCCGCTGATGTTGACCTGCGTACCGCTGATGTCGACCGTCTTGCCCTTGAGCTTCAGGCTGGTGCCGCCGTCGAGGGTGAGGCTGCCGCCCGGCCCCGCCTTGATCTCCACGGCGGTCTGCCCGGTGCACTCGATGACCAGCTTGCCGGGTTTGTCGGGGGCGCAGCGCAGGGTCACCGTGCCGGCAACCTGGTCCATCGCCAGCGACAGCTTGTCGCCCTTGGTGCCGAGCACCACGTCGGCGGCGGTCGGCTGGCCCTTGCCGCCGGGCGGCACCTCGTCGTGGAAGACCAACCGGCTGCCGGCGGGTGACAGCAGGCCGCGCCGGATCACCGAACTGGTCTGCCCCACCGACTTCACCCCGGTCGCCCCGGGCTTCGTCGACGACGACTGGCCGCCGTCGAGGCCGTACCCGGTGTGCCGGCTGGGCAGGCTGCCGAGCACGTACGGGCGGCGTACGTCGCCGAACTCGAACGCGACGAGCACCTGGTCACCCGGCTCCGGGACGAAGAACGCGCCCCCGGTCGGGCCGGCGAAGAGCTGCCCCACCGGCGCCCAGTCGGTCTCGTGGTCCGGCGACAGCCACGGCAGCGCCAGGGTGACCCGGCCCAGGTTCTGCGGGTCCTTGACGTTGCTGACCACCCCGCAGACCACCCCGTCGATCCGGGCCGGATCACCGCCCCCGCCGGTCCCGCCGACGTTCGTCAGCCCGAGCAACGAACGGTCCTCGGCACCGCCGACGGTGAACTCGGTGCGGTAGCCCTCCCCGGTCTCGTCGAAGACGTGCCGGGCGGCGCTGAGCGTCCAGGTGCCGGCGAAGGGTGCGGGCACCCCGTCGACCTTGACGGCCTTGCCGGCGACCAACCGGGCGTCGCCCAGCGCCTCCCCCTCCGCCTCGGCGAACCCGCCACCGATGCTGGCGGCGAGCCCCTTCGCGACCTGGGTGACCGCGCCGTCGGCCCGACCGGGCACGGGCAGCCCCCGGCCGACCAGGACGTGCGCGCGGGGTCCGGGGGCCGGCCCGACGTCACCGACCGCGCTGTTGCCGGCCCGTGGCGGTGCCGCCGCGCCCCGGGGGACGAAGGTGTCGGCGGCGGCGGTCGGCGTCGGGCCGGCCAGGCTCACCCCGTCGGCGGTCGTCGCGGTACGGCTCGCCACCACCGTCGCGGCGACCGGGTCCCAGGCGCGCACCTCGACCTCGGGGGCGAGGTTGCCGGCGCTGACCCGGGGCAGGAAGCGGCGCAGGTTGCCCCGGAAGGTCAACGGCACCGGGCTGCCGGCCCGGCGGGCGGTGGCCGCCCGGCGGAAGTGGAACCGGTCCCCGTCCGCGCCGATCTCGTAGCCGATCTCCCGGGCGCGGGCGCTGAGGAACTCCCAGTCGGTCTGGGCGACCTGGGAGAGGTGGGCCAACCGGCCGGTGGTGGCGTCGATCGTGCCGACCGACAGTTTCGCGGCGGTCGCCACCTGCCGGGCGACGTCGGCATCCGACTGGTTGAGGAAGGTACGCGTCCGCCGTACCCGGTGCAGCCGGTGGTCGTGGGTGTAACCGCGTACCACCACGTGGGCGCTGACGTCCACGAAGTGCCCCTCCACGGCGGTCACCTCGCCGCTGATCAACCGGTGCTCGGCCGAGCCGTCCCCGGTCGGGCCGAAGACCTGCACGGCGGTGCCCAGCTCCAACCCGGCCGTACGCAGCACACTGCCGTCGAGGTCGGCGAAGGTCAGCTCGAACATGTCCGGCAGGGCGGCCTGGGTGTCCACCACCACCCGTACCAGCTGGTCGGCGGCGGCCGTCGGCAGCGCCCGGCCGGCGGTGCCGACGGTGACCCGGGGGCGCAGGGTCGCCGTACCCCAGAGCAGACCGTGCCGGTCGATCGCGGTCATCGTCTCGCCCCCACTACCGCCGCGCCCCGACGGACGCGCCCCTGGCCTGCGCCCGCATCGGGTCGTCGAGCCCGCTGGCCAGCGCCCGCTGCCGCCACTGCGCCGGGTCGGTCCGCACCGACCGGGTCGGCACCGGGCCACCCCGCTTGGGGAAGATCTCCCCTTCGATCACGATCAGGTCCAGGGTGGCCTCCGCCCGCACCGGCTGCCCCTCACCGTCGAACCGGGTCAGGTTGACGTTGAGGGTGCTCAGGTTGACGGCCATCGACAGCTTTCCCCAGGTGAACGTCAACCGGGGCAGCTCGATGCTGGACGCGCTGCGGCTCTGCTCGTCGACGCTCGGTGGGCCGGAGAAGGCGATCAGCTTCTGCACGTCCTGGGCCACCCCGGCACCGACCAGCAGCACCTCGCCGGCCATCACCCGCAATGCGGTGTCGGAGGTCAGCTCCACGCCCCGGCCCCGACCGACGAGCTGACTGGCCCGGGAGGAGCGGGTGATGCCCATCTTGGCCGGGTTGTAGGAGAACGTGACCCGGCCCAGCGACGGGGACGACAGGGTGGCCGTCTCCGCCTTGGCCTGCAGGTCGGGGAAGAACCCCTCGTGCACCAGTTCCAGCCGTTCCACCGCGACCTGGTTGCTGTCCGAGGAGAGGTCCGGCCCGGTCCACGACGACGGCCGTACGCCGTAGAGCAGCCAACTGTTGACCGGTTCGCCGTCGGCGTCGAGCAGGGTGATCCGGGCGGTGGTCCGGGTGTCGTCGCCGGTGCCGTCCTGCCATGAGCGCAGCACCCCGACCAGCCACTGTTGCAGTTGCGCGGAACTCTCCCGGTGCACCGCCCGTTCCAGCACGACCGGGGCGTAGCTGACCTCGCCGGGCAGGTGGTACTGGCCGACGTAGTCCCCGGTCACCCGGACCACCTCGGGCCGGAAGTCGGCCCGCAACCCCCGGCAGGACCGCCACAGCCCGATCGGGACGTCCCCGATGGTCACCTGGAAACGCATCGCCAGGCCGAGCTTGAGGGTCCGCTTGACCCCCGGCCCGTCGCGGAACATCTGCAGCAGGCCACCGGAGGCGAGCCCCTGCGCGGTCTGGCTCGGGTCGCCCAGCATCCCGCCGAGCTGACCTGCGGAGATGGCGGCCATCAGAGCGAGAACTTCACGTCGTCGTGCAGGAAGCCGGTGTGCGCCAGTTCCAGTGTCTCGACCGCCACCCCGCTGTGGCTCGGGTCGAGTTCCGACACCGACCAGCCGACCGGGAAGAAGTGCTTCAGGTCCCAGCCGACGATCTTCAGGCCGACGCTGTCGACGAGTTGGATCGTGCCGCTGAGCGGGCGGTACCGGTTGGCCTGCTGGCAGAGCCACTCCTGGACGACCTGCGAGTCGAAGCACACCGCCCGGCTGAGCCTGATCCGGCTGTAGGTCGGCTCACCCACGTACGTGAAGACGTCGTTGCTGTCCCCGGCCCGGTACTCGCAGACCTGCCAGGTCACCCCCAGCCCGGAGACCCGGGACCAGGAGCCGAGGTTGTACCGCTCGTCGTCGATGACCACGAGGTACCTGTGGTTGACGCCGGTGACCTCGAAGAAGCCGCCCATCAAGCGGGCCGCGGTGGAAAGACCGCCTGCCATCGTTTCGCCCTCCTCGTCGCCTCGTCCTGGACCCGCGTCCGTGCGGTCGTGCCACCTGCCGTGCGTCCTGCCGCCTGCCGTGTGTCCTGCCACCTGCCGTGCCTCGTGCCACCTGGCGTGCCTCGTGTCACCTGGCGTGCTCAGCGGAACTGGGTCAGCCGCCCGCTGCGCTCCCGGTCGACCAGCAGCTCCTGCCGGAGCCGCCCGCGTAACCGCCCGTACAGGCGGCCGGCCAGTTCCTCCAGGTCGTCGGGGTTCTCCAGGTCGACCGGCCGGCCCGGCGACCGGTCCGGCACCCGGTCGGCCTCCTGGTCCAGCCGGGCGGCAGTGGCCCGCCCCCGGTCGGCCACCGTGCGCAGCTCGGCCCGGAGCCGCTCCACCGCGTCGCGTACCTCGGCGATCCGGCCCGCGCTGCGGTCGATCGCGGGCGTCGCGGGCGCTGCGGCCACCTCGGCCCGCAGGGCGTCCGACGGCGGCCCGGCCGGCGGATCGGCGGCCTGGTCCTGCTGCTGGTCGAGTTCGCCCCGCACCAACGCCCGCAGGTCGTCGAGGGTGGCCGCCGAGGTGTCCATCGACGCCCGCTGGAGCGGGTGGGCCGCAGCCGGCGGGCCGGTCGGTGCGGCCGGCGGGCCGGTCAGTGCGGCCGGGGGCACGCCTCCCGCACCGGGCTTCGCCTGCCAGGTCAGCCCACCGCCGGGGGTGATCCCCCAGGTGCCGGCAGCACCCGCAGGCGTCGACGCGGCACCCGCAGGTGTCGACGCGGCACCCGCGCCGGTCAGCAGCGCGGCAGGTGGCAGCGGACCTCCGACGCCCGGCCCGCCGCCGTCGCCGAAGGCGTGCTCGGCGGCGAGCGCACGCGCCTCCAGGTCCCGGCCGGTGCCTGTCGACTCGGCTGGCGGTGTCGCCCCGAACGCCCGCTGCTGCACCACGTGGGCCAGCTCGTGGGCGAGCAGCGCGCGGGCGGGCGGCGCGTCCAGCGGCCCGGCCGAGGCCGGCAACAGGACTTCACCACCCCGGGTCGCGGCCCGTGCCCCGGCCTGCTGCACCACCTCCGTGGCCGCCGCGCCCCGCCACACCGGCACCGCCGCGACGTCCACGCCGTACCGCTGCCGGAAGCCGTCCACCAGGGCGGCCGGCACCTGCTCCGGCAGCTCCGGGTCGCCCACCTCGGTAGGCGGCGGACCCGCGCGGTGCGCCAGCGACCCGGGCCCCTGCCCGGTGCTCGGTATCGGGCCCGGCCGGTCGGCCGCCACCGTCGGCACGGCCGTGAAGACCCTGATGGGGTACGCCGGGACCTGCTCGTCCATGGCTGGTACGACCGTCGGCCGGTCGACCCGCTCGGCCGACGGTACGGGTGGGTGCGGGACGACCGACGGCACCGTTTCCGCCTGTCCCGGGCCGGCCGGCGGTCCCTGCCCGGCCCCGCCGTGCTCCCGGTCCACACCCGACGGAGGGCCGGCCGGCGTGGGCTGCTCCGGACGCCGGGTGAGGAAGAAGGACGACGGCGGGGACACCGGCTCGGGGCGGTGGGTGTCGCGCCCCACCGGTGGGGCGGGCCGATAGTCCCCGGTGTCGTGCGCTGCCGCCGGACCCGGCCGGTCGTCCGCGATGTCGGGCCCCGCCGGTCCTGGCCGTCCCTCCGATGCCGGCCGCTCCGCAAGGCCCGCGAGTGTCCGGATCCCGGACGCCGACCACTGGTCAGGGTCCGTGAGTGTCCGGCTCCCGGACGCCGACCGCTCGGCAGGGTCCGTGAGTAGCCGGTTCCCGGACGCCGACCGCTCGGCGGGGTCCGCGACTGGCAGGTTCTCGGACCCCGGTCGCCCGGCCGGGTTCGTGCCCCGGGTCGGTGCCGTGGCATCTGCGACCGGCGAGGTCACGCCGTCCGGTGTTCCTCCGGGCGGGTGCGCCGACGGTGCGGCTTCCGATCCGACCACGGCACCTGCCTCGTCGAGGGTCCCGCCCCGGTGGTCCGCCGGCCCGGTAGCCTGCGCCGGATACTCCGGCCGGTCCTGCCCGACGCCCGCCGGCCGGTCCTGCCCGACGTCCGGCGAGCCGTCCCGCCGACGGTCGACGGGGGCGTCGCGGCCACTGCCGGTGGCGTCGTCCGGGCCGACCCGGCCGCCCGGGTCGGGCTGGTCCCGGGTGGCGGACCCGGCTTCCTGGGTCGCGGGCCCGGCGAGCCACCCCGGGGCGGCGGTGGGCGGGTCGGTAGTGCCACCCGAATCGGCTGGTCCCTGTTCCGCCGGGGAGGCCGGCTCCTGGCCCGGTCGCGCGGTCGTCGGTCGGGCGGCGCGACCCCGGCGTCCGGCGAAGGCCACCTCGACCGGGCGCACCTCACCGGCCGACGGCGGGGTCCCCTCCGGGTCGCTCCGACCGTCGTGACCGGGGGCGGCGGTGGCCGCGCCCCGGCCGGTGTCCGGCTGCGCCGGCCGGGCACGCCCGCTGCCGCCCGATGCCCGGGACTCCTCGGCGGCCCGGGTGGCCTCCGCCGCCAGGTAGGCGACCTCGAATCCCGGTGGCGGCCAGACCTGCGCGGTGGGCAGACCGGCGGCGGCGAACTGCGCTGCCGTCCGGGCGGCTGCGGCATCCACGTCGGCCCCGTCGGATCGCCCGGCGGACGTTGGTCCCTGCGGATTCTCCGGCCCAGCCGACGGACCCGGTGCCGGGAAGGCACCCTCTCCGCCGGGCCTGCCCGCCGCCCCGCTCGGGCCATGCCCCACCGTCGAACCCTCGTCTACGGCCGGACCACCGGCCACGTTCCACCCCACCTCAGGCGACGAAAAGCTGTCTCCCGCCGGACCCGCAATCGCCCCCGGCACCACCACCGGCCCACGGTCGAGGGCCGAACCGTGGCCGGAAGTCACGCCACGGCCGGGGTCCGAACCGTGATCGGGAGCCAGACCATGACCGGGGGCCGAACCGTGATCGGGAGCCAGGCCACGGTCGAAGGCCGGACCGTTGCTGCCCCACCGGGTCGGAGCGGTCGGCGGGCGGTGGGCCGCACCGGTGTCGTACCGGATCGGGGTCGGGTCGGTGACCGCAGCCGGCCCGACGGACCGCGCGGAGACCACCGGGACCGGGCCGGGGAACGGGCGGTGAGCGGAGGCCGGGGGCCACGACGGGTCGTCCGTGGCCGTCCCCGGTTGCGGGATGGTCACCATCGCCGCGGCGGGTGCCACGGTCAGCAAAGGCAGGCTTGGCAGGACCGGGTACCGGTCGGTGGGCACCGACGACGCGAGCGGCACCGGCGCGACCGGAGCAGGTGCCCCGACCGTCCGGCGGCGACGTGGCCAGAACGGCTGTCCGGGCCGTAACGACCAGGCCATGCCCACCTCCTTCAGATTCCGGTACGGGTGTGCGGCGTCGGGCTGCCGGGTGGGTCAGGAGTCGCCCGGTCGGCCGCCGGCCAGGTCCACCGCGAAGCGCCCCCCGCAGCTGGGGCAGGCCACCTCGGCCCCGGTGTGCCCCTGATGGTTGACCCGCCGGTAGAGGTCCTGGAGGAAGGCCAGGTCGGAGGCGAAGAGGTGCTCGATCACATCGACGTCGACGGCCTGCACCCCGCCGATGCGGGTGACCGTCCGGGCCAGCAGCAGCACGGTGAGGAACGCCGGATTGTGGCGTACCCGGGGATCGCCCTGGGGGGTGATCTCGTCGCGGGCGGTGGCCAGCCGCATGGTGCCCTCGCGGTGCACCCCGCCCCGGTCGTCGACCAGCCCGCGCGGCAGCACGAACGGGTACTCGGTCCGCAGGCCCGCCGCCGGTCCGGCGGCGGGCTCGGCGAGGCTAGATGCGCGCATTGAAGTCGAACAGGTCGTCGCACATCAGCGTGACCGTCTGGTAGACGATGTCGGTGGCTCCGGCCTTGACCCCGCTGACCTCCACCCGCGACGGCCAGGCGTTGGTCATCATGTACGTCAACCGGGCGTCGCCGTTGAGGTCGTCACCGGGGCCGTAGAGCTTCAACGCGCAGTCCCGGTAGGCGTCGTACATCATGTTGCGCACCTTCTGGTGCCAGAGCCACAGGTCGCCGTTGAGGTCGAGGCCCCGCTTGAGGGTGACCGTCGGCGGCTTGGTCCGACCGAAGTGCCGGGAGAAGATCGGCCCGGTCGTGCCGGCGGCCATGTACTCCGCGTTCTCCACCTCGCTGCTGATCCCGACCAGTTCGGCGAAGTTGATCGCCGACATGCCCGGCACCTCCAGCCGGAAGACGGCGGCACTGATGATCTGGGTGTTCTGCTTCGGGTCCTGGGTGCCCTGACCGGCCATGCTCGGTTCTCCTGGTCTCGTCGTCGCTCAGGTCGGGTGCTCGCCGCGGGCCGGTCAGTCGCCGGAGCCCTGGGAGAGCTGGGAGAGGCGGAACACCACGAACTCGGCCGGCTTGACCGGGGCGATGCCGATGTCGACGGTGAGGATGCCGGCGTCGAGGTTCTCCGGCGGGTTGTTCTCGGCGTCGCACTTGACGAAGAACGCCTCGGACCAGGTGTCGCCCATCAGCGCCCCACTGCGCCAGACCCGGCGCAGGAACATCGTGATGACCCGGCGTACCGCGTCCCAGAGGCGGGGGTCGTTGGGTTCGAAGACCACCCAGTTGGTGCCGAGCAGGATCGACTTCTCGATCCAGTTGAACAGCCGCCGGACGTTGAGGTAACGCCACTCGGCGTCGCTGGACAGGGTCCGTGCGCCCCAGATCCGGATGCCCTGCCCGGGGAAGGCCCGGATGCAGTTGACCCCGATCGGGTTGAGCTGGTCGTGTTCGCCCTTGGTCAGCCCGCTCTCCAGGGCGAGCGCGCCCCGGATGATCTCGTTGGCGGGTGCCTTGTGGACACCCCGGGTGTCGTCGTTGCGGGCCCACACCCCGGCGACGTGCCCGCTCGGTGGCATGAAGACCGCCCGGCCCTGCGCCGGGTCCATCACCTTGACCCAGGGCCAGTAGAGGGTCGCGTACTTGGAGTCGTAGCCGGCGACGTCCATCCGCCATTCCTTGAGGCGCTGCGGGTGCAGGCCGGGCGGCGGGTCGAGGATGGCCACCCGGTCACCCATCAGCTCGCAGTGCGCGATCATCGCCAACTGGACGGCCTTGAACGCCTCGTCGTCGATGGCGCCCTGCTGGTGGGCGGCGGCCAGGTCGGGCACGCAGAGCATGGTGATGTCCTCGATCGCCTCCAGCCCGGCGAAGCCGGTCCGGTCGCTGACGTCACCGACGTAGTCCTCGGCGCGTACCCGCAGGTCGCCGGTGCCGGTCGTGGTGGCCGGCAGCGCGGGCGCGGCGAGGGTGACCTCGGCGCCGCGTCGGGGCGGGGCGAGGGTGGCGCCCTTCGCCTCCTCGATCTGGATCAGCTTGGACTGCTGACGGACGGCGGTGACCACGTTGCCCGCACCGCGCTTGGTGGTCAGGTTGTCCAGCGTCTCGACCGGCTTGCCGGCCTGTTTGACGACGAGCTTGAACGCGTCGTCGCCGCCCTCGGAGGCGTCGGCGACCTCGACCGAGAGGTCCTGCCCGGCCGGGCCGGGCAGCGCGGCCCGCACGGTGAAGGAGAGCCGCCCGTTGTCGCCGGCCGCCGGTACGGCCGCAGCCGGGTACGACTCACCGGCGGCTTCGGTGGCGGCGGAGTCCGCACCGGCACCACCACCCACCCGGACCACGTACGCGGAGCCGCCGCCGTTGAGGAAGTAGCCGTAGACCGACAGTGGCAGGAAGCTGCCCGCCACGAAGCCCCCGAAGGTGCGGGTGTACTGCGTCCAGTTCGTGATCAGTGTGGGCTCGTCGACCGGCCCCTTCTCGGCGAAGCCGACGAACGCGGCGACGGCCGTCCCGACCGCTTCGATCGGCCTCGACCCGGAGGAAACCTCCTCCACGTAGACGCCCGGCGACAGATACGTCGGCATCGAACCTCCTGTACGACGGTGTGATGGGGCCGAGCTTGCCAACGCCGGCCGGCCGCGAGGGCTGCCCGCCGGACCGCCGCCGGGGTAGGCAGTTCTGCCCCCAAGGGCAACCGATCCGCCCCGACGGCCTGCCCGGCCGCCGGGCGCGGTGCCGTCCGGGCAGCGGGCAGGGTGGGTGGATGATCTGGGATGTCGACCTGTCGGTCCGGGCCTGGCTGGGCCACTACCTGCCGTCGGACGTGCCGGTCGTCTTCGACCCGCCGGACCGGTGTGCGCAGCGCGGCGAGGGTGACCTGGTCGCGGCCTTCCTGCTGGACGTCGAGGAGGACTCGGCGGGCGTCTCGGCGACCTGGGACGAGTTGCGCGACGCCACCGGTCAGCTGGTGGGGCGTCGCCCGCCGGGCCGCCGGTACCGGTTCAGCTACCTGTTGACCGCCTGGGCCACTGACACCGAGCGGGAGCACCGGCTGCTGGGTGAACTGCTGGTCGGCTGTGCGAGCTGCACCGCCCTGCCGGCCCGGTTCCTGACCGGTGCGGTGGCCCGGGCGAACCAGCCGGTGGTGGTGCGCTCCGCGCCCCGGCGCGAGGGGGACACCGGCTCCGCCTGGGTGGCGCACGGCGGGACCGCCCGGACCGGGTTGCACCTGCAACTGCTCGTGCCGTTCGTGCCCGAGCCGCAGACCGACCTGGCACCGCCGCCGCGTGAGGTCAGCGTCAACAGTGGCGGTGGCCGCCCCGGCGGTCCGGGTGGCCCGCCGGGGCCCCGGCCCAGGGGTGGGATCAGCGAGCCCCGCTGACGCCCCGCCGTCTTCTCGGTCGCCCGGGCCGCCCCTGCCGGTCCCCGGCCACCCGGGCGAGGGCCGCCCGTCGGGTCGCCGGTTGCCCGATCAGGCTTTCCGTTGCCCGTTCAGGTAGCCACGGCTGCCCCTTGGTGTTCCTCGTTCGTGGTTCTGCCGGCCCACCCGCACGGCGAGACTGCCCGCATGAGTGTCGCTGTGGGACTTGTCGAGACCGACCTCACCGTCGCCGCGGGCGGCACGGTCGGCTGCACCGTCCGGGTGCGTAACACCGCCGCCGTCGTCGACCGGTTCACCCTGGACGTGGTCGGCGACGCCGCACCGTGGGCCGAGGTCGAGCCGGCGACGATGAACCTGCTGCCCGGCACCGAGCAGGAGGCCCGGGTGACGTTCACGCCGCCGCGTGCGGCGACCGTGCCGGCCGGCAGCGTCGCCTTCGGGGTACGGGTCCGGGGGCGGGAGAATCCCGAGGGTTCGGTGGTCGAGGAGGGCACCGTCACCGTGCAGCCCTTCGTGGAGCTGGCGACGGAGCTGGTGCCCCGTACCTCCCAGGCGCGTCGCGCCGCCCGGCACCAGCTGGTGATCGACAACACCGGCAACGTCGAGACCACGGTCGAGGTGCTGCCGGCCGATCCGGACCGCCTGCTGACCTTCCGGGTGCTTCCGGTCGCGCCGGTGCTGCGTCCGGGCACGGCCACGTTCGTGAAGCTGCGGGTACGCCCCCGGAAGCGGTTCCTGCTGGGCCCGGACCGCAACCTGCCGTTCCAGGTGGCGGTGACCCGTCCCGACGCCGAGCCGATCACCAGCGACGGACTGCTGGTGCAGCGGTCCGTCCTGCCGGCCTGGTCGCCCCGGGTGGTGCTGGTGGCCGCCGCGGTGGCGGTCGCCCTGGTCGGGCTCTGGTTCGCGGTGCTCAAACCCACCGTGCAGTCCACCGCCAAGGAGGCTGCGAAGGTGGAGACCAAGGAGTTGTCCCAGGAGGTGGCCGAGGTGAAGACCCAGGCCAGCGAGGCGGCGGAGACCGCCGAGAAGGCCGAGAAGGTGGCCATCGTCGCGGCCGGCGCCAGCCCGAAACCGAGCGCGGCCCCGAGCCCGACGACCGAAACCGGAAAGGGCAACGGCAACGGGCCGGGTGCCCAGGGCGGGACGCTGGACAACGCCGACCCGGAGACCGCCGCCGACTTCCGGGTGGCGACCAGCGCTTCACCGACCACCGCCAACGAGTTCACCCTCTCCACCTACCGGCCGGCCGACAAGAAGGTGCTCTGGGTGACCGACATCGTGCTGCAGAATCCGCACGGCGACGCCGGGCTGCTCCAGGTGCGGCGGGGCGACACCGTGCTGCTGGAGACCGGCCTGAACAACTTCCGGGACCTGGACTACCACTTCGTCCAGCCGTTGCGGTTCTCCGCCGGCCAACCGGTGACCGTCGCGGTGAAGTGTGCGAACCCGGGCACCACGGCGTGCACCCCGGCCGCGTACTTCGCCGGACAGCTCGTGCCGGTCGCGCCCACCCCGAGCCCCTCCCCCAGCCGATGAGCGACCCGCACCCCACCGTCGGGCAGGTCCCCGGTCCGGACACCACCGATCCGGCCGCCAGCGCCCACCGGGCGGGCACCGCCCCGGGCCCGGCACCGATCCGTACGGCGGTCCGTTCCCGCGACCCGATCTCCCAGGCCGGTGTCATGGCCCAGCTCGGCACTGCGGCGACCGACGACCCGGTCGGCGCGCGCCCGGTGGTGCTGGCCGAACCCGACGACACCCCGGACATCCTGGTGATCGTCGCCGACACGGTGGACGGGTGGCTGCTGGCCCAGCTCGACGCGTTGACCGGCCGGCCGGCCCCCCGACCGGTGCTGGTGGTCGGGCAGCTCGACGACACCGCCGGGTTGCAGGCGATCGAGGCGGGTGGTCTCAGTCTGGTACGCCGTTCGGAGAGCACCGCCGCCCTGCTGCGCGAGGTGGTCCGGGCTGCCGCCCGGGGCGAGGCGAGGCTCCCCACCGACCTGCTCAGCTCGCTGCTGACCCGGGTCGGTCGGGCCCAGCGGCAGGTGCTCGCCCCCCGGGGGCTGACCATCCTGCCGCTGTCACCGCGCCAGCTCGCGGTGCTCCGGATGATCGCCGCCGGGGCGGACATCGCGACGATCGCCCGGGAGCTGTCCTACTCGGAACGCAGCATCAAGAACATCGTGCACGAGATCACCACCCAGCTCGGTGTCCGCAACCGCACCCAGGCGGTCGCGCACGCCATCCGCGAGGGGCTGATCTGACCGGTTCCGCTGCCCAAGGGAGGGTTCCATCGTGGGCGTACCTGCCGCGAAGCTCGGTGACAAGGTGGTCGGCACCGACACGCACATCATCATGGTGCCCTCGCCGACCGGTCCGGTGCCGACACCCACCCCGATGCCCTTCGCCGGGACCATCGCCAACGGGTGCAGCACCGACGTGCTGATCGAGGGCAAGCCGGCCGCCGTGGTCGGCAGCGTCGCGGTGAACTCCCCGCCGCACCTGCCGACCGGGGGGCCGTTCCAGACGCCACCGAACAACCAGGGCACGATCATCGCCGGCAGCGCCCTGGTGCTGATCAACGGTAAGCCGGCGGCCCGGCACGGCGACAAGGTCAACACCTGCAACGACCCCGCTCCCCTGCCGGCCGGCAGCATCATCGCCACCGGTCAGGTGCTGGTCGGCTGACCGGGGTACGGGCCCCGGGCGATCCCGCCGGGGGTGGCTCGGCGGTGGCCCGGGTCCCGGGGCGCCCCGGCCGTGGCCCGGGGCCGGTGCGCCCCGACGGGTGGGCCGGTCAGCGACGGCGGGTGAAGGGTCCCGGCTGGGCGGTCGCCGACTGCACCAGGAAGGTACCGCTGGTCACCTGGCCGACCGCCGGCACCGAGGCGAGCGCGGCCCGGGGACCGGCGATCCCCTCCTCGAAGACCACCATCGGCACCGCGAACCGGCCGGACGCGTCGGCGACCACCGGCACCGCGCCCGTGCCGTCGACCCAGGTGACCAGCACCTCGGCCCCCGCCGGAAAGCCCTGGCCGAGTGCGGTGACCACCTGGCCGGGGCGGCCGACGCCGGGGTTGAACTGCAACGTCGGGCTGCGACCCGAGACGCTCAGCGCCAGCGACTGGGCGGCGACCCCGCCGGTGTCGGTGGCGCTGGCGAGGCTGAGCACCGACGTCGCGGCCCCGATCGCCCGGGGGGTGGCGGTGAGGGCCACCGTGCAGGACCGGGCGACGGCCAGGGTTCCGCCGCAGGTCGAGGCGGTGACCGCGAACACCGCCGGGAGCGGCTGTTCGGCGAGGGCGGCGGCCACGGTCAGCGGGTAGTCGCCGGTGTTGGTGAGGGTCACCGTCCGGGTCGCCGAGGGCACGCCGAGGGGGGCCTCCCCGAGGTCGAGCGCGGCGGCGTCGGAGTGGAGCACCGGTACGTCCGGTGCCGCCCCGCTGACGTTCACCACCAGGCGTTCCGGTTCGCCCTGCACGATGCCGTCCACGGAGACTTCCAGGTGGCAGGCGTACTCCCCGTTGCGGGCGGCGGCATCGACCGCGACGGAGACGGTGAGGTCGACGGTGCCGCCACTGTCGACGGTCTGCTCGGCCGGGGTGACCGAGGCCGAGAGCTGCGGGTCGCAGTCGGTGGTCCGGGCGCTGACGGTGGCCTGGATGGCGCGGATGCCGGCCAGGATGGCGTTGGAGACCTCGGCCGGGCCGGCGGCGTCGAGCAGCACGCCCCCGGTCTGCCGGGTGATCTCGGTGAACTGTCCGGACTCGTCGAGGGAGTAGCTGCCCGGGTTGCCGACGTCCACGGCCACCACCCGCACGCCCCGGGTGGTCAACGCCTGGATCGTCCCGGCGAGGTCGTGGCCGACGCTCGGGTCGTGCGACGGCGCGTCCCCGAAGATCACCACGATCGGGCTGCTCTCGGTCCGCAGGCCGACCGCTCCGGTGGCGACGGCGTACAGGGCGTTCAGGCCGGCCTCCGGGCCGTCGCCGCCTCCGGCGGCGGTCCAGACGTTCACCGCCTCCTGCACCTCGGACGGCACGGCGGTCAGGTCCCGGTTGAGCCGGAAGACGAACTCGTCGCCCTCGTCCCGGAATTCGGCGACCGCGAAGCGGGCGTCGGGTTGGACGGCGCTGATGTCGCCGATGATCCGTTTCGCGTTGACCCGGACGTCGTTCAGCGCCGCCTGCATGCTGCCGGTCGTGTCGGCGAGCAGCACCACGTCGGGGCGGGGCGGGATGGTCGCGGTGGTCACCGTGCGGGTGACCACCGCCGAGCCACCGGGGGTCAGCCCGAGGGTCGTCCCGGCCGGCTCGCCGACCAGCGGGGCGGCGCCGTCGCTCACGCTGATCCGCAGCGCCGGGCCACCGGCCGGTCGCGGTGCCGCGAAGAACTCGGCGTACGCCGCCGGCGGTGCCCCGGCCACCAGGAGTGCCACCACAGCGAGCGCCGACGTGGCGCGCAGGGACCGGGACGCTGATGCAGCCATGGGGGCCAGTGAACGCGGCCCGCCCGGGTCGGCCGCAACCCCACGGGAAGCCCTCCGGGCAGTCCCGCCTGCACCTTCGGGCACCACCCCACCACCGCCGGCGGTCGTCACCCTACTGCGGCCGGGCCGACAGCACCCGGACGTCGAGCCCACCGGAGCAGCGCCGGACCACCGCCGCCACGCTCTGCTCGTGGCTGGTCCGCACCGGGTCGACAGTGAAGTACGCCTTGCGGCCCCGGCCGTGGCGCACCACGTAGCTCTCGGCCGTGCCGCCGGCCCACGGGTCCCCGAACGTCTTGAGCACGTTGTAGATCGGGGTGTCCATGTCACTCTCGTCGGTGTAGAACATCACCAGGTCCTTGAACTGCACGTAGTGCGCGTACGCCCCCTCGTCGGTGAGGGTGGCGATGATCCCGGTGTTGTGCGCGTTCAGCGCCGAGTCGATCGTGACCGTGATGAAGACGTACTGCGGGAAGACGTGGATGGTCATCCGGTCGTCCCGGTACATCCGGGGCATCCGCTCCATCGCCGAGCCGATCATGGTGGCGAGTTCGTCCACGTCCACCCCCCACAGGCCGACGAGGGCCTGCGTCTGCGCCCAGGAGTAGAGGCCGGCCAGGTTGGAGTTGGCCTCCGGGTTCAGGGTGAAGGCCACCCCGATCTTGAACTCGCCGTGCTGCCACTGCGGCGCGTCCTCCCCCTGCACCAGCGGCTCCGCGAACCGGACCGACTTCTCCGGGCCGGGGGCCACCACCAGGTCGTCGTCGGACGCGATGTGCCCGAACGCCCGGTCGTACCCGGAGTAGTCGTAGCTGGCCTCCTCCTCGTCCTCGCTCTCCTGCTCGCTCTCCTCCTCCTTGCCCCTGTCCCCATAGCCGTGTGCCTCCGCCGCGAGGGTCTGGCAGGAGGTGACGAAGGCGGGCATCACCTCCGGGACGGACAGCGCCATGACGGCAGCCTGCTGCACCTCCTCCCGCCAGAGCGCGAAGAGCTGAGCGTCGTCGCGCAACTGCTCGGCCAGGGCGGCGAAGTCGTCGTCGTCGCGGAGTTCGACCGGCACGTCCGGGTTGCGGCGGGCGGTCTCCGTCAGTGCCGTGGTCATCGCCCAGTCGTCCCACGGCCGGGGTAGCTGGCGCTCGAACGTGTCCAGCGTCGCCTGCACGTCATCGCCGTGCCGGTAGGTGACCAGCAGGTACTCCAGGCTGCGGATCAGGTCGTGGCGGTCCGGATGCATCTGCGCGATCCACCGGCCGAACATCCGGGTGCCGTAGTCGCCGTCGAGGACGGTGGCGAACTCGACGGACTCGAAGTAGTCCGGGCTCTGCGTGGCATCGTCCCAGTAGTTCTCGCGCCAGGTCATGACCGCTCTTTTCACGTCGGCGACAGTCAACCCGGCCACCCTGCCCCGGGCACCCGCCCGCGGGGTACGCGACCGCCGGCCGCCTTAGGGGCAGTTCCTCCTGCCCCTGCGGGCATGCGGGCCGACGGATGACCCCGACGCCGCCGCCGGGACGCAGCAGCGGCGCCCGGACGCGCGGCACCGCGGCCACGAAGTGGACGACGGCGGCGGCGGTCGTCACCCGTCCCACGCCGAGAGTCGGAAGATCAGTTATCCGTTGCCCCAAGAACAACTCCACCGACGCAACGGATAACTGATCTTCAGCTCCGCGTCAGGCACGTCCCATCTCTTCCGGCCAAGACCACTTCACGTCACCGTCCTATGCCGAAAGTATTGACGCCAACACATGTCAAGACATACCGTTCGTTCGGGGGTCGTCACCGTAAGCGATACAATGATCACAGATCTTGGCGCGCGACAGCCTGACACCTTCCCGGCACGGGTCACCCCGCCCGCGCCCTCGGCACCTGCGCACATTCACCGCAGTTCACGCTGAATTCCCGCCATCCCGCCACGGAAGGACGCACCGTGCCAAAGGATCAGCAACAATGGAGCTGGCAGCAGGACACCCATCCCGCCGTTCTCTACAGTTCCCGCCCGGACGGAACGGTCCAGTGCCACCTCTCCCCCCGAAACTGCGTCATCCGCCCAGGAGCGGTCGGGTTCTGCCGGGTACGCGCCAACCGCGGCGGTGAACTGGTGACGCTCAACTACGGCAAGTCGGTCGCCATGACCGAGGAGACGATCGAAACCGAGGCCGTCTACCACTACGCCCCCGGCGCCCGCATCCTTTCGATGGGAAACATCGGCTGCATGATGAACTGCGACTACTGCCACAACTGGCAGACCTCGCAGGCGCGGTTCGTAGAGGACCAGTCGGTGCATTACTACACCCCGGAACAGGTCGTGCAGAGCGCCCTCGAAAGAGGGATCCAGGTCATCTCCTGGACCTACAACGACCCGGTCGTCTGGCACGAATTCGTCCTGGACACCGCCCGGCTCGCCCGCGAGCACGGCCTGGTCAACCTTTTCAAGTCGGCGTTCTACATCTCGCTCGAAGGGGCCAAGGAACTCTGCGAGGTCATCGACATCTTCAGCATCTCGCTCAAGTCGATGGACCCCACGTTCTACAAGCGGGTGACCAAGGGCCAGCTGCAGCCCGTCCTGGACGCCACGGCCTACGTGTTCGACCGGGGCAAGCACGTCGAGGTTTCCAGCCTGCTGGTCACCGACGCCAACGACACCGAGGGCGACGCGCGGAAACTGTCCCGCTGGGTGCTCGACCGGCTCGGCCCCGACGTGCCCGTGCACTTCGTCCGCTTCCACCCCGACTACAAGTACACCCACGTCGACCGGACCCCGGTCGAGCGGCTGGAACGGGCCCGGGAGATCGCGCTGGAGGAGGGGGTCCGCTACTGCTACCTCGGCAACGTCTACGACAACGAGGCGACGAACTCCTACTGCCCGCACTGCGGTCTGCTGGTGGTCGAGCGGTACGGGCTGATCGCGTCCCCCGTCGGGCTCACCGGGGAGGCCCACTGCCAGGGGTGCGCCAACCCCCTGCCGTTCCGGCTGCTGGCGGCACCGGACAACACCGCCCTCGACATTCTCGACGTCGACGCCGCCGACCTGCACCACATCGAGCACGAGTGGCGCGGCGACGTCAAGGCCGTACACGTGGAGTTGTCCAGTGAGGCGTCCGCGGCGCACGAGGTGACCGTCCGCGTGCTGGGCGGGGCCTCCCACGGCCGCGAGGTCAAGCGGGTGCCCATCCTGCCCGGTTCGCAGTACCGCTTCATCGCGTGCAAGTCCGCCTCGGACGACCGCGGCGTCAGCGTGCAGCTGCCCCCCGGCGTCCACGCCAACCTCTACGAGGTGTACGACCGGGCGCACTTCCCCATCAGCACGGTCCTGGAGATCCAACACTCCAGCGACGCCGTCCCCGAGGCCGCGATCCGACTCCAGGAGACCCGCCGTGCGTAGCGGCACCGACTACTTCGTCGTGCACCTCGACGAGCAGGAGTCCGCGGTGCTGGTCACCGGCAACCACCGCATCGCCCGAATGCCACGGGAGGTGGGTGAGCGCCTGGAACAGGGGATCGAGCACCTGCGTGCCGAGGAACACTCGGCCTGGGAGGCTTTCACGCTGACCCCGGACGCCGACAGCAACGCCGAGACGCTGCGCGCCAGCTCGCTGGCCGACGGCGCGGACTTCGCGGTCAACGTGAACCTGACGAACATCTGCAACCTGGCCTGCACGTACTGCTTCGCCGAGGGCGGCGACTACGGCCGGATGAAGGAAGCCATGGGCGAACACTCCGTGGCGTGGATCTTCCGCTTCATCGACGAGAACGTGGCACCCGGCCAGCGGGTGCGCTTCGAGTTCTTCGGCGGCGAGCCGCTGGCCAACTTCGCCCTGATCAGCAAGATCTGCGAGCGGGCCGAGCGGGTGGCCGACGAACGGGGGGTGACGTTCGTCCACCGCATCTCCACCAACCTCACGCTGATGCCCACCGGCGTCATCGACCTGTTCCGCCGGCACCGGTTCATCGTCTCCGTCTCCCTCGACGGGCCCCGGGAGGTGCAGGACCGCAACCGTCCGTCCAAGAACGGCAGCGGCTCGTACGACCGGATCATGCGCAATCTGTGGACGCTGCGCAGGGAAGCGGGCGACAACGTCATCCTCGTGGCCCGGATGACCATCGCGACGG
Organism: Micromonospora sp. NPDC049257; assembly: GCF_040678915.1. Classification (NCBI taxonomy): domain Bacteria; kingdom Bacillati; phylum Actinomycetota; class Actinomycetes; order Micromonosporales; family Micromonosporaceae; genus Micromonospora; species Micromonospora sp. NPDC049257. The sequence continues at coordinate 44,671 of NZ_JBFAQU010000008.1, forward strand.
AGACGCCGACCCTGCTCGACAGCGTGCGCGAGCTGTGGGAACTCAACCTGTTCGACTTCTTCCAGATCTACCCCGGCGTCTATCCGGTCGACCAGCAGGGGCGCAGCGTCGCCCTCACCCTGACCCTGGGCGACAAGGTGCTCAGCAGTCCACGCCAGGTCACCTACGTCAACCACTTCCTGCGGCCCGGCATGATCGAGCAGTTCCGCGACTTCCTGTACGCCTACCCGTCGTTCTTCACGCCCGACAACCGCTTCGCCGGGGTGCTCGAGTACGAACGCACCGCCCAGATGATGATCGAGGGTCTCACCGCGTTGTCGTTCTGTTCCGGCGGGCGGACCTACTACACCCATTCGCCGGACGGCACCATCAGTCCCTGCCACCGTCTCGTCGGCGACGAGGCGTTCGACGTGGGGACCGGCGAGGACGGGCTCACCGTGCCGCACCCGGAATGGCGTCGCACCGTCGACGAGCACCCCGTCTGCGGCCAGTGCTGGGCGCGCTACCTGTGTGGTGGCGGCTGCCGCCAGGAGAACTTCGTCGCGAGCGGGGACCTCAACGTGCTCAACGAGGAGTCCTGCCGGTACCAGCTGATGCTCGCCGAGGAGATGGTCCGGCTGGTGGGCCGGTCCGGCTCGGACTACCGGGACCGGCGGCGCGAGGTCTTCGACGACCTTTTCGTGTCGTGCGGCCGGCCGGTGGTCCCGAACGGTCGGGTCAGCAATGCGCTGCCCGACGTAGCCACGCAACCGTTCACGCCGATTCACTGAGCGAAGCGGAGGAATCGCAGATGTATCAGCCCGAGGGCCAGATCATCCGCCGCAACATCCACACCTACCCCTTCAAGTACCGCTACGTGGACTACGACGACTACTTCCGGCGGCAGAGCGCGGTGCTCTATCTGCACGTGCCGTTCTGCATCAAGAAGTGCGGGTTCTGCGACTACACCGTCTATGTCAACAAGAACGAGTCACACTTCGCGCGGTATGTCGACGCGCTGGAGAAGGAAATCCGCAACTTCGCCACCAACCGCACCTTTCCCGGATTCTCGATCGACGCCGTTTACTTCGGCGGTGGGACGCCCGGAATCCTGACCGGTGAGCAACTGGTCCGCCTGCTCGACGCGTGCCGGGAAACGTTCGAATTCAACGACGGCTGTGAGATCGCCCTGGAATTCGACCCGTCGACCGTCGACCCGCACAAGGTCGAGACACTGGTGGCCGGCGGATTCAACCGGGTGAACGTGGGGGTGCAGGCGTTCGACGACCGGCTCCTGGAGATCTGCAACCGCTCGCACGACGTGGCGACCGCCGAGAACGCGTACCGCATGGTGGTCGACGGTGGGTTCCGGCACACCAACATCGACCTGATCTTCCCGTTGCCGGACCAGTCCCTCGACGACTGGAAGCGCAGCGTGGACCGGGCCATCGAGCTGGAACCGGCCTGCATCACGGCGTACGGCCTGGAGATCTGGCCCAAGACGGCCTTCCACACCCTGATCGGCTCGGGCAAGATGCAGCTGCCGTCGCCGGCCGAGGAAGCCATGATGTACGAGTACGCCATCGACGCGTTGGAGGCCGCCGGATTCCGTCGGCGCAGCTCCACCGGGTACTTCCACCCGGACCGGTGTCCCGATCTGTCCCGCTTCCTGGAATACTACTGGCGCACCTGGCCGATGATCGGTTTCGGGGTGTCGTCAAAGAGCGTGATCCATGACCGCCTCTACGTCAACGTCCAGCCCCTCAAGCGGTACTACGAGATGGTGGACGAGGGCAGGATTCCCATTGACTTCGCCACGGTGCTCACCAAGGAGCAGGAGATGCGGCGGGTCATGATCCGTGGCCTGAAGATGTGTGAGGTATCTCAGACAGAGTTCCTACAGCGCTTCGGCGTACCGATGGAGTCGGTTTTCGGCAGCGAGCTCCAGGAACTGGTGGACAAGGACTGGCTACGCCTGGAGGGCGACCGATACGAGCTGACCAGGGCAGGTCAACTGTATTCGACCAACGTCTATGAGATGTTCTACACCCGGGAGGACCTGAGCCCGGCGGACGGCGACGAGGTCAGATTCGGGATATCTGAGCTTATGGAATAGCCCATACCTGGTAGTGTCCCGCAGTGTCGTAACGCGCGCACTGACGGGGGACGCTGCGATGTCTGTCATGATGGGATACCTGCTGGCCGGGCTGTTGGCCGGGCTGGCAGTAGCGGTGCCACTGGGCGCCATCGGGCTGCTGGTCATCCGCACCGGTCAGGCGCGGGGCCTACGGGTGGGCCTGGCGGCGGCGCTGGGCGTCGCCACGACCGACCTGGTCTTCGCCGCACTGGCGGTCTCGGTCGGCGGCGGCGTCGCCGCCGCCGTCGGGTCGCTCCTGACACCGATGCGGATCATCGCCGGTGCCGTCCTGGTGCTCCTGGGGGCGCGGGAACTGCTCGCCCTGCGTCGGATGAAAGGATCGACGACCCCTGGTGGGCCGACGGATCGTGGCATGCCGACCACCGGGCTGCGCGCCTACCTGCTCCTCCTGGGCCTCACCGCCGCTAATCCACTGACCATCGGCTACTTCGCCTCGGCGGCGGTGGGCATCGGTGGCACGATGTCCTGGGGTGCCGGCGTGCTCTTCGTAGCCGGCATCTTCGCCGCCTCGGCGGGCTGGCAGGGGCTGCTGGTGGGAGTCGGGGCGGTCTCCCGCAAGCTCATGACGCCGAGGGCCGGGCAGGTCCTCACGGCAGTGTCCGGCACCCTCATGATCGTTCTGGGCATCTACGCCGCGAGCGACCCGTACCTCTGATCCGCCCGCGACAACACGGACCGCTCAACGGCCTGCAACACCGCCCCACCGCCGTCGACGACGCCGTCATGACCCGCATCGCGGCTTTGACGGCGTCGTCGGAGTTCGGGCAGCAGGTTCACCGTGGGCGGCGATCCGACAGCGGTGGTCCCGCAGCCGGTCGAAGTTCATCGACGATCGGCACTTTGCCCGCTGGACCTCAACTGGTGCCCCCGGCAGGATTCGAACCTGCGACACACGGTTTAGGAAACCGATGCTCTATCCCCTGAGCTACGAGGGCGCGAGCGCCTAGTCTAGCGACCGGCGGGTTCACCTGGGGTGGCAGGGAGTGGCCCACGTTCGCCCGCAGCACCCGGACCGCCGTTCGCCCAGCCCAGGACCACAGCTCGAGCACACGAACCCCCGTTTGCGACCACGAGCGGCTGCGGTGACCCGCGTCGGCACCGGATGACCCGGGTTGGCATCCGCTGGCGAGCACACGTCGCGCACATGATCGAAGATCAACGACATCCCTCAGGCTATCCACCTTCGGCGTCGCCGTCATAGGAGCACGGAGCGCTCATCCCCGGAGTCGCTCGGGTCGCCCTATGTCTGCAGCCATCGCCGAACCGCCAAGCGTGAGTCGACGACCGACGCCGCCGAGAAACCACTCTCGCAGCAGCTCGACGACCCGCACGAGCAGGTACGCCGCCGCGACGAACAAGATGATCCGCCACGCCCAGGCGCCCGCCGTGCGTACCCCCGGGGGAGCCCGTCGTCGACGGTGCCTGTCCGCTCCTCGGCCGGGACCGGCGCGGTCGTGCCGCCGATCGGTGGGCCGCCGGTGAACGCCGGCGGTTGCCACCCCCGCCGCACCGGGACGAGACGACTTCGCGCCCGCCGTCGCGCGGTGTCGACCCAGGTGGTGCCGAATTCCGGGGTGGGGGGAGGTGTCACTTTCATCGAGATCCTCTATGTACTGCGGGGTTGCCCCATTGCTCTTGCACGGCGGGACGGGGAAGGGAACGCGGCCGGTGTCGGGTATTGCCGGGAGAGGGGGTCAGTCGACCCCGCCGAGGACGGGCAGTGCCTCCGGTCGTGCGGCGCCGTGCGGCATCCAGTAGCCGGACGGCGGCAGGTCGCCGCGCATCCTCACCAGCTGCCCCACGTTCGTCATCTCCAGCAGCCGCCGGGTGTGGCGTCTGGGCCGGCACACGACCAGGGCCGCGTCGGCCGTGAGGGCGACGTGCGCCCGGGCGAGGAAGTTGAGCAGCGTCGAAGAGGCGAAGGTGACGTCGCCCAGATCCACGACGACCTCGGACGGGGCCACGGCGGAGAGCCGGTCGACCACGCCCGACAATGCCGGGTCGGCGTCCATGTCGATCTCACCCGCCAAGCACACCAGGGCGGCAGGAGGTCGCGGGGAGGTCAGCACGGTGATGACGAAATGGTCACCGGACACCTGAGCCATCAGCCTCACCTCGGCATGAGTCACCTGATGCCGGGGGCTTGGGCAACGACCGCGAAGGGCCGCAGCTCGACACTACCGCCGCATGACCCGATGCGCGAACGCTCGGACGGTCGGGGCGTCCGAAGGTCGCCATGCGTTGGCGTCGATTCGGGGCTAGGCTGGCCGAAACACTTCGCGCGTTCTGCTGCCCCAGTCCTCCGGCGGCACCGCACCGGGAAGGTGCCGCTGTGCTCGATCCAGATGTCATGACTTCCTGCCCACTGTCACCGCCCAACCTCGGCGGGCCGGCCAACCGCGCCGTCGGTGCGAGTCGTGAATGACCGCGTCTCGTACCTCAGGAACCTCATCCTGCGGCAGCCCCCCGGGCCCGACGGCAGGGACGACCTGCTGCGGCGGGTGTGCGATGTCGCCGCGCGGGAACTGTCGGCGTCCGGGGTCGGGATCAGTGTGATGACGGAGGACGGGATCCGGGCGGTGACCGCCGCGTCCGACCCGGCCAGCGAACGCCTTGAGGAGTTGCAGTCCATGTTCGGTGAGGGGCCCTGCGTGGACGCCTACACCAGCCGCCGTCCGGTGCTGATCTCCGATCTCGGAGACCTCATGGTCAAGGAGGGTGGTCGCTGGCCGTTCTACGCTCCCGCCGCCCACGCCGACGGTCTCCGCGCGGTGTTCGCGTTCCCGCTACAGATCGGCGCCACCCGCCTCGGCGTCCTGGATGTGTTCCGGGACCGCGCGGGGCGGTTGCCCGCTGCGGAGTTCGCCGACGCCCTCGCCTTCGCCGACCTCACGGTGACCGCCCTGCTCGACCGGCAGGAACAGGCGGAGAGCAGCGGCATCGCCGACATGGACGACGACGCGGCCGAGTACCGTGCGGAGTTGTTCCAAGCTCAGGGCATGGTCATGGTGCAGCTCGAGATCCCCCTCGGTCAGGCGATGGCGCGGATCCGTGCCCACGCCTACGCGGAGAACCGCCGCCTCAGCGACGTGGCCCGAGACATCGTCGCGCGCCGGCTGCGGCTCGACCGCGACGGGCCGTAACCCGGAGGATCCCCCATGACCGCCCACAGCTGGACACGCCGGGAGGCACGCATGACCATCGTCTCAGCCGAACGGATGGCGACGATCTTCGTCGAGGTCGCTGACACCCTGGTGGACGATTTCGACCTGATGGACTTCCTGCACATGCTCACCGATCGGGCGGCCGGCCTGGTCGGCGCGGCGGCGGTGGGGCTCGTCCTCGCCGGCCGGGACGGCCGGCTCGAGTTCATGGCCGGCTCGAACGAGAACGTCAAACTCGTGGAACTGTTTCAGCTGCAGACCCACGAGGGTCCCTGCCAGGAAGCCTTCCGGACCGGTGCGCCCGTCATCAACGTCGATCTGGACGAGGCGAGCGACCGGTGGCCCCGGTTCGCGCCCCGGGCCACCGCAGCGGGTTTCCAGTCGGTGCACGCGTTCCCCTTGCGGCTGCGCACGCAGGTGATCGGGGCCTTGAACGTCTTCGGCGACGTCAAGGGCGGCGACTTCGCGGGCACCGATGTGCCGGTCATGCAGGCCCTGGCAGACGTCGCCGCGATCGGACTGCTGCAGGAGCGCGCCATCCGACGGGGTGAACTCCTGACCGAACAGCTGCAAGGCGCATTGAACAGCCGCATCGTCATCGAGCAGGCCAAGGGCGCGGTCGCGCAGGCGACCGGCCTTGATGTCGACGAGGCGTTCGCCGCCATCCGCGGCTACGCCCGGCGTCACCACCGCAAACTGACCGAGGTGGCCCACGGCGTCCTCAGCGATCCCGCGATGCTCGCCCACATCCTCGACGCGTAGCGGACGACTGTCCGGCCGGCGGCGATCCGCGGTCCCGCCTCAACGGCATTCGCGCAGAGGCGCGCCGATCCGGTGCAAGGCGCCGCAGCACCTAACGGTACGACCTGTGGCTCACGCGGGGCAGCCGGGCTCTGATACCGCCGCTGCCATCGGTGCCGGCCGGCATCTCGGTACGAGGTGTCTCTCGGGCCGGGTTGGCGACGCTCTCGGGCGGTTACGGGTTGGTGCGGCGGGCGGCGAGGCGTGCCGCGTCGGGCCAGCGGACGTCGTGGGCCCAGCCGAGCTTCTCGAAGAGCCAGATCAGCCGGGCGGCGGGATCGATCTGCCCGCGCAGCACACCGTGGCGGGCGCCGGTGGGGTCGGCGTGGTGGGAGTTGTGCCAGCTCTCCCCGAATGACAGGACCGCCAGCGGCCAGAAGTTCGTGGCCTTGTCCTTGCTGGCGAACGGCCGCTGACCCACGACGTGACAGATCGAGTTGACCGACCAGGTGACATGGTGCACCACCGCCATGCGGACCAGCCCGGCCCAGAAGAACCCGGTCAACGCCCCGGCCCACGAGCCACTGACGAGACCGCCGATCACCGCCGGGAGCAGCAGCGACGCGGCCACCATCGGTCCGAACAGTCGGTCCACGACCCGGATGTCGCGGTCGGCGAGCAGGTCAGGGGCGAAGCGGGCCTTGTTGGTGATCTCCCGATTCAGCAACCATCCCAGGTGGGAGTGGAGCAGCCCCTTGGCCAGCGCGGCGACACCGGTGCCGTAGCGCCACGGCGAGTGCGGATCGCCCTCCCGGTCGGTGAACGCATGATGGCGGCGATGGTCGGCCACCCACTTGGTGGGGCTTCCCTGCACGGCGAGACTGCCGGCCACCGCCAGCGCGATGCGCAGGCCCCGGCGGGCCTTGAACGATCCGTGGGTCAGGTGCCGGTGGAACCCGACCGTCGCGCCGGCCATCGCGATCACGTAGCCCGCGACGGCCATCGAGGCGTCCAGCCCGGACAGACCGTGGCCCCAGGCCAGCGGCACCGCCGCGATCAGCGCCGCGACCGGCAGCACCAGGAACACCCACAACATCACGAGGGAGCCGGCCGACTGGGTGCCCTCGATCAGCGGCTTCGGCGCCGGACGGGGCACACTCGCGCGGACGGTGGACAGTTCTACGCTCATCACCACATACCTTCCGAGACCGGTCCGGTGATCACGTACGTCCGCTGCGGAGCGCTCCAGCGTGTGATCCCGAACTGGAGGACTGACGAGGGGAAGGCCGCGAGGTCTGGGCAGCCGTCCGCTGGCGTTGCGGTAGAAGGCACCGCGTTGCCGGCGCATGTTGGAGTCGATGACTCCGATACAGAGATGCCCTTCAGCCACCGGGCGAAACACCGCCCGTCTCGACTTGGCCGTGATCCTTCCGAGGTGGCGGTGGGGTCGTGGTGGTCACGAATGGCCCGGCCAGAACAGGCGCGCCCTCCGTCTGCCACGGCGAGAGTCGGTAGATCGGTGCGCATGTGCAGGGTCTGGGCGAAGACGTAGCTGTCGTCGGCGTCGGTCTTGCGTTCGCCGCGGTGACCAGTGCGGCGTTGACGGCACTCATGACCAGGTAGTAGGTCGGGCACCGCTCGAGCAGACCCGCCTGCCGCACCCGGCTCAACAGTTCGGCGTAGTCGCTGCCGCGACGGCACCGCGACCCTGGCTGCGCCGCTCCGATGGTCTGGTCGATGATGCTCATGGATCCTCCCGGCATGGACGCGCAGCACGTCGCCGGGGCCTGGGGCGAATGCCCCCAGCTTACTCCGCCGCCGGTGCGGCAGGGCGGTGCGGCGATCGTGCCATCGCCCCGATGAGCGCGGCCACCGGCACGGTGGCGATACCGATCCGGGCGTCGCTGGCCCCGTACGGCAACCACAGATCGCCGGCGTGGACGAGCCCGCCGCAGGAGTAGACGACGTTGGGCACGTATCCGTCCCGGTCGGCCTCGTCGGGTGACAGGAGCGCGCCGGGAAGCCGTGCGAGGACCCGTTCCGGTCGGTGCAGGTCCAGCAGGAGCGCGCCGATGGCGTACCGGCGCATCGGGCCGACACCGTGGGTGAGCACCAGCCAGCCGTCGTCGGTTTCGATGGGGGATCCGCAGTTGCCGACCTGGATCAGTTCCCAGCCGTCCCGCGGGGCGTGCAGCGGCACCGGTTCCTGCCACCGGTTCTCACCGTCCAAGCAGGTCAGGCCGAGGGTCTCGCCGTCGGCGCGGCACAGGGCGAGGTGCCGGCCGCCGACGGTACGGGGGAACAGCGCGACGCCCTTGTTGCGGACACCCGGCCCGCGCATCGGGGTGCTCTCGAAGCGGCGCAGGTCGCTGCTGGCCAGCGCGCGGGTGGCGATGCGCCGTCCGTCGTAGGCGGTGTAGGTGGCCCGGTACAGGGGTCCGGACTCGTCGGTGAACCTGACGAACCGGGCGTCCTCCATGCCGTTGCTCTCCGCCGGAACGGCCGGCCAGAGCACCCGTTGGTGCAGGGCGGTGTCGGCGGGGAAGGTCGTGGCGTAACTGGCGGCGTTGGTGCGGCGTACGTGTTCGAGGGTGTCCGGTCCGGTGCTGCGGGAGAGCAGATCGGGTGGCAGCTCGCCGAGCACCCGCTCGAAGGTGGCCTCGTCGTACCGATCGGGCAGGGCGTCCAGCACGGTGGCGGTGACCTCGTTGTCGCAGTCCTCCTCGGTGAGGCCGGCGGCGAGAAGGTCCCGGCGGTGTCGTACGGCCATCCGCTGTCCGACGACCGGTGGGCCGGACCGGTCGGCGACGGCGAGCCGGCGCCCGGGGCCGAGGACCGCGGTGGCGAACCCGATGGACGACCGGTGGCCCTCGCCGATCTGGCGCAGGCTGATCGCGACCCGCAGCTGCCCGGCGTCCAGACCGCTCTGGTCGGGGTGGACCGTCATCGACGGGTTGCACAGCGCGGCGGCCTCGACCGCGTACTCGTGACTGAAGTAGGCGCCGACCAGGAGACGCACGGCGGGCGAGAGGTCCCAGGCCCGGGCGGCGCGGTGCCGGACGAGGTCGTAGTGGTGGTGGAACGTGCCGTCCAGGTCGCGGTGCCGACCGCCGAAGCGGTCGAAGGTGTCCCGCAGCAGCCGGCCGGTCTCCTCCTCGTCGAGGTGCGCGACGCGGGCGATGAGCGCCGCCGCGCGGCTGCGTACCAGGGCGGCGTCCTCACCCGGGACGAAGAGCTTGATGATCACCCGGCGTGGATCCGGGGTGAGGACGACGTCCTGCCGGACGGCGAGGGTCCCGGTCACGACCATCGCCGGGCGTGCTGGAGGGTGGAGATCAGCGCGAGGGTCGACTCGGCGCCCTGGTTGAGGTTGGGTCCGTGCGTGGTCAGCCCGTCGTAGCCGCCGCCGGTCGCCGGGTCCCACATCCGTGTGCCGACGTCGTTGTCACCGAGGAACCATCCGACAGCCTGCCGCACCCCGGCCTCCCAGGCGGGGTCGCCGGTGACCGTGGCGGCGGTGGCGCAGGCGTCGGCGAACGCGGCGACCTCGATCGGCTGCTGGTCGTGGCGGGGCCGCGGCGCACCGCGTTCCCAACCTCCGTCGGGTACGACCGACAGGTGCCCGTCGCGGAGTTGGACGTCGCGCAGCCAGGTCAGCATCCGCAGGCCGTCGTCGAGGAGTGGGCCGTCGTGGCGCAGCTGGCTGGCGGCGATGACGACCTCCGCGAGGGCCGCGTTGGCATAGGTCAGCCGTGACTGTGGCCAGGGCCAGCGCGCATCGGATCCCGGGGCGCCGATCGTGCTGGCCGCGTCCCCCAGCAGTGCGGCGGCATCGGCGTGGCCCGGGTGGCGGCGCAGTACCTCGGCCGCGCCGAGCCCGGCGAAGGCCATCGCGTGCGGGGTCGGGGCGCGTCTGGTGGCGCCCCGGCTGAAGGCGACCAGCGCCTCCTCCCTGATCCAGGGCGCGGGACTGCGGGCCGCGGCGGTGCCGAGCCCCCACAGCGCGCGACCCCACCAGTCGCCGAGCCCGGGCTCGTCGGCCCAGCGCCGGTCGTGGCCGAGCCGGTTGTGAAAGGCACCGCCGACGCCCTGGGCGTGGGTCAGGAAGGCGAGATAGCGCTCGGCGAGCCGGAGCACCTCGTCGGTGGGCTCCGGCTCGCGGCTGGTGACGACCAGGCCGCGGGCGACGTCGTCGGTGCAGTAGCCGTGCTCGCGGCGGACGATCGCGTGCCGGGCGTGCTCGAACAGGCCGGTGTCGTCACTCAACCGGCTCAGGTGCGCGAAGCTCGGCCGGGGCGTCGGATGTCGGCGGTCGCTGCCCGGCGTGCTGGACAATCCGGTGGTCGCGGTCACGCCGACGCCGCGCTGACCGCGGGACGGCGGGCGGCGACGAGCCGCTCGGCGAGCGCGCCGTAGCGGGCCGCCACCGCGGGCCAGCGCAGGTCCGCGGCCAGCGGCCGGACGCGACCGGCAAGCCGCGCGCCCAGGCCCGGTTCGGTCAGCATCCGCCGGATCGCGTCGGCCAGCGCCGCCGGATCCTGATGGGGTACGACCAGACCGGGGCCACCGGTGAGCAGCTCGACGGCGTGCGGGAAGGCCGTGGCCACCACGGGCACCCCGGCGGCCACCGCCTCGATGAGCACCCCCGAGGTGACCTGTTCGCGGGAGTCGTAGGGCAGGACGACCACGTCGGCGGAGCGGATCAGCCGGCCGAGGGTGGCCTGGTCGTGGTAGACGTTCTGGTAGTCCACGGCGTGCGCGACGCCCAGCTGCGCGCCGAGCCGGTGCAGCCCCGCCCGGTACGCCTCCCCCTGGTGCTCGACCACCTTGGGGTGGGTCCGGCCGGCGACGGTGTAGGTGGGGGTCGGGTCGAGGTCCTGCAACCGCGTGAGGGCCCGCAGGGACCACTCGACGCCCTTGCCGGGACCGAGAAGTCCCCAGGTCAGCAGGTGGGGCCGGGTACGGCGGTCGGCGGGTACGCCGACCTGCTCAGCGGCGCCGTGCGGGATGACCGTCACCTTGCCCGGACGTACGGTGTAGCCGACGAGCAGCCGGTCACGTGCCGTGTCGGTCATCGTGACGACCGCTCCGGCGGCGGTGACGATCTGCTCCAGCAGGGACTTCTGCCGGGCCGAGGGCCGGCGGAGCACGGTGTGCAGGACGACGATGCTCGGCACGGTGAGCCGGCGCAGCAGCGGCAGGACGTCCTCGCCGTCGGCGCCGGGGTAGATACCGTACTCGTGCTGGACGACGGCCACGTCGAAGGCGTTCAGGGCCGTCGCGGCGTCCCGCCAGCCGGCCTGGGTACGGGTCGACCAGGTGTGCACTACCCCGGGTCCGGCCCGCAGGTCGTCACCGCGGTCGGCGACCCGGACGATGCCGCCGCGCGTACCGTCGGCGGTCAATTGGGCGGCGAGGGCGGAGTTGAAGGTGGCCAGTCCACACCGGGTCGGTGGGTGGGTGCTGAGGAATCCGTAGCTGAGCATGGGTGTCGGGCCTTCCGGTTGTCGGCCGCCTCGAAAGTGCGGGAACGGCCTCACGCGGTGTCGGCGCACGCCGGCCAGCGTGTGTGGCCGGCGGAACGGGTTCGTGGGCGGGAGTCGGATTCAGCGGTGCGATCAGCGGATGACCTGGTCGTAGACCGCCAGGTAGTCGGTGACCATCCGGTCCGCGCCGAAACGCTGCCCGGCGCGGGACCGGCAGGCGGCCCGGTCCAGCCCGACGGCCCGGGTGACGGCGTCGACGGCCTGCTCGACGGTCTGCACGAGGAACCCCGTCACCCCGTCGTCGACGACCTCCGGCATGGACCCCCGCGACCAGGCGACGACCGGCGTGCCGCAGGCCATCGATTCCACCACTGACAGCCCGAACGGCTCGTCGAAGGCGATCGGGTGCAGCAGCGCGGTGCTCTCGCCCAGCACCTCGGCACGGCGGCGAGGGCCGACCGAGCCGAGGAAGACGACCTGGTCGCCGTCGATGTGCGGGGCCACCTGCTCGGCGAAGTACCGCTCGTCCTGCACGATGCCGCAGATGGTCAGCGGCCGGCCGGCACGACGGGCGATCTCGATGGCGGTGTGGGTGCCCTTGTCGGGATGGATCCGGCCGAAGGCGGCCAGTCCTGGGCCGGCGTCGCGGGTGAACGGCAGCCCGGTGAGGTCGACGCCGTGGTGCACCGTGGCGACGTAGTCGAGGTCCGGGCTCCGGTCGGCGTCGGAGATCGACACGTAGGACGAGCGGGCCCGGGCGTACGCGGGGAGGATGCCCGCGCCGGAGAAGCCGTGCACGGTGGTGAGCAGCGGAGCGCGGCAGTGCTCGGCGAAGGCCAACGGCAGCCAGTCGAGGTGGCTGTGCACCAGGTCGAACTGCCCGGAGCGGGACATCGCGTGGGAGACGTGCATCGCCTCCCACACCCGGCCGTCCATGCCCGGATCGTCGGCGTATCCCCGGGGACAGACGCCGTCGAGTGCGGCGGAGGTGACCGAGTCGAGCGTCGCGAAGAGGGTCACGTCCACACCACGGGTGACAAGTCCTTCGGCGAGCAGTCCGGTCACCTGTTCCCAGGGACCGTAGTGGTGGGGAGGAGTCCGCCAGGCGACCGGACCGAGCAGGGCGACCCTCACGGGGACGGCGCGTCGGCGAGGTCGGCCGGATCGAGGCGCAGGGTGGCGAGCAGCCCCGCGTGCTTGGCGGGGTCCACCCGTTCCGGTAGTTCCCGCTCGACCCAGTCGGCCCTGGTCTGCTGGCCGCGCTCGCGCAGCGCCGCAACGATCCTGTATCTGGCGATCTTCATCGTCTGCCCCTCGAGAAGCCGTTCCGGACGGTCATGGTCACGGGTGGTGGTGTGCAGGCCCTGGTCGAATCCCGTCACCGGGGTGCCGAGACGCGGCGGGCGGTCGACCTGTCGTCGTGACCGGCGAATGGTGCGGGAGTACCACGATCCCCCAGGACCCCGGGAAGCGGTCAGCTTTCGGCAAACGTCGTGATGAGCACCAGCGGCAAAAGCAGGACGGTCACCAGGAGGAACACCCGCAGGCGGAGCGCGCGGACGTCGAGGGCCCGCGGTACCCGTACCCCGAATGTCGAGGGGCCGGATCTCTCGCTGGCTGGCGGCGAGGGCCCGCCAGCGGCGATCGGACGAACGGCCATGACAGTCTCTCCTGGTGATCTCGACAACTCGGCCCCGGGCGCCTGAGCGGTCCCGGCCGACGACCGGTCAGCGGAGCGTCCCGGCTCTCAGCTGGGCCAGCGAGCGCTTCAGCAGCCGGGAGACGTGCATCTGGGACAGCCCGACCCGGGTGGCGATCTGCGCCTGGGTCAGGTCGCCGTAGAACCGCATGGTCAGGATCCGACGTTCACGGGCGGGAATCGCCGCGAGGAGCAGTCGGAGGGTGAGGTGGTCGTCCACGGCTGCGTATGCCGGGTCGGCGGCGCCGATGAGCGCGAGACGCTCGATGCCGTCGGCCCCGGGTCGTGGCTCGTTCAGCGACGGCAGGCGATAGACGTCGAAGGTGGCGACGGCGGCCGCGAGTTGGGCGACGGTCACCTCCAGATGGTGGGCGAGCTCGCCGTCAGTCGGTTCGCGACCGTGCTGCTGCCCGAGCTCGCCCCGGGCTTCGGGCACCCGGGCGCTCAGTTCCTGCGCTGCTCGCGGCACCCGGATCGCCCAGGCCGTGTCGCGGAAGTGGCGCCGGATGCTGCCGAGGATGGTCGGAATGGCGTAGCTGGCGAACGGCACGCCCCGGTTGGTGTCGTATCCGTCGACGGCTCTGATCAGGCCGACCGCGCAGACCTGAGCCAGGTCCTCGTAGGACTCCCCGCGACCGGTGTACCGGCGGGCGAGTCGACCCGCCATCGGCAGGTTCGCCTCGATGATCCGGTTCCGCAGTCGCGCACGGTCGGGATCGTCGGCGTTCAGGGCTGCGCGTCGACGCAACAGTTGTTCGCTGTCCCCGATAGCCGGGCTCAGCGTCGGAGGGGAGGAAACGGCTGTGGGTGTCACGGCGGAGGTGACCATTTGTTCCAACGCCCCTAACGGGCTGGTGGCGGCGAGACTGGCGGCCACCGGGGACCCGGGCGACACCGTAACCGTACGCCTTCATCTCCCCGACCGACACTCGGAAGGCTCTGGGAAGCGCACTCGGGTGTCGAACCCGGTCGTCAGCCGGACCGGTGGGTGACTGGCCCCGGCACGAGCTGCTCGGAACCGTCGACGATCGCCTGGGACAGTTCAGACAGTCGACGGTTGCGGCTGCGGGCACCGTCGCGCAGGATCGCGAAGGCTTGGCCCACGTCCACCTGTAGGCGTTCGGCGAGAACCCCCTTGGCCTGTTCGATCAGGACGCGGCTGTTCAGGGCGGTCTGCAGCTGTTCGGTGAGGATGTCCCGCCGGTGGATGGCGCGGTGCTGCAGCAGTCCGATGGTGGCCACGTCGGCGAGCGCCTGACCGATGCGGAGCTTGTCCTCGTCGAGGGCCCCGCGGCCGGACGTCGAAGAGGTTCAGCGCGCCGATGACCTCGGAGCGCAGGCGCATCGGCAGGGCGTGCACCGCGGCGAAGCCGATCTCGGCCGCGGCGGCGGTGAACCTCGGCCATCGGGCCGTTTTCAGGGTCAGGTCGGCGACCGACACCGGTTGCCCGGAACGGAAGGAGTCGAGGCAGGGCCCCTGGTCGGTCTGGAGCTGGAACAGCTCCAGCAGTCGGGTGCGTTCGGAGGAGGCGGCGACCACCTGCAGCGTGTCCCGTTGGTCGGTCAGGAGCAGCCCGGCCGCCGACACACCCAGCAGCTCGACACACCTCTCGGTCAGCACGTGCAGGAACTCGATCACGTCGAAGTCGTCGACGAGAGTGTCGGCCATCTCCACGAAAACGTCGGCCAGCGGGGTCTCGGCCATGTCAGTCACCTCGTCAATCAATGGTTCCACCGGTCACCCGACGGGATGGTCCGTGCGACGCCGTCCTGGCGCCGATTCCCTTGTTCACTCATCTCGGTCACCAGGTGTCCCGGCCGGTCCGAGATGCAGGCGCCGGGCGACGACATCAGCTGCCACGTCCCGCAGGCACCGGTCCTGGGAGTACGCGTAGGCGCGCAACCAGATGAGCGCCACCGCCGCGGTCAGCCCCAGCTGAACCGTGATCATGCCCGTCGCCTGGTGCACCTCGGGGTGGTGCAGGCCGGCCCCCTCGGGCCACTGATCGTCCCGGTCCACCCCGTGACGCGTCGCGTCGTCCAGCAGCACCGCGCATGCCGTGTCCGCCAGGACCAGCGCGTCGGCCAGTTGCTCCGCCCCGAGGTCACCGGCGCGGGCCCGGTAGAGGTCCAGGACACCGAGGCGGATCCCGCCCACCCGTAGTGGCAACGCGAAAACCGCGCCGGCCCCGGCGAGCACCGCAGCGGGCGCGAACACCGGCCACCGGTTCCGGCACTCCGGCACGGTCAGATCGGTGACCAGGACAGGTCCGCCGGTGGTCGCGTCCACGCATGGCCCCTCCCCGAGGGTCAGGGTCAGGTCTTCCAGCTCCGACGCGGTCCGGTCCGTGGCGTACACCAGCTTGCGCGGCGTGGCATCGAGGATCACCGCGACGGCGGCGGAGTCGACGCCCGCGACCGAGCCCGCCGCCGCGCAGACATGATCGACCGCGACAGCGCCACCCCGGGCGGCATCGACGAGAACAGCCCACAGCCGCAGCCGACGGTCGGCGGATCGCCGCGCCCCGGATTGCCCTTGCCCACTGCCGACTCCGACCCGGATCAGTCGAACGGACGCGCTGCCATACCGCGCCGCGGTGCCGGGCGACGGTCACACCGTACTCCCGCATGACGCCACGGCGCGACCGGCGACCCACCGGACCTGCGGACGGCTCCGGCGGCAGACGAGCCGGTCGCGGAAGCGTACGCTTACGGTGTCGCTCGGGACCCCGGTGGCTGACAGTCCGCCGCTGGCGGACGCACCCCCACCGATCGAGGTCACCGTGTCGGCCACCCGCCGCACCCCATGCACCGGTCAGGTCGCCGGATCTCCGTCGCATTCCTGGCCAGGCACCCCCCTCGCACCGGCACGTCGGACCGCGACAGTCCGTCGCAGGCCCGCCATCATCCAGACGCGCCAGCGCACCACGGCGTCCAGGCGCGCCAGATCTTCATCGGAAGGCGGCGGTTCGTGATGACCGCACCTCGGAACAGTCATGTTCAATCCTTCTCGCCGGGCGCCCGTGGCGGCACCGATGCTTCCCGCGCGGTACCCCCGCGACCGTCGGTGAAGCGCTCACGGATCGGGGGCCTGTGGGTCGCTGCCGTGGTGTTCGCGTTCGTGCTCCTGCTGCTCCTGGTCTTCGTACTGCAGAACGGGCAACGTGCCGAGGTGTCGTTCCTCGGCGCTCACGGCACCTTGCCGATAGGGGTGGCGCTGCTGCTGGCCGCGGTCTTCGGGGTCCTGCTCGTCGCCCTGCCCGGCACCGCCCGGATCGTGCAGTTGAGGATGCTCGGCCGTGCCGGCACGCGGCCCGACGGCCCGGCCGGGTCCGGTCCGACTCCTCCGTCGACGACCGGCATCGCTCGCGTCCCGCTGCCGCCCCGCCCGACCCGGGAGGACGGATGAGCCATGTCCGTCACCACGCGACCAGCCCCCACGCCCCCCGAGTCGGCGCCGTCCGCGCCCCGGCTCGTCCTCGCCCCTGTCCGGGATCGGGCGATCCTGGACGGCGGGTGGTGGCCGCAGTCCCGGGACCCGGCCGCCGAACTCCCCGGTCTCGTCCTCGCCCTGTCCGAACGCCATGGTCGGATCCGGCATCTCATGCTCAACCTCCGCACCTGGGAAAGCCGTATCCGCCGGTTGACCATCGGACCGGACGTGGTCCGGATCGGCTGGTTCGACACCCTCGACCCCGCCCTGTTGGTCGCCACCACTGGCCGCGACGTCCAGGTCGACTTGCTGGTGGCGCCGCCCGGCATGCCACGCGCGGCAGCCGAGTGGGCGATGGCGGCCGCCGCCGACCCGACCAACCTCAGGCGCGCGCCCGACATCCTGGCCAGCGCACCGGTCGGGCCCCAGGCCGCGGCGACGACCGGCTCCGACGCGTACGGAGTGTGGGACAACGAGGGTGGCAGCACCGGGCACGACGCGTGCTGTACGCAGTGCTGGCTGACCGAGCCGAGCAGCATCCCGGCGAAGGCGCCGTGTCCCCGGCTGCCCACCACCAGCAACTGCGCACGGTCCGCGGCGTCCAGCAGCGCCTGAGCCGGAGGCCCTCGTACCACGTGGGTGGTGAACTGGACGGGCGCACCTCCTCTGGCCACGTCACGATGACGTGCGGGTCCATGACCGTGCCGCCGGCGGCGACCCGGCGCACGGTGTCGATGAACTGCTCGGTGTTGGTGACCCGGTCCTAGAGCAGTTGCCGATGGCGCCTTGCCCGCCGGCGAGCAACTCGCGGGCGTAGAGCTGCTCGACGTACTGGGACAGCACGAGGACGGGAGGCCGGTTCGCTGGCGGCGGGCCTGCAGGCCCTCGTCGGTGTAGGTGGGCGGCAACCCACAGCAGCGCCGCCGCCAGCCCGACGCTCCGAGCATCAGCATCGGCACGACCGCGCCTGCCTCCTCGTCCATGAACAGGAGCATGCCGAGGTTGATCAGGGTGGCCGTAGTCGGACGGGTTGCGGGCCGCCAAGGCGTGGCCAGGGGGGCCGTTGCTGGTCTTCCACATCTTCGTGGCCTGCCAGGACACCCCTCGCTCGCGCAGGATCCGCCGGATCGTTTCGACTCTGATCGCCGTGACTGAGCCCGACTCGATCAGGTAGTCACGCAGCTTGGCCAGTAACCAGCAGGAGAACGGCTGGCCGAGGGAACGGAGGCCGCACCGGGTGAATGACGCAGACCCAATCGCGGGTCTGCTCATCGATTCGTCTCGGTGCGGCCCCCACTCCATTTTGGTCACCTCAACAGGGGGCATGTCCGGCGCCGGTTGCCCCTGGGCGGACATCGCCGACGATCGCCCTGCGCCGCATCGGCCATCGATACCCCGACAGGTCCTGAGAACCCCGACCGATTACACGATCAACGCTCAGGACGAGGCACTAGGCGATTTGGCGCCTACGCCGGACCAGCCGGTGGCTCATCACGATGAGCATTCCACCGAGGCCGAGCATGGTCAGTGCGACCGTGGCGTAGGTCGAGATCCGGCTGCCGGTGACGGGCAGCATGCCCTTACGGACCGTGATGCTTGCCGAGGCAGGAGAGCCTGGACCGCTTTCGATCGAGGTAGCGGCCGTCGTGTTGACCTTCTTCCCCGCGGTCTTGCCGGTGACGTTCACCGACACCGTGCAACTCTCGTTGGCAGGCAGGGTCGCTCCGGCCAGGCTGATGCTGCTGCCGCCGGAAGTCGCGGTGACCGTGCCGGAGGCGCAGTTGGTCTGCGCGGCGTTGGGATTGGCGACCACCAGACCCGAAGGCAGGTTGTCGACGAAACCGACTCCGGTCAGCGACGTCGCCGGGTTGGGGTTGCGGAGGGTGAAGCGCAGGGACGTCGTCCCGTTCAGGGGGATGGTGTCGTCCCGGAATGCCTTGGCGAGCGTCGGTGCTGCGACAGCGCCGACTGTGATGCTTGCCGAGGCAGGAGCACCGGGGCCGCTCTCGTTCGAGTCCACCGGGCCGCTCGTGTTGACCTTCGTACCGCTGGTCGTAGCGGTGACGTTCACCGAGAACGTGCAACTCC